>NZ_AJZD02000112.1 GCF_000272105.2 Vibrio splendidus 12E03
CCTTTCTGCGTTTTTCGTGTTTAGTTCGATCATCTCGTTGATTGTTCAAATCCCAATTGGCTTCTTCACCATGCACCACTTAATCATCACCATACCTTTGCTGCCTGCTGCTTGGTTGGGTTACAAAGTGGCATTGATGACGACACAAAGCATCCCTAAAGAGAAGATACGCATTGGTTCATTGCTGCTATGTTCTATCAGTGGCTTTACAGCAATCTGGCAGGGGTTAGCTGGCTAGTTATTGGCGATAAAGACTGGAAGAAAAAAGACATCTTAAAAACCACAGATCAAACAGCCAATAGATAAAAGGACGTTCTATGACTTACGACGAATTCAATGCATTCTGTGAATCACTGCCTGCAACCAGCTATGTGATGCAGTGGAATAACTCTCACGTTTGGAAAGTGGGCGGCAAGGTGTTTGCGATTGGTGGTTGGGGGCCGAAAAATGAGCCTGCGTTTATCTTCAAGGCATCCGATCAGAATTTCGACTTTCTCAAAGAAGAGCCGGGCTATAAACCCGCACCCTACTTTGCTTCTCGTGGCATGAAGTGGATTCAGCTTTTTGAGAGCACATCAGAAAGGGATGAGGAACTAAGATACTACCTCACTGAGTCACACAGAATTGTGTCTTTGGGGCTTACCAAAAAGAAACAAGCAGAACTCGGGCTCAATCAGTAGCCAGAATCTCTGCTTGTTAAATATAGAATTATGCACTTCTTAAAAACTTAGGCAGCTCTTAAAACCTTAAGCCTCTCTTAAAAACTTAGGTGACTCTTAAAAACTTGGGCAATAAAGGTTCTATCTTTTGCGTTGGAATCAGTGGCACCAATAAATACATTAAACCCGCAAAGGCGATAGACGCCGCTAAGTCTTCAGGACGATGCATACCAAGCCAAACACGGCTATACGCTACACCACCAGCCCAAGCTAACATGCCACCTACAAGGTAAAAACGCTTCGCTTCTAAGAACAACCCACCAAAGAATGCCAAGCAAACACCCACGAAAATCATGTGTCCAGACGGGAATGAATAGTCTGTTTCGCCAAGCCAATGACGTGTTCGCCATTCACTGACCTTATCTTCTACTGACTCAATGGCCATGTTCTTTTCTTCTAGTGGCAGTTCATAAAACAACTCCGGCATATCAACCACTTCTTGGGTAACTAAGTACTCAGTATATGGGCGTGGACTCTCCGTTGATGATTTAAGGAATGTCTTTGCTGCAAAGCTTAACACCAATAAAATACCAAGCTGCAAACAAAGACTCACTAGCTTTGCTTTTGAGAACTTTAATGTCAGGACCAACAAAGAGAGAGTCGCGAGTGTGATTAGGAACCCTTGGTTACCCGCTGAATAAGTCACGAATGTCATCACAGCACCATAGAAAGGCAATACAGCACTTCCAAGGTCGAAGTCAGATCCAAAGATCAAAAAGGGTACTAGAGAATACAAGCTTAAAACGAGCAGTAATAAGCCTTTGGATTTGTTAGAAAACAGAGAAGTCATGGCTAAGATCTTTGAGATAAAGTGGTCGGATGCTATCGCAGCTTAGCATCGCCAATATCAATTTTATGTCAAAACGGTCAGTAAGCCGTCATGGTGTAACAATAATCGATTAAGGGGCCTCTTGAGTATTGAGCTGATGAACTGTCACTTCATCACCAATAATACAGACCATCCACTTGTGCACATATAGACATCAAAACCCACTAAACATAACCTGCGCCCGACTAAACACCACACGCCAAGGTCTGCCGATAAAGTGAACACTTACCTGATTATAAAGGCAGAATCTGAAAAACTTTGCTGTCAGTCCTTTAAATCCACTATCGAAAGGATTACCATCTGGTCTGCTTTCAAAGCAAAACAAATTATTAATTTTTATTCTCAGGGCGGGGCGAAATTCCCCACCGGCGGTATGTCCTTAGCAAAATCTAAAGATAAGCCCGCGAGCGCTCGATTCGTCGAGGTCAGCAGATCTGGTGAGATGCCAGAGCCGACGGTTATAGTCCGGATGAGAGAGAATGGAAACACACTCGTTTAAGTTGGAAAGGCGCACCTATCTATTGGGTTGATGCCTCCAACTCAGACGGGTGCATTTCGTTTTGGATAAAACCATAATGAGCTAAAGCCTCTTGTAATGAGTAGGCTTTGTCGTGCTCGGTTGAGATCCCTCATACAGCCCTGATTCTGGTGATATTTTAGGAGTTTAACCATGAATCAGTCTTCACTACTTGCCGAATTTGGCGAACCAATCACTCGCGTTGAAAACGCACTGCAAGCTCTACGCGAAGGTCGTGGCGTACTGCTACTTGACGATGAAGATCGTGAGAACGAAGGCGACATCATCTACTCAGTAGAACACCTGACGAATGCTCAAATGGCGCTTATGATCCGTGAATGCAGCGGCATTGTGTGCCTGTGTCTAACTGACGAGCAAGCAAACCAACTTGAACTTCCACCTATGGTTGTTGATAACAACAGCGCAAACCAAACTGCGTTCACCGTCACTATCGAAGCAAAAGTTGGCGTAACAACAGGTGTTTCTGCCGCTGACCGTGTAACAACGATCAAGACAGCTGCCAACCCAACAGCTAAGCCTACTGACCTTGCTCGCCCTGGCCACGTATTCCCGTTACGCGCGCGTAAAGGTGGTGTACTTGCTCGCCGTGGTCACACAGAAGGTACTGTGGATCTTATGCAAATGGCTGGTCTTCAATCAGCTGGCGTACTGTGTGAAGTAACCAACCCAGACGGCACAATGGCAAAAGCGCCAGAGATCGTTGCTTTCGGCAAACTACACAACATGCCAGTACTGACCATTGAAGATATGGTGATGTACCGCACTGAGTTCGATCTTAAGCTTGCGTAACGTTTAGTGCTAAACGCTTCTTAGCACTTAAGCTAACGAAACTCAGAAATGAACATTGAAAGGCCTCACTCTTACTGCTTTTTCTAGTTAAAAGTATATAAAGGGTGAGGCCTTCTTCATTTCCTACACTGAAATCTAAGTTCCATCTCCCCACCGGCGACTAACCTCTCAAAAAATCCTGCAAAACATGAGAAACATTCACTCGAATGGTGAACTCATGCACCATAATTGATCATCCATAATTATAGATAAATCATAAGCAACTGAAATATAACATTTATTTATTTTGGCACGGTGCCTGCACTACCACTAAGTAGGTATACAAATATTAGGAGTTGAATATGTTTGTAGTTATTTCAGTGGGTTTATCCCTATTAGTACTTGCGGCCCTGTTTCATTTCTCAAGGAAGAGACAAACAGCGCTATCACACCGGTTTGAAACCTTAGTTCTGCTTAGAGAATTATTGTTGTTATCACGCAAACACCGCGCAGCAACGCATTACGCTCTAGCATATAAATTGTCTAGTGAGTCGATTCGCAAAGTGAACGAGATTTACGACAACATACTTGAAGTCTCTGAGCTGCTTCAGTCCCATGTGTCGTTTGATAGCCGCCCTATGTATCGCATCTATCACCTCAAGCTCATCGCCATGCACAGTGACTGGCAAAACCGTAGCTTGGTGCGTAACCAATCGATTCATGGCAAAACGATACGTCACAGCATGTTCTTAATGGATGAAGTGATGATCATCTGGCTGATTCAGTCTGAACGAGAAGACATGAGCCGTGAGTATCACATGAATTGGCAACAGATCTTAGACTGCATGGAGATCCTGACCAAGTTACGCATGTGCATACCTGATATGGAGAAGCCTGAGGAGTACGCGAGATTCAAATTCTACGCATCTCAAACACACCGCAAACTTAACCAATTATCGATTATCTGCCCTATCAGCAGTGGATCTCCCATTTGCACACGTGCGATGCATGCACTCACCGAGATCGCATCAAGTACTGAAGCAACCCAACCAGCAGATAGCATGTACGAATTAACCAGTGATATATCTACTGTGGTATCGCAAGTTTACGACCAAGTATTATCCGACATCACTAGAAACTTGTATCAGCCTTTACCAGACGTAAACGAAAAGGTGATAAATACCCGATTATCCGTACATCATTACATGTAAAGACTTCGTGAGAGGAGAGCGTGCTGGAACTCTGAATTATTGAGTTCAAATCCGATATCACCATTGATATCGGATTTTTGTATTTATGAGTTTTAAAAATTCTATTGCTATATCATTGCCTATGAAGTTTCAAACATCCCCAGACTTGATATCGCTAGACCAAACCTCGGCAGCAAAATCTATGAACTGACGCACAACCGGCAGCTGATAACTACGAGACAAATACACCGCCCACAGCACACTACTCGGTGAAACAAAATCATCCAAAATTCGTTTCAATTTGCCATCCGCAATCAGTGGATTGGCTAAATCACAGGGCAATCGAACAACCCCTTTACCATGCTGTGCAGCGCGGGTTAATACCCCAACATCATTAGCTTTGATAGTGCCCGACACCTCAACAGAAAAGTGCTGATTATCCTTAACGAAATCCCACTTAGAAACACTCAAATGGCGAAAACAATTGTGCTGTCGAAGCTCGTCGACTGTTTTAGGTTCACCATGTTTGTCTAAATAAGCTTGCGATGCACACACCACCGAATCAATTTCCATTAGCTTTCGAGCAATCAAACTATCGTCAGGTTGATCGGTATAGCGCAGCGCAATATCGATTCTGTCGTCCACCAGCTGAGCAAAACGGTCAGAAGCAAAAAGTTCTACCGTGATATTGGGATGAAGCTCTGTGAACTGTTCAACCACATCCAATAACATGTGCTGAGTTAAACCAATCGGAGCAGCAATTCGAATCACACCTGAAAGAGCATCGGTTTGATTCAGTGCGGTCACTTCTAACTCCGCCGTTTCATGGAGTATTTTCTCGCAGCGCTGTAAGGCAATCTCTCCTGTCGCGGTCAAACTCACCTTACGAGTGGTTCTGTGCAACAACCGCTGTTTTAGCCACCCTTCGATCTCTTGAACATGGCGTGAAACCTGTAAACGGCTCATATCCAAATGCTCAGCTGCTTGAGTGAAGCTGGCACAATTTGCGACTTCAACAAAGCTACGCATCGCCGTCAATCTATCCATCACACTTTTCCTTATCCACTGAACTAAGCCTATTAGATAACTATATAGATACAATCTACATCATTTTACGATATTTATCGCAATATAGTGAGCTATTAGACTGCAATGGCTGTCGAGAAACAGACTCAATAAATTAGATAATTGGAGAGACATTATGAAAATTGCATTATTAGGCGCATCAGGTTGGATTGGTAGTCACATTGCTCAAGAAGCTCAATCTCGTGGTCACGACGTGGTTGCTGTAGTAAGAGATGCAAGCAAAGTAGAAACCAAAGGTGTTGAGGTTCGTTCATTTGATTTACAAGATGAAGCCGCAAATCTAGCAAGCGCACTATCCGGCGTTGATGCAGTAATCACTTCGATTGGCGGACGTGCTTTGGGCAATCACGACATCGTAAAAAACACTGCGACTAAATTGCTGGAAACATTACCGAGCATTGGTATCGAGCGCCTACTTTGGGTTGGCGGTGCAGGCTCATTAGAAGTGGCGCCAAACATTCCGTTAGTTACTGTTCCTGACTTCCCTGCGGATTACAAAAACGAAGCGCTAGCACAGGGCGAAGCGCTTGAAGTGTTCAGACAATCTGATAACGAAGTTAACTGGACGTTCATTAGCCCTGCAGCAGAAATCTTCCCGGGCGATAAGCTATCAACCTACCGCACTGGTGGTGATCAACTGCTCACCGACGAAGATGGCAACAGCAAAATATCCGTCAGCGATTACGCCATTGCGATGATTGATGAACTAGAAGCTGGCAAGTTCCCGCGTCAACGTATTGGTGTCGCTTACTAGTCTGCCCATATGTGAAAATTGAAAAAGCCGATTGCTCAAAGCAATGCGGCTTTTTCATCTTTATATGGAGCATTCCTCTAATCCAATGGCAAGTGCCCCGTTTTCACGAGGATAACGGTCTCTTCTTCCACATATGGAAAATGCTCGCTCATATGAGGGCTGCGCATCCATGTGTGTTTTGGATACTCGCCATGTTCATCTTTAAAGGTGCCAGACAACACAAAGATCTCTTCACCGCCAAAGTGACGATGCGGCTGAAAACGTTCACCAACTGGCCACTTAACTAAAGCGACATGCTCGCGTTCGAATTCATGCAGTGGCATCACTTGTAAACCGCCGATACCTGCAAGCCATTCCGTTTCTAGCGTATTGATACGAACTTGAGTTAAGTCTCTCGCATCAAACTGATTAAGCTTAACCAAGATCGTACAGCCATTTTTGCTTGATGGGGAGTGCGCGCTGCCCGGCGGATTACGGATATAAGTGCCTGCAGGGAAGTCTCCTGTTTCATCAGAGAATACACCGTCTAACACGAAGATCTCTTCGCCTTGCGGATGCGGATGCTCAGAAAACGAAGATTCAGGATCGTACTTCACCACACTGGTCGTGTGGCCCGATTCTTTCTCTTCTCTTTCTAGCGGCTTACGCCATACCCCTTTGGCAGGGCTTGCAATCCAATCTAATGATTCGGTTTCAATAACCAGTTTCTTTGAAAAGTCCATGTTGAACATAATGGCGACCTTACTCTTGTTATCGTTTTAATTATTATTGTTGTCTTTCTAGTTTCTATTCTACGCGAATACTCATCAAGGAGGCCATCTCGCTGCTATTTTGCCTACGCGACAGCCACCTAAAAAGAATCCTAATTAATTGCGACCAGCAATCACACCGCCATCAACATCCCAGATTGCACCCGTTACCCAATCAGCACTGTCTGACAATAAGAAAGAGATGCTATTAGCGATGTCTTTCGGCAAACCTACTCGACCAATAGGGTGGAACGCGTTGAAGCCTTCTAACGCTTGATCCACTTCTTCCGGTTTAATGAAAGATTCGTAAATCGGCGTTTTAACCACAGCCGGGGAAACCGCATTCACGCGAATGTTATGCTCAGCCAGTTCCATTGCCATGTGTTGTGTTAATGCGTGCAGGCCAGCTTTAGCCATTGAATAGGCAGAAGATGGCGTCGCTTTGATTGCTTGCTTACCCCACATAGAACCAACGTTAACCACACTGCCACCGCCGTTCTTGATCATCAATTTGCTTATCGCTTGAGTGATGAAGAAGGTTGCTTTATTCAGCTGCATATATTGCTCGTAATCAGATTCTTGGTGCTCAATAAACGCCTTAGGGTTGAAGTAGCCAGCCGCATTAACAAGGTAACCAATACCCTCTTCAAGCGACTCTAGATGCGCGATAAGATTCGACACACTTGCATCATCATAAAGGTTAGCTTGCCAACCAGAGGCGTGGCCTAGTGATTGCAGTTCTGACACCGCTTTATCTAACTTAGTTGGGTTATTGCCTACAACCAACACATGGATGTTTTGAGCGACTAACTGCTTCGCTGTTTCAAAGCCCATACCGCTTGTGCCACCGATTACTACTGCAATACCATTTTTAGTGAAGTTCATTTTGTTATCTCCTAAGTCATGTGAACGTGGTAATCTTAGGCTTTGAACTAACACTATGAATAGTAAGTACAAATCGGTTAGGTAGGTACTTATTGGTACATCTTTATGAAAAATCAGGAAAACTTTTTTTCAAGAAAATCAGCACCAGAACGTTCCGCTCGTATGGTAGAAACCATCTACGGCTGTAAATGGTCGCTAACAGTTTACCAATTATTGGCAAATGGCATTAATCGCCCCGGTGAAATGGTACGTTCGGTCGAAGGGTTATCGACTAAGGTACTGAATGAATGTTTGAAGCGAAATGTGGAGTTCGGGATTTTAGATAAGCAAATGTTCAACGAACTGCCACCAAGAGTTGAGTATCAGGTAACGCCTTTTGGTGAGAAGTTTTTACTGATTCTGGATCAACTGGAAAGCCTGCAAAACGAAATCGACGAGATGTAAACCAAACCAGTCAAACGAATAGCAGACACAGCAAAAACAACTAGCTCACTGGCATTTGTTCAAAGCGACCTTTCACAAAATCAATGAAGGTTCGAATTCGACTTGGTTGATAGCGGTCTCGATGGTAGATCGCTGAAAAGTCCACTTTAGGCACCACCCAATCATCAAACACCTGCTCTAGTTGTCCGTCATTGAGTTCTTGCAAGCAATAGATGGTTGGAACACGAATAATTCCATTGCCTGATTTCGCGCCCTGCACCAACACTCGACCGTTTTTACATTGCAGCCTACCCGTCACATGCACATCAACCGTTTTCTTGGTGTCGTCCACAGCTTGAAAGCTCCACTTACGCACCGAACCGGTTAAGCAATCATGATGGATCAGCTCTTTAGGGTGATTGGGCCTTCCTTTACGAACGAAATACTCTGGGCTTGCCAGTGTTCCCATTTCAATGTCCAATAGTTTTCTTGCGATAAAACCCGCATCTTCAAGGCTCCCCATACGAAAAGCGATATCGAAAGCATCTTCAATCATGTCGACTCGGTTACTACTAAAATCAAGGCTAATACTGATGTCTGGGTAGAGCTGCATAAACTCAGTCACTAGATCCGCAATGATCACTTCACCCAGATAACCGCCGACACAGTTTACTTTTATGTCGCCGCGCACTTCTTCGACATCGTCCACAGCAGCAATCAACGCTTGGTCTATATTATCTAAGGCTTGTTCGCACCTCGCGTACAGAGCTTGCCCTGCGTGCGTCAGCCTCAAGGTTCGAGTGGTGCGGATAAACAGTGTCACACCCATCTGTTTTTCCAGGCTACTCACTTGGCGTGATACGTGGGAGCGTGACACATCAAGCTCCTCCGCTGCTTTAGTGAAGTTACCTAAACGAGCGATAAGCACGAAAGAACGAATATCAGACAGGTTAATTTGATTGAGCATGACCGCCAGCTTACTAATGAAGTTATGAGATAGACGCTTTTATTGTTGCACTACAGCAACAGTGTTTCAAGTAAAGCGCTATATATCAACAATGCTATTTTCCTTAATATACCTCCATCGCAACGAAGCAAGGCACCAAGCACTTGATTCGAATGCACTTAAACAGCACGTCGTAGCCAACCGACGCAATAAAAGTACAGAGGAAATAAAATGAAAAAACTAATCGTAATTACAGGTGCAAGCTCTGGTATTGGTGAAGCAATCGCTCGTCGTCTAAGCGATGAAGGTCACCCTCTGCTACTTTTAGCTCGTCGTGTTAACCGCCTTGAAGCGCTGAACCTACCAAACTCACTATCAGTGAAAGTAGACGTAACAGACAAAGCGTCTTTTGATGCAGCAATCGCACAAGGTGAAGCGAAGTTTGGTCCTGTCGATGCACTTATCAACAACGCTGGCGCAATGCTTCTTGGTCAAATCGATACTCAAGACGCACAAGAGTGGAAGACAATGTTCGATGTGAACGTGATTGGTCTTCTAAACGGCATGCAATCTGTACTTGCTCCGATGATGGAACGCAACACAGGTACTATCATCAACATCAGCTCTATCGCGGGTAAGAAAACATTCCCAAGCCATGCAGCTTACTGTGGTACTAAGTTCGCGGTTCACGCTATTTCTGAGAACGTTCGTGAAGAAGTTGCCGCTTCAAACGTTCGTGTTACTACAATTGCACCGGGTGCTGTAGAAACTGAGCTTCTATCTCACACAACATCTCAAGAGATCAAAGACGATTACGATTCTTGGAAAGAAGACATGGGCGGCGTATTGGCAGCTGACGATATTGCACGCGCTGTATCATTCGCTTACCAACAACCACAGAACGTATGTATCCGTGAAATCGCTCTAGCACCAACTAAGCAACAGCCATAGGCCTTTGCTATCGCGACTAAATCAACGATGAAATAAGCGATGAAATAAAAAAGCGCCACGACTTAACAAGTCATGGCGCTTTTGTTTTGATTCAATCAAATTGTTAGCAATAAGCGAGATTAGAACTCAACTCGGTAAACTGACGTGCTACCACTCACTTCGTTGCCCACCGCAATAAAGTGGTTATCAGAGCGAGTGAAATACTTGATTGACTCTGGACCTAGGTCACCCGCTTTCGAGTTGTAAGTATCGTTGTCGCAATCACCGTCTTCATCAACTTTGGTACACACTGGTTGTGTAAAGCCTCGGTTGTTCAAGTAACTGATGAAACTTGCGCTTTCAGGCTGTGTCACGTCGTAAACCATGATGCCACCTTGGCGCTCAAGACCAATAAAAGCATAGTGCTTACCGTTAATCTCAGCGACTTCAATAGCTTCAGGTTCTACCCCTTTATCATCGCTGCGATCGTCACCGCTTTGGTTGTTATCATTGGTGCTGTTGAAGTTTGCAGGATCTTGATCAAGTACGATTCGAGCAAAATCATCGCCGCTATCAAACACTAACTCTCCTGACTCATCCCAGATAGAGAACGAGCGGCTGCCGAATGCTTGAACCTTTTGGTCAGCAGCGAGTGTCCCTTGTGGCTTAATCACCTTAAGACGTGCAAGTTGCTTGTTGTCTATCAATGCTCCAGCTAATGGGTGGTTAGCATCAACGTCTAACTTCTTGCCGCGTACTTCATCGACATACGCGATACAAAAGTCTTTTTCCGTGGCGTAGTTTTCGGTGCCTTGATAGTCATCGCCATCCCACTCGAAACCTTTCTCATCACACATTTTTTGCGTGGTCTTGATGCCATATTCACGACCATCACCTTCGTTCGCAGTCACGATGTAGGTGTTGCCCTCAACACTGTAGCTAGTGATGCTATCTGGCATGTAAAGACCTTCTAACATCGCGTAATTTTGTAGATTACCGATGTTTTTGTCTTTGTTTGACGCGTCTAGCTTAGCGTTATCCCAAGGCTTTCCGCCTAGACCAAAAATCGCATCCACATGTGCACTCGCCACATCAATCGCGGCCAAAGCGTTGTTCTCTTGAAGGGCAACGTAGAGTTTTCCGTTATCCGCAAACGTTAGGTATTCCGGTTCAAGATCTTGAGCAATGGTTGCATTTGGCGCAGAGATTCGAACCTTATCGGTTAGCTCTGCATGGCGAGGCTGACCTTGATTGAATGCCTTGAAATCAATCTGAGTGACTGTCGCTTGCAAAGGACCATTGGTTAAATCCACCAGCGTTACTGAACCTTCAGGATCAATGCTGTAATCCGCATTCGGCTCACCTTCATTTGCAGAGGCAATGTAGCGACCATCTTTCGAGAAGCTCACCATGTCCGGTAATGCACCAGCCGCATAAGTAGTGATCAGCTCTAACGTGTCTGAACGATAAAGTGCAATAATGCCGTTTTGTTGCTTGTCGGCATTTTCAATCGCGACAGCAACTAATCCTTGATGAGTCGACACACTGTTCGCTGCACCAATATCAATACCAGAAGCTGCAGCCGCTGATTGAAGATCAATAGAACCCGCAGATGTTGGTGCGCTGTCAGCGTTCATCGATAACACATCAACTTTCTGAGCTTGAGCGTTCACAACATAAAGCTTGTCGGTACATGAATCGTAGCTGACGATTTCGGCTGCAGAAGTATCAAACGGGGCGTCGGCAATTGAACGGCTAACTAGGCTGATTCCAGTTACCTCAGCATTGGAAGCTCTTGGCTGCTCGATCGATTGGCATTGAAGGCTAAAAGCATCAAGTGATGTTTGAGATGGCGTAGCAGTCGTTGGTGATGTTGGTTGAGAACAGCCTACTAGAGCAGAACTTACCGCGATAGGCAGTAATAATGCCAGCTTATTAAATTTACGATTCATATATCCTCCATAATTTGAATCGCGATTTTATGAGGTGGTTATGACAGCTATCTTTCTGTTTTGTTAACAATAGATGACGACAATAGGTCTACTTTACCCTTAACAACAAAGCGTTACAGTGACTAATTCATTAACAATAAAAAAAGGCGCACAAGCTGGCTGGTGCTTGAGCGCCTTAGTAAACTGAATCGTGGATTAGAAGTTGTAACCGCCACCGATCATGAATACCCATGGGTCGATATCAACGTCTGTTGAGAACTGTTGACCGTTAAACTTATATTTTGCAGTAGTACCGATATCTGCATACCAGACCGATGCATTCAAGAACCAATCTTCATTGATCATGTAGTCCATACCGATGTTTGCAGCAAGACCCCAAGAGTCATCAAGAGATAAATCGCTTAAACCTAGATCTTTCGCTCCTTGGTTCAATGACTCATCGAAGAATACCGTATAGTTGATACCTGCGCCTACGTAAGGGCGGAAGTCACTATTTGCTTGACCAAAATAGTACTGAACCATGAACGTTGGTGGTAGGTGTTTTGTATCAGCAATTTCACCTAGGCCAGTAGCAGAAATGTTGTGAGAAAATGGGCTTGCCGCTAGTACTTCAAGGCTGATGTTGTCAGTAAACATGTAACCGAAAGTCAAACCAAGCTGAGTGTTTGAATCTACAGAGAACTCTGTATTCGGATCATTTAACACAGCACCGCTACTATCATTTGGAGATACCGTTGCTGCACCTGCACGGATGATGAAATCACCTTCTTTATGAGCAAGAACATTGGTTGACATAAGAGCCGCAATAACCGCAATACCACATACTGTTTTTTTCATTATAATTTCCTTTTGGGGGCTTAATCTTTGTTGGTGAATGAGTAATCATTTCTTATTTTGCGTGCAAGGTATCATAGAATAACCCTACTTTATTGATGGAAATCAATTTGTGAAAAGTTGTGATTATTTATGTAAATTTATATCGACCCGATCACTTTATTCCTTCATTTTATTGACAGTTTTGTAATGCAGCTTTTCCGTGCGTCATTTTGTTAATCCAATCCCTTCACTTTGTTCGGATCTTTTTTGGATCAAAATAGAGCAAGCCAATATCTCGCACGCATCATTTTGGTGCAGAACAACAAGAATCAATCTCGCCTCGTATAATATTCAATGAGTTACATTTGGCTTAGTGCTTGCAAGTCTATGTTCATAATCATAAATACATTGAGGTTCTGACTATGCAAGACACTCTAACAATCGTTCTGGCCGGCGGTGTTGGCTCTCGGCTTTCCCCTCTCACCGATAACCGCGCAAAACCTGCGGTACCTTTTGGTGGCAAATATCGAATCATCGATTTCACTCTCGCGAACTGCTTACACTCTGGGCTACGCCAAATTTTAGTGCTGACTCAGTACAAGTCTCACTCTTTGCAAAAACATTTGAGAGATGGTTGGTCGGTGCTTAACCCCGAGCTCGGCGAATACATCACCAATGTTCCCCCACAAATGCGAACGGGTGATAGCTGGTACAGCGGTACTGCCGATGCGATTTATCAAAACTTGTACCTACTTTCGCGCAGTGAAGCCAAGCATGTGGTGGTGTTATCCGGTGACCATATCTATCGCATGGATTACGCACCAATGCTCAAGCAGCACAAAAAGAACGAGGCCGACCTAACTGTGGCGTGCATGGAGGTTTCGATTGATGAAGCCAAAGAGTTTGGTGTGATGGAGATAGATGAATCTCTAGAGATCAATAACTTTACCGAAAAGCCACGTTACCCTGCATGTGTACCTGGTAGGCCAACTCGAAGCATGGCTTCAATGGGTATTTACGTCTTTGATAAGGAAGTACTGACTCAAGCACTATTGGCGGATGCAGAAGATCCGAACTCAAGCCACGATTTTGGTAAAGACATCATTCCTAAATTGGTCGGCAACAACAGTGTTTATGCATACAAGTTTGGGGATGAAGAAGGCCGAGTGACCCAAGATGCGTACTGGAGAGATGTTGGTACTATCGACTCTTATTACCAATCCAACATGGACCTGTTAAAACCAGCTTCGCCTATCGATTTATATCAACCTGATTGGGCAATTCGCACCTATGACCAGCAACTGCCACCAGCGCGAACCATCGCTTCTGTAGAGGGGAACCAAGGGATATTCATCAACTCGATGATCGCGAATGGGGTAGTGATTGAAGGTGGTTCGGCGCAAAACTCTATCTTCTTCCCTAAAGTGAAAGTCAGTAATGCCGCAATTGTGATTGATAGTATTTTGTTTGAAGATGTTGAGATTGGAAAAAATTGCCACATACAAAACTGCATCATCGATAAGAACGTTAAAGTACCAGATGGGACTCAAATTGGCATAGATAGCCTTGCCGACGCCAAGCGCTTCCACATATCAAAACAAGGCGTGATTGTGGTGCCCTCTTCTTACCAATTTGAAGAGTAACCTTTAACGTTGGCGTAGCTTTGCTTTAAACGAAAAAAGGCAGCGAATTCGCTGCCTTCTTATTTAATCACACAGCTTCAGTTAAGCCTTAACTGTCCATGTATTCGATTAAACAGAAACCTTAGAAAGGCCCTAACTCAATCATTTGAGCAATCACAACGGAAACCAAAGCGCCTACCGACCAAAACAAGAACAACGGCAAGAAGAAACGAACCCACTTGGTGTAAGGCACTTTTGCAATAGCCAATACCGCTAACAAGCCACCATTGGTTGGGTAAATATAGTTAGAGATACCATCACCCAATTGAGAAGCCAGTGCCGCCACTTGACGAGTCACTTCACCAATATCTGCCAACGGAATAATGATTGGCATGGTAATCACCGCTTGGCCACTGCCAGACGGAATGAATAGGTTGATCGCAGCCTGCGAGAAGTAGATCCCTGCTGCTGCCACAAGTTTAGAGCTACCAGAAATGATCTGTGCAAGATAGAAGATAATAGAATCAACAATCTTCGCGTCTTCCATAATGGTTAGCACTGAACGAGCAAAGAAGATGATCAGTACCGCAACCAATACATCGCTAACACCTTTGGTCCAGTACTCACAAATCTTGTTCGGAGATAAGCCCGCCACCAAACCTGGAATAATCGCCATCGCCACGAATGCACCTGCAATCTCAGTGAAGCCGAAACCCATCGTCAACGTGCCGAAGATCATGTATGCGAACACGCCCAAGAACGCGATGCCCGCAAGCTTTTCACGTGTGGTCAGTGTTTTCGCTTCAACGTTAGATTCGTAGTGATAACCCGTACCGTGCAACAAGCCTTTGGTTGGGTCTTGCTTAACTTTGCGCGCGTAGTTAAGTACATACCAAGCACCTGTTAGTAACATGAACATGCCAACAATAAAGCGATACCACATGCCTGAATACATAGGCAGTTCAGCGATAGTGTGTGCGATACCCGTAAAGAATGGGTTAGCCAAAGCCGCGGCGAAACCGGCACAACTTGCCAGTAAAACAACACCAAGTGCCGTGATCGCGTCATAGCCAAGCTTGATACAGATCGGGATCATCAAAGAGATAAAGATGACATCAAGTTCACGCATACCGGTGAAGGTAACGTTGAAGAAGATCGCCGTCATGATCACAGGTGCAATCACGTACAAGCCCTGCTTCTTTAGCTTAGTGGTTAATGCAACAACGGATGCGTCTAACAAGCCCATGTGTTTGATAATGCCAAAAGCACCACCCACAAATACCACAACGCCCATCACGCCAGAAGCGGATTTGAAGCCTTTAAAAAATGATTCGAAAAAAGAGGCTAATGTTGTTGGGTTGCTGGTCAATTGTGTGTAGCTGTCTGGGTCGATAACCGTGCGGCCATTCATGAACAATCGCTCGAATTCACCAGCAGGGATCAAGTAAGTTGCGATTGCAGCAACGATCACCATGATAACCAAAGAGAGAAACGGGTGGTTTACTTCTTTCTCCGTCGGCGCTGCGTTACCAGCTTGAGATGTAGGTACGGATGTAGATACCGTAGTCGTCATATAGACTCCTTATTTGTCAGCAACTAAGGATCACTTAGCCACCGAGAGGGATTTTTGGAAAAACGAAACCCTTCACGCTGAACTAAGTTCGCGCTAATTTAGGCTGTTTCAAAAAGGCCTTTGATAGATGGTGCTCTCAAATGTACATAGTGAAGTAGTGAGTACTACTCTCTTTGCGTCCGAGCAAAATGCAGATGTTTAGCCAAGTCAGGCCAAACTGAATGAGGTCATTACAAGCAGGTAAACAGAAAAGTCTGTTTTGGTAATGCGTTTTTTATCAATTACAAAGACAAGCGGCGCATACTAGCACAACGAGTCATTAATTGTCAGAAAAGTGTGATTTTCGTCATATTTTTGGTGAGCAACAAAAAAGCGCCCACTAATAAGCAAGGCGCTTTTCTGCAATCGAATCGAGTTACTTAGGTGCTAATTCGTAGTTTTCTTGCATCTCATGAGGGGCAATCCCGTACTCATAATCTGCTAAGTAGCCATCCTTATAGACCTTCATTCCCTTCTCATCCCAGCTCACTTTGATCATCGCCGTGTTGCCATCTTCACTGCCTAACAGCTTCAGCATTTCTGCATCAATCTTAATGGCTTTGATGGTTTTAATACGCTTAAACGGCTTAAATTCAGTGGTCGAGGTTGGCAAAGAACCGTAGCTGCTGATCCACGTATCTTTAGGTACTAGCCATTGGTTGAAAACATCATCAACAATCGCTTTCGGCATGCTTGCGATAACAACAGAATCTGTCATTACGTTGTTTGTCTCTAGGCTGTAACCGCCCTTTCCATCCGAAACATAAGTAGGAAAATCAATGCCAATTTCAGACTCGGCTGGTAAACGGCCTAAGGTGACCGACTTCTTAACGTACAGTTCTGCCGTTTCAAATTGCTGCATGATCTCAGGGATCTTCTGAAATTCAACTGGGGCAGCAAAAACATTAAAAGCGAAAGAAAGGGAAGCTGCGATTACAGCGAATTTAACAGGCATTTTCATGTTAATAAATCCAAGTTTAACGAAGCCGTTAGAGTATCCCGTACTAAAATTCATCTCAATATATCATTGCTCTTTATCTCAGTAATTGTGATATCGACAGAGCAGGTATGTTTTGTTCACTAAAATGGATGTGGATTTATAAAAGAAGACTAGAATAAGTATTTGGAGTAATGCGTGATTAGGGCGATAAAAACTAAGTTGAAAGAGTGAATTGGAGTAATACTTCAAAGGTGAGGGATTTTTAAACACGTTTGAAATTCACGAAACATAATATGCGATCAGTTCATCGGACTTTCAAGGGAGTAACAAGAGAATATTTGATAACACTGAAGTCAATCACACATGTGCTAATTCTCAGTTGGTTAATCTATCCGATGTTTGCTACGTTTAAATGACACAGTCATTGGAAAGGTATGATTTATGAAAATAAATGTTCAAACACATCATGTATCAATTAACGACGAGTCACGCAAAGACATCGAAGGTAAATTCGAGAAGATATCTAACCATTTCCCATCACTGATCAGTTGCGACATCATCATTACTAAAGAACACGGTCAACATCAGGTTGAAGTATTCACCAACTACGAAGGTGTACGAGTAACAGCAAAATCGACAGATGATGTTATGTACCCAGCTATCGCTGCAGCACTTAAGAAACTTGAAGCGGGCCTAAGTAACCGTAAGGGACAATTGAAAGCCGACCTACACGAGAAACCAACAAGCACGAAGCCAGAGATTGCTTCGGACATCATCCAAGAGATGAAATTGGTATAAATCGATAAGTAGTTAAAGCGAAATAACGAATAGACACTTATTAAGAATTTCAAAGCCAGCACATTTGCTGGCTTTTTCGATCTTAAATCCAAGCAAACCTTCCCTTCTTTACTGCCTCTCGAATACAGCTCAAACCCACATCATTTTAAACGCCCTTAAGTTCTTAGCAGCTATAACAATCACTTGTGGGATTTGATACAGTTATAAACAGAAGTGTAGACCACAACGGAATGTTTATTATGAAGAAAGTCGCGTTGATCCTTTTCCTTGCTACTCAATTAATGGCTTGTACCGAGGTTGGTAGTGAAGCTTGGTGTGCGGATATGAAAGAAAAGCCTAAAGGTGACTGGACGGCTAATGAAGCGGGCGATTTTGCCAAGCACTGTATTTTCTAATCACGTTAGCTTCTAATTCTACATTGAGCTGAATTAATACGCTCTGTGTAAAACAATCCATGGAATAAGTGAGTTTTAATGGAACACCAACTAGACAACAACGGCGTTGTTGCCTAAATCAGTTGAACCTTTTTCGAGTCCTGCGATCTGATCCTTTATGATGGTTAGAGCGGTGACAACATGGGTAAGGCGAAAAAGAAGATAACTAACTGGGCGGAGTACAATAAGGCTTTGTGCAAACGGGGCTCGGTTACGTTCTGGATAGATGATACAGCCGTAGATGCATGGCGATGCAAAACCCATCATGGTAAGCGTGGTAGAGGCTTTCAGTACTCTGATACAGCGATTGAAACTGCCTTGATGATTAAAGGAGTATTCTCATTACCATTGCGTGCTCTTCAAGGTTTTATCGACTCTATCTTTGAGTTATTGGATGTTCCACTGACATCCCCAGACTACACCTGTATCAGTAAACGCTCGAAGACAGTCCAGGTGAAATACCGTAATAAATCTAAAGGGGCTATTCGTCATATAGCCATTGACTCGACTGGTCTCAAAGTCTTTGGCGAAGGGGAGTGGAAGGTGAAGAAGCACGGTGCCGAAAAACGTAGAACATGGCGCAAGCTGCACTTAGCCGTTGATGTAGATACCCATGAAGCCATTAGTGCCGAGGTCAGCCTAGTAAATGTTGGTGATAGCGAAGTGCTGCCAACGTTACTCAACCCTTTACGTAGAAAGATCGATGCTGTATCTGCCGATGGAGCATATGACACAAAAAGTTGCCACAATACTCTGAAAAATAAAGGTTGTACTCCGTTGATACCACCTCGAAAGAATGCAGCGTTTTGGGAAGATGGGCATCCCAGAAATGAAGCTGTAGAGGCTCTGAAAAACGGAACAATAGCGGAGTGGAAATCCGAGTCTGGTTATCACTATCGCTCAATATCTGAGACCGCAATGTCTCGATATAAAGGACTAACCAGCGGTAAATTGAGCTTGAGGTGTTACAACGCTCAGGTGGGTGAAATCATGGCGAATGTCAAAGCTATAAACAAAGTCATAGGACTAGGCATGCCTGTTCGAAGCTAACGGTGAGTCACATATGGCGTCGTTGACCTTCAAGCTGATTTGATCAACAACGCCGACAACAACTGGAAGCACATCGAATGGGTATTAACCGACGTCGATGACACGCTCACTTGGCAAGGCTCATTGCCTCCAGAAACCCTAATTGCGTTACAAAAGCTGAGAGACAGTGGAATCAAAGTGGTCGCTGTAACGGGAGCCTGTGCTGGTTGGTGTGACCATATTGCGCAGCTTTGGCCTGTCGATGCCGTGCTAGGAGAGAACGGCGCCTTCTTACTAGAGAAGCAAGATGGTGCATTACAACTCTCATCTGAAACACCGCTAGAACAAGTGCGTCAGAACCAAGCAAAGCTAAAACAAGAAGTTGAAGCGATCTTGTTGAGTTACCCCGACCTTTCGCTAACTTTGGATCAATCTTACCGCTTGTGTGAGGTCGCGATTGATATCGGCCAAAACCGTAAGCCTGTTGATCCTGAAACTGTTCAAGCGGTACTCGAAAGAATACACGCTTTAGGCGCACACGCGACGGCAAGTTCGATTCATATCAACGCTTGGTACGGCGAACACTCAAAGAAAAACGCCGTGCACCGTTTCCTTGCTAATAAAGGCTTATCGCTTGAGCAAATCCACAATCAAGCCTGCTATGTCGGCGATTCAATGAATGATCAGCAGATGTTCGAATCACTTCCACTTACCGTTGGCGTGGCAAACATTCAACATTATTGGGATAAGCTAGAGCATCATCCAAGCAGGGTCATGTCGCAGCCTGGTGGCTATGGGTTTGCAGAATTTGTGGATTCGCTGCTGGCAGTTAAAAGCTAGACACTTAAAAACGAGTCACGCCCTTCTACTTCTAACAAGGTCTTAAGTCACTCAATAGACATAAAAAAACGACCGCTAGGTAGACCGAAGTACCTAGGGTCGTTTGAGCTTCAAAATGCTAGATAAGCTCTTAACTTTGACACATCACACAAAACACAAAACACGCTGCATTTCACTATATGTTTATATGAGTTTGTTACGGATGTGGATCACCACTGCTTCTGCAACGATAACCACTGCGAAGATACTCACTAATACCATCGAAACTTTTTGCCACTCAAAAAGGTTCTGCGCATCGTTTAGCACCACGCCAATACCACCAGCGCCCACTAACCCCAATACCGCAGATTCACGCACATTGATGTCCCAACGGAACAACACGATGGAGTAGAATGCGGGCATAACTTGCGGCCAATACCCTTTAAGCAAGATGCTCATCCAAGAAGCGCCGGTTGCGCGCAGAGCTTCGATAGGCCCCATGTTCACTTCGGCAATCGCTTCCGCTAACAGCTTCCCCACAAAGCCGATACTGCGAATAGCAATTGCCATAATGCCTGCGAGAACACCGGGGCCAAACAGTGCGATAAACAACAAAGCCCAAACCAATGAGTTCACAGAACGTGAAGACACCAGAAAGAATTGAGCCACCCAGTTCAGCGCTTTATTAGGTGTGATATTTGGCGCGTTCAACAACGCCAATGGAATCGCAAATATCAAGGTAAACAAGGTACCTAACGTCGCGATGTGCAGTGTCTCAATCATCGCTGCGTGAATCGACTCAGGATAGAAAGCGTAGTCCACTGGCACCATACGCTCGAACATGTCAGCAAACTGCGCTGGCGCGTCGTATAGGAACTCAGGAATCACTTCAACCGTCTGCCAAGACCAAACAATCGCGCACACAAGGCTAAGGTAAACGGCAAATCGAGCCACGCGTTCGTTTGGTGTAAAGCGCTGCCACTCTTTATCGATAGATGCTGTTGTCATTAGAAGATTCTCCTAACAATGTTGGAAAGAAATTCACCCACAAGAATCAATGCGATAATGGTGATCAAAATAGCGGCAACAAAGTCGTAATCGAAGCGTTGGAATGCAGAGAAAAGCGTACCACCAAGGCCGCCCGCACCCACAATGCCAACCATGGTTGAGTTACGTAGATTTGAATCAAGCTGGTAACTAGCAAAGCCAATAAAACGAGTAAATACTTGAGGCATTACCGCATACAAAATGACGCTGATAAAACTGGCACCGGTTGCTTTAATCGCTTCAACCGGTTTAAAAGAGATCTCTTCGATAGCTTCAGCGAACAGCTTAGCGATGAAGCCAATGGATGCGAATACCAAGGTCAATATCCCTGCCAGAGCACCAAAGCCCACCGCTTTCACAAACAAGATGGCGATGATCACTGGGTGAAAAGAGCGACACAATGCAATAAATCCACGAATGGGCGTTGATACGATTGAAGGCATCATATTTCTCGCGGCTAGCAAGCCTAAAAACAGTGAAATAACGATGCCAAAGAAACTTGAGATAATCGCAATCTGTAAGCTTTCCGCTAACCCACTCAGTAGTAAACTGGTTCGCGAGAAATCAGGCGGAAACATTCGAGATAGTAACCGCTCACTTTCACCAAAACCGATGATCAAACGATCAAAGGTAAGCCCTAGCGTCGAGAAGCTGTAAAACAGATAAGCCACGATCCCAGTGATAATCGCACGGTTTGTCCATGACACCTTGAATGGGTTTTCATGCT
Organism: Vibrio splendidus 12E03; assembly: GCF_000272105.2. Lineage (GTDB taxonomy): Bacteria > Pseudomonadota > Gammaproteobacteria > Enterobacterales > Vibrionaceae > Vibrio > Vibrio splendidus_I. The sequence continues at coordinate 21,614 of NZ_AJZD02000112.1, forward strand.
TTGCTGACGCCTGATTTGACGGTACGCTTGGCGATGAACTTGGGTTTAATCCAGCCATGATTCACCCCCATAGATAATTTTTAGATCTTCCTCAGAAATACCTTCAGGGCTACCGTCGTAATGTACTTTGCCATTACACATACCGATGATGCGCTTGGCGTAACGCTTAGCTAAGTTCACATCGTGAATGTTCACCAATACAGGAATATTTTTCTGCTCAGCGAAAGTTTCCATCAACTCCATGATCTCAACCGCGGTTTTCGGGTCGAGTGATGACGTCGGTTCGTCAGCAAGAAGAATGTAAGGGTCTTGCATCACCGCACGAGCGATACCGACACGCTGTCTTTGCCCGCCAGACAAGCTGTCGGCACGTTGGTTTGCAAAATCTTGCAGGCCAACAAATTCAAGTAACTCAAACGCTTTTGCTAAATCTTGTGGAGAATAGTTACGACGCCACGCATTCCAAGCCGTCATGTAGCCTAAACGGCCGCTTAACACGTTCTCGATAACCGTTAAACGTTCCACGAGGTTATATTCTTGGAACACCATGCCGATGTGTCGACGTTGTTTACGTAGCGCTTGGCCTTTTAATTGAGTCAGGTCTGCGCCATCAAAAATGATTTCACCTTGGCTTGGATCGTTAAGGCGATTTATACAGCGTAGAAGTGTGCTTTTACCGGTACCAGATGGGCCGATAATCGCGATGATGCCAGGCTCACCGATGTCTATATTAATGCCTTTAAGGATTGGCTTGCCTGCGACGTACTCGTGGAAAAGGTTGTTTATCTTTATTCCTTCATAGCTTGCTACGGCCATACTGCATTTCCTTGTGCGAATTTTGGAATGATCTATGCCCTACCCGCGAGGGCATAGATTCTTAGTTGAGGTAAATGTTTTTAAAGGGCTAAGTCTTTCTAAAACTTAGCCTTCCAACTGAGTGAAGAACTAGCCGTTGTTTGCTTGTTTTGCTAGCTCAGCTGCTTTTTTCTTTGCGCGTTTAGCCGCATCTTTTTCAGCGAGCTTCTTAAGACCAGCTTTGGTGTAAGCCGTACCTGTCGCGTGGGCGATATCACGAATCACGTCCCACTCTTCTTTGTAGCTGATTGGTGAGAAGCGGTCTGCACCTTTAAATGATGCACTCATCTCTGGAGTAAAGCGGTAGCTGAAGAAAGCTTCGTTGATCTTCTCAACAAGCTCTGGCTTTAAATTATAAGCGTAACCGAAAGCAGATGTTGGGAAACGCGGGCTACGGTAGATGATCTTCAGCTCAGAATCGTCGACACGACCTGCAGCGACCATACGATCGTAAACATCTGATGCCACCGGTGCTGCGTCATAGTCTCCATTGAAGACACCTAGAATCGATTGGTCATGCTTACCTGAGTAAAGCACTTTGTAATCTTCATCTGGCACTAAACCTTTCGCTGGGAATAACGCACGTGGAGCTAGGTTGCCAGAGTTGGAAGATGCAGAGGTGTGTGCAACCTTTTTGCCTTTTAGATCAGCCATAGTATTGATACCGCTGTCTTTGCGCACAATCGTGATTAGGTTGTAGCCTTGGAAGCCAGACTCATCGCCCTTCACCGCAATTGGAACGTAACCTGCTAAGTTAACTGCGTAGCCTGTTGGGCCCGTAGAGAAACCTGCAACGTGCAATCGACCAGAACGCATCGCTTCTACTTGCGCAGAGTTCGAGTGAACTGTGTAGTAAATCACTCGCTTACCCGTGATTTTACTTAGGTGAGCTTGGAAATCCGCAAACGCATCTTTGTACAACGCAGGGTCTTCTACTGGCGTGTAGGTAAATACAAGCGTACTTGGGTCGTTCCACTCATCTGGGTTCTTTGGTGAATCGGCCACCAAATCTTGGTTTTCATCACAGTATCGATCGTCTAACACACCACGGCTAGAGCAGTCGCTTGCCATAGCCATTGAAGGAAGTAGCAATGAGCTAGCGATTAACAGTCCTTTAACACTGATTTTCATATTCAAACCTTACTTTTACTTATTGTTGAAAGTCACCTTCACTACTGCAGCCTTTGTGCCACCTTTTTATATCTTTAATTTCAGCAACTTAAATAAAAACCCTCACTTTAAAATTACTTTTGAGTCATTCGTGTCCAACTCAAAACCCATCATTTGGGTCATTTCTGTCCCGTCGATTTCAGTGGTTAAAAAAAGAGCCCGAAGGCTCTTTGGTTCACTGCTTTTTCTTTTGTTATTCTTTAGTTTAGCGCTCTCTATACAAACGCCATAATTAGCGGGCGTAACAGCGCACTCAGAAGAACCTAAGCGTCGCTGTCCATGCAGTTTGCGTAATAAGTTACCGTTGCAGGCCAATCGCTGAATACGCCCATCACACCAACATCTTGTGCCAGCACATCAAGCATTTTCATCATATCGCCGTCATTGTTGATACCGTCTTTCACGCTCTTGTAGTACCAACCACCACCTTGCGCTAGTGGGCCAGAACGTTCCAATGTCCATGCGATAATGTCGAGGTCAGCATCCTTAGCAAGCTTGGCGTAGTTAGACGCAACCAGTTCGTTGTTCTCGTCTAAATCAACCAGAGCAAACAGAGGTGGTGCGATGATATTCACACCCGCATCGTGCAGCTCTTTCATATTCTCAACGGACGCGACAAAGTCCGCTTGTTCGTAAACACGGTCATCAAGATAAACGGCTTGTTTGCCGAACTTCGGTGCTTCTTTGATCCAGTACTTCACATCATCCAAGTTGAATGACTGTGGGTAAGTATCAGAAGGCTCGAAGCCCGCCTGTTTCAGTTCATCCACCAACTTTTGCGCGTACATCTCTTGGCTAAAGCCATTGAAAGGCATGTCTACTGCTGCCGATTTCAATTCAGGTGTGACCTTCACGCCGTGCTCTTTAAACAATGCCGCACTTTCTGCGTGTGTCATCAATGTCCCACTTTGGCTGTAGAGATCGGTTCTCCAACCTGGAGTCCCGTTCATGTACTCTTCAACCGTGGTGGCTTTTGGATTCGCACCATCCATTTTCCCTTTAAGAGTCTTAAACTCCGCTAGCGTGAAATCAGAGGTACGACACTCAACCTGAGCATCTTCGCCTGTCGCTGGGTTAGCCGGCGTGAACGGTGTTGAACACTTCTTAGCGAGATCGGGATGCGCCAAAACATCGGTTGTGGTGTGCAGGTCACTTTGAGAATGCCGACACACCAATTCCTTATCTTTAGTAAAGGTTACATCACACTCTACGACACCCGCTCCCATCTGAATCGCCGCTAAGTAAGATTCTTTAGTGTGCTCGGGAAACTGCATTGCAGCTCCGCGATGCCCAATAGAAAAATCGCTACGATGAAATGGTCCTTCGCTACAACTGAGCAGCTTGGTTTTCAAAGGGCTCTCGTCCATATTGTTGACTAAAAAGAGGGGACGAGGTCCTAGGTTTGCTGACTCTGTAGCCGCCCATGCTGTCATTGAGCTAACGCCGAGTATCAGAGCAATCGAACCTTTCAGTATTTGCTTCATGTTTGTATCTCCTTGCAACAAGCAATTATTTTTCTAATTTCCTTAATACGGTCATTTCTACCTTCTATGAGATGACCTCATGTGGGCAGGTGCCACAATGTAGGGATTGCATGCTTTGTGCCAAATGTTAAAACTCTTTTATTACAATTACTTGAAACAGTTAGCCATTCGACTAAAAGTTAAATGGGTCATTGTTGTCTTGTGCTTTTTCTTTTAGTTTTGGTTTTCCATTTAACAAACAACTGAACCAGCTAGGCCTTGAAACTCTCTTTATCCAATTGATGTTTCTTCATTTTTCGATAAAGCGTTTTGCGTGGCAGGTTCAGCTTGCTAGAGACCTCATTGATATTGCCTGCGCTTTCAATAAGCGCCTCAGTCAGAACATTTCGTTCGTACTGCTCCATCTGCTTTTCAAAGGCGAAATCTTCTCCGGACGCTTCACAAATTGGCGATTGAAGATCGAAGCCATCACCGACGATACCCAACACAAATCGATCAGCGACATTACGTAGTTCACGTACGTTACCCGGCCATTCATGCCGACATAGCTGCTGTATCTGCTCGGGGTAAATCGTCGATGGGCGCGTCTTATATTTGTGGCTCGCTTGAATCACAAAATGGCGAAACAGCACCTGAATGTCTTCTTTTCGTTGGCGCAGTGCCGGAAGGTTTAAGCTTGCAATGTTCAAGCGATAGAAGAGATCGGCTCTGAATTCCCCAGACTCACTCAAGCTCACAAGATCAGCTTTACTGGCTGCGACCACGACAATGTCGACAGGTATCAACTCATTACCACCAACACGCTCAATCATTCGCTCTTGAATCACGCGCAGCAGTTTTATTTGTACCGCAATCGGCATGCTCTCAATTTCATCGAGAAACAGAGTGCCGCCATTGGCTTGTTCTATTTTGCCAATACGCTTCTTGTTCGCGCTAGTAAACGAACCCGCTTCATGGCCAAACAACTCACTTTCGATAATGCTCTCTGTCATGCCACCACAGTTAATCGCGACAAATGGCTTAGTCTTACGACGACTGAATTGATGCAGAGCTTGAGCTATCACCTCTTTGCCCGTTCCCGTTTCTCCGTTGATGATAGTATCGACACCGGTATGCGCTAAAGCGAGCACTTGCTTACGCATCGTATCCATCGCTTTTGATTGGCCAATAACCACAGATTCAATCGGTAAATCCTCTTGCCCATCGCCATCCGAGGTTGACGGGCAACTGTGCTGACACTGGGCAATCGCCAAATCAAGCTTCTCCACCAGCTCACTCGAATTAAGCGGTTTTTCCAGAAAGTCGAAAGCGCCCAGCTTCATCGCTTCGATCGCCATTGGGATATCGCCATGACCACTCATCAATAAAACGGGCACATTCGGGGCACGGTGTTGGATTGAGCTCAACAACGTCAAACCGTCCACTTTCGGCATGCGCACGTCACACAACACAACCGACTGACTGTTCGCTTTAAGCGACTTTAGGCCAAGGTTAGGATCAGTAAAGGTGGTGACACTAAACCCTTCTAGCTCTAACATTTCGCTCACGGCTTCGACGACATCTATTTCATCGTCGATAAGAACTATGTGTTTTTCTAAAATCATGAACCTGTGCCTTTTGGTAGAGTGACGATAAAGGTGGTGCCTTGGTGTTCAACCGATTCCACGTGAATCGAGCCGCCAAAGTCTTTTATTATGTTGTATGCAATAGACAAGCCGAGCCCGAGCCCCTTACCTGTTGTTTTGCTCGAATAAAATGGGTCAAACAAATACGGGATATCTTCTTCAGGTATGCCCAGTCCATTGTCCTTAACCAAAATCTGTATGGTGTTCGAAAGCTCTTGCGTAGCAATACTAAGTTGAGGCTGCTGTTTATGCTCAATGGCATCCAGAGCATTGCTGATGAGGTTCACCAGCACTTGTTCCAAGCGTATGCTGTTGGCTCGAACCATCTGGTAGCTTTGGGGCGAATACTGAATCGATACTGAGCTTTGTCTGGTTTCAAACAGATCAATCGCATCACCAATCACCTTCTCTAGTTCCACGTTATCAATCTTGCCATCGCTCTTACGTGAGAAGGCTTTTAAGTGACGAGTAATCGCAGCCACCTTTTCTAGCAGGACTTCGATCTTTTTAAGATTCTCTTGTGCTCTGTCTGGTCTATTTTTACCGAGCCAAAGCTGAGCACTTCGAACGTGGCTATTCACAGCCGTCAGAGGTTGATTGATCTCGTGAGTGATCCCAACACTGAGTTGCCCCAATGCAGCCAGTTTTCCGGCTTGGATTAACTCATCTTGAGTCACTCGCAGCTTGGCTTCGGCTAGGGTTCGCTCTTCCACTTCGGCTTCTAATTTTCGGTTGGTTTGCTTAACGATTTTGGCCGTGGTTTGGAATACCTTTAGGTACTTGGCCATTTGCGTCACTTCGTCTTTGCCACGAATGGACACTTCGGTATCTAAATGGCCGGTAGAAATCGCAAACATGTTGTCTTTAAGCTGTAAAAGTCTTTCCAAAATGCTCTTACGCACGTAGAACCATGAAATAGCAGCGGCAGCCAACACGCTAAATAGAGAAAGGAAGAGAGAAAGACGCTGGTTAGATTGCAAAGATTGCTGCGCCTGCTGAATCGATTGGTCAATATTGCTATTCACCTTGCTGGTGTTGCTTTCGATCTGCACGGTTAATTGGTTCAAATGCTCGCGGCTGTTTTGCAGGAAGTATTGCTCTTGATAAAGATGATCGAGCGCTTTGTTTTTCATTCCATACAAGCTGCTATCGCTTGAGGCAAGGTTATAAATCACCGTGAGTTGATGATCTAATTGAGGAAAATCACTTCTTAAATCACCACTGACCCAGAGCTTCCACCACTCTTCCCCTACCTGCTCTAATCGCAAACTGGTGTAATCCAGTTCATTAAAACTGGAGTCGTTATACAGCTTTTCGACCAAGCCTAATTGGTAATAAAGCAGAGACTTGAGCTGTGTGTACTGGATTTGATCTTTGGCAGACTCTGGCAAGTTATCGAGTGAGTCACTGGCTTGCTGCAATAGAGGGTAAAAACCTTCGAGCAAATTACGAAGCTCTTGGTTGAGCTGTTCTGACTCAATTTCACTTTGATACAACAAGCTAAGGCTGTTATTAACTTGAGCGATAAGATCTTTAAAATAGGAGTGATAGTCCGGGAACTGAACCATAACGCTATTCATCACGGAAATAGCGTCTTCGATTTTTAGCATCGCCTGTTTGCGCTCTAAATTCGATTCAGCGTCACTGAGCTGAGAAGATGTTGTGATAATCACTCGCACCATATCATTAAGGCGTGCAGCATTATCTAAGGCCGGGATTTCACTCTCCTTTAGCTCAACAAGACGTTGGTTTAAATCATCGAAAGTAAAGCTGGAGACAACCGAGAGGAAGATAGTAGTCATCGATAGCATGGCTAACGCAAGTACCAAGCGCAGCTCAATACCTTTCCAACCAAACCACTTACGACGTGGGATTTTGATCGAGAACGGGCGCTCGAAACTATCCTTATTTTCTACAACCTCGGAGACATGACTACTCACTCGCCCCACCTTCTTCTCATCAAATAATCAACAGGAACTGTCAATGATTCAATTAGTTAGGGTGTGAGCCTTACTTAGGTTTGCATCGAATAGCTTTAGTGAAACTATTAAATGAAGAGTAATCATTAACATTTAACATAAGATATCATAACAATTGTTTTATAAAACTTGAGCTGTCTGTTTTGCGATGATAGAAAGTGACCGCACCGACAGAAACGTGATTACTTTATCAATAAACCCGTAAATTATATGAATAGCACGCTCAATCAAGCAGCAAAAACCTTTGATTATTTAATAAGTTAAGGACTAGAGCTCTAAAAAATCGCACAAGCTTTCACTCGTGCGATTTCATTTATGCCATGTCCATCGACTAACCCGAGGCTCAACGAACTTAGAGAATAATCATCCCATCGCGATAAGTCAGAGCAGGAGAAACGTCTTGGCCAAGTAAGACTGGGCCATCAAGGTCGACGATTTCAGATTGAACGGCGATAGGCAGAGCTGCACGCATCGCCAAAGAAGTACCAAGCATACAACCAGACATCAGAGTAAAACCGAGCCTTTGTGCTTCTTCTGCAAGTATCAATGCTTCAGTCAAACCGCCCGTTTTATCGAGTTTGATGTTGACCATTTCATACTTGCCCAACAGCGATGAGAGCTGTGAAGTAGTATGACAACTTTCATCAGCACACAATGGTATCGGGTGCTTGATGTGCGCCAGTGAGGCATCGTGCTGTTGGGGTAACGGCTGCTCGATCATCGCAATATCAAATTCTGTCAGTTGATTGAACAACTCTTCGAGATTCAGTCCTGTCCATGCTTCATTGGCATCCAATACAATTTGAACATCTGCCGCGGCTTCTCGTACCGCGCACACACGCTCTACTACTTGTTCACCATCAAGCTTCACTTTCAGAAGTTTCGCACCATTCGCGACATAGTCTCGAGCCTGAGTCGCCATCGCTTCTGGTGTGCCAATCGAGACGGTCATTGCAGTCACGATTTGAGCAGGCAACTCAAACAAGCTATTAGGAAAGGTCTGGTCGTTCTGCTGAGCTTCAAGCTCCCAAAGCGCACAATCAACCGCATTTCGCGCTGCCCCTCCGGTCAATAAAGACTGAAGGTGATCTCTCAGCTCTGCCGGATCGGTAACGCCTCGTTCAAACATGGCTTCAAGTGCGCTAGACGCTTGTTGGATTTGCGCTAACACAGACTCCGATGACTCGCCGTATCGTGGGTAAGGCGTGCATTCGCCCTGAGCTCTTTTGCCATCATGTTCAATGTAAACACGAACAACGTGACACTCAGTTCGACTGCCACGAGAGATGCGAAAAGGCGTTTGCATCGCGATAGTTATGGGTTCAGCTGTAATCTTCATAATTTCACTCGGTTGATGTTCGCTTTAACAAATGGAAACGTAGAAATGATGAAGTCGTTAAAGTGAATGTCGCAAATGATCAGTAATGTGTTGTACACCAAAACGAACCGGGTCCGTCACTGGTACTTGATAAAGTGTTGTCCATTCTTGGCACAATGTCTCAGCCTCTTCAATGCTAATCGCCGATGTGTTTAAACAGATACCGACCAGTTTCACGTCCGGATTCGTCAATCGCGCGGCTTGCAAGTTCGCTTCAATCGTCTGTTCTATGCTTGGTAATTGCGCATGAGGAAGGTTGCGAATATGTGGTCGCCCTACTTCGTGACACAACACCAAAGCGTCGGCTTGCGCGCCATGCAATAACCCCAAACTCACGCCTGCAAAAGACGGATTGAACAACGAACCTTGGCCTTCAATGATGTCCCAATCATGGTCGGTAAATTCGGGGCTAATCGCTTCAACCGCGCCGGAAATAAAATCCGCAACCACAGCATCAATCGAAATTCCGCTGCCTTCAATCAAAATACCGGTCTGCCCTGTCGCTTTAAACTGAGCAGATGTCCCCGCAAGTTTAAGCGATTTTTCAATCGCTAATGCCGAGAACATTTTGCCTACTGAGCAATCTGTTCCGACAGTAAGCAGGCGCTTACCTTGACGAGGCTTTCCGTTACCAACATTAAGAACACCATCAAAATGGCGTACATCATGAAGCTTAGTCAATCCTTGTTGCTGCATGTCAGCAAGCGGTGAAAATTCACTCAATCGTTGGTGCATGCCAGATGCAATCTCAAATCCCATTTCTGCAGCGGCCATAATGGTTGACTGCCAAGAATGAGGAATAACACCACCCGGATTTGCGGTACCAATCACTAGCGTCTTCGCACCCTGCGCTTGTGCCTCTTGCAAGGTCATGTCCGTTAAGCCAAGTGAAACCGTATCGCCTGTTAAGCGCAGTTGGCCGAGGCAGATTTCTGGGCGCCATTGGTGAATGCCACGAGCTGTTTTTGCGGCGAGTGGGTCAGTAACATCCCCAAGAAAAAGAAGGTAAGGTTGAGCGATAGACATGAGTATTCCTAATTAATCAATCCTTGTATGGGTTTACTTTAATTAAGAACTTGGAAGCTGCCGAATACCTATTTATGGCGAGCCTATAACATTAAGTTATAGGGTGAGTATGGCTCTTCAATGAAGCTATAAATTGCTTAACGGAAATAGACTGAGGGGTGTGCTCTGCACAAAGCGTCGATACCGAGAATTGGATGTCTGGTTGAAGTGGCAACACACAAACCGAGTCGTCATGTTGATACTGCTCTGCCGTCCACGGGTCAACAATCGCAAATCCTGCTTGGTGCTTCACCAATTCCGCCGCCGCGCTATACCCACGTACCGATATCGGATGGTGATAATGCTCATCTCGCGCAATAAGGCTTTGATGTAACAGGAGGCCTAATGGATCGCGGCTATCGAGCCCGATGATTGGCAACGGATAATTGATCAGATCATCGAGGGTTAATTCTAAGGGTAAATGATCAACCGTATTGGATGGAACCAGAACCTTGAGTGATTCAGTTAAGAGCGTTTCACTTAATACAGCCGGCGGCGCTTCATCGCCAAACGCGATAGCGATATCTAACTCATGCTTTAACAACCCTGCACACAGTTCATCGCGGTTGGCAGTCAGTAACTCAAAAGAGAGCTCTTGTACGCGAGACATTTGGGCTATCACCGGAGTCAGCAATTTAGTCGCCAGTATCGGCGGCGCACCAATGCGCAAGTGTTGATGCCCTTGCTTCACTTTATTGGTCAAAGAACGGAACTGCCCCAATTGCTGATAGACCTTTTCCGCTTCTGGCAGCAAGGTTTTCGCTTCAACTGTTGGTACTAAGCGCCCTTTAACACGCTCGAATAAACCGAAGCCAAGCTGTTGCTCGGTGTGCGCCAGAATACGGGTCACATTGGGTTGTGACACATGCAGATTACGCGCCGCTCCGGATACGGTACCGGTCTGCATAATGGCGTAGAAGACTTCCAACTGTCTTAGGTTCAAATCAATGTCCTTTTGGGTTCACTTAACTATTTAACTATTTAACTATTTAACTATTTAACTACTTAATCACTTATCTAATCAGCTATCTAATCCGTTACCTGAGCGAGTTTATTTTAATAACGCTTCTATCTTAGGTTGTAGAACCTCAGCCCAAACTTGATAAGCCTTAGCATTCAAATGCAAGTCATCACAACTGTATTCATTGGATAGTAATTGATTCGGTGCTAGCACACGGTTTACATCCAAAAACTCGATATCATGTTGTTCGCAATAAGCCTGTAGTCTTTTATTGAGTTCTGAAACTTGAGGATTCAACCCTTGCAGTTTATTGCCTACGTGCAGCGTTGATTGAACAAGAATAGTAATACCTTGAGCTCTCCATGTTGTAAGCATCTCAATATAGTTCTGATAGATATGGTCAACGCTGTAACCTTGTGCAAGATCGTTAATTCCCGCCATAAAACACACCAGCTTTGGCTTCACGTTCAACGTGGTATCAATACGGCGCAACATACCCGTTGTGGTATCGCCCGCAAGGCCACGGTTGACCATTGAGACATCACGGAAAATATCAGCCCACGGAGCCCACTCAGTGATCGAATCACCAAACATCACTAGGTCTGCATTTGGAGAAAAATGACGGTGATTGTCTGATGTCATGATGTAACGGCTCATGCTGTGGCCTCGTTGTTGAATCTCAGACTGAAGAGCGACCGCTTTGAGGATCTCGCTATCTGGCGTGGCGCTATCAAATTGAGCCAGCAATCCTTCGATATGAGGCTTAAAAGGGCTAAGACGAGTATTCAGTTGATGATGTTCTTTAAGGGAAGATAACCTCTCTAGTAATGCATACAGAGAGCGGTTTTGACCAACTTCTTGGAATAACTGATAGAGATCGAGGACAGGGTGTTGTTGTAGCGCGGCAAGTAATTGCTTGTCTTCCATGGTGTTATCTAACCCTTCAGTTATCTAGTAATGAACTCAAGATAATATCCGATTGCGTACGGGATAGATAACACTAGAAGCAGAGATTTACTTTTCTTTGATTAGCAGATGATTACGGTTATCACGGCTTTTCTTAATCAGCTCGTTGCTCTCATCCATTTCATCAGATTTTGCAAGGCGATCGTAAAGCAGCACATTCACTGTTGCCGCCAAATTCATGCAACCTACCGTTGGAACGTACACAACGTGATCCGCTCTATCCGCAACATCTTGAGAAATCGAACCATCTTCAGGGCCAAAGATATAGATAGCGTTCTCTGGGTGTTTAAAACGTGGCAGTGGTGTTGCACCTTCAGCGAGTTCTACACAAACAATTTCCGTTTCTGAATCAAGGTTATCCAAAAACGACTCGACACCCGTTAGTGGGATAGTACGCGCAGCGCTCTTGGTATCGGTGTGAAATTTTGCGGCTTTTTCGTAGCGTTGCCCTGTGTATTTAACTTCGTCGACTTGGTAGCAACCAGCCGCACGCATAACAGCACCAACGTTTGTCGGGCTCTTTGGGTTAGTTAAACCAATAGTCACATGGCTTTTGTTCATGAATCTTTCTCACTTAACGAATAGACATAGCAGGGTGCTACAAAGCGTCGCATTCTAACAAAGCAGCGTCGAATTCAAAAGCATCGATACAAACTCACTTTTTCGTGCTTAAGCCTCTAGTTGCAAGGCTTCTCACCAAAAAAATCTAACCGCCATCATATTTATAAAACAAAAACACTCTAGGGTAACAATTAAACAACAAGCCCATTTACATTTTGAAACCACATTAATAATGTGTTGAAAATTGCATGAGACAATCACACAGGAAGCGTGACATGACCCTAACCATCAAAAACCGCCTTTATATTCTCTCTTTCATTCCACTGCTATTGATGGCAATCGGGATGATGAGCGTGACGTATATGAAGAGCACCGAGCTAACCGCACAACAAGTAGAATCGACGCGTAGCAATATGATGGCGATGAAAGAAAAGGAACTCAAAGCGTATCTGCAAATGGCTCAATCTTCTATCAGCCCGTTCTTGGAAAGAGGTGCAACTTTAGAAGAAGCCTTACCAACATTAAGAACGTTAGAATATGGTGAGTCTGGCTATATTTTTGGTTATGACTCGAAAGGTGTTCGAGTCGTTGTCGGGCAAAACAACGATGGCATTGGTAAAAACTATTACGATCTGCAAGATAAGAAAGGCAATTACCTGATTCGTGACCTCATAAAGAACTCAAAACTTGGTGAATTCACCACTTACTACTTTCCAAAACTTGGTCAATCTGAAGCCCTACCTAAACTCAGCTACTCGATATTCATCCCACAATGGGATTTGATGCTAGGCACTGGTTTTTATACTGACGACATTGATGCGGTCATCGCAGAAATGAAAGAGAGCTCGAACGCTGCACTGCAAAGCTCACTCACTGCCATCGCTATTTTCTGTGGCTTAATCGCTCTTGTGGTTGCCGTGTTTGCAGTCGCAGTGAACCGCACCATTATGAAGCCACTTGAACAGTTTGACCGTTCAATCAGCGCGTTCGCAAGTGGTGAAGCCGATTTAACCGCTCGAATGGAAACCTTCAAAGCGCCCGAATTCACTAAGCTCAGCGAGAACTTCAATGCCTTTGTAGCAAGCCTGCAAACCATCATTCGCAGCGTAAGCGATGTAGGCCAGCAAGTGGTAGCCGAAACATCTAGCATGTCTTCTCGCGCAGCTCAGGTCGACGAGATCGCAACAGGCCAACGTGAAGAAACTGAACAAGTTGCAACAGCGATGACTGAGATGACCACAACCGCGCAAGAGATCTCAAGCAACGCAAGCCAAGCGGCCGATTCAGCGAAACTTGCAGAAGGTAACGCAAAAGAAGCGCAGCAAATCGTAAACGCAGCTGCGGATTCGGTTGCAGGCCTTGCTAGCGAAGTATCAGAAGCCAACACCGTAGTGTCACGTTTAGAAGGCGATGTTCAGAATATCTCATCTTCATTAGCGGTGATTCAAGACATTGCAGAGCAAACTAACCTACTCGCATTGAATGCCGCGATTGAAGCTGCGCGTGCAGGTGAACAAGGGCGTGGGTTTGCTGTGGTTGCCGATGAGGTTCGTAAACTAGCAAGCCGAACTCAAGAGAGCACTGGCGACATTCACAAGATGATAGAGCAACTTAAAGCTGCCTCAGATGCTGCTGTGAAAGCAATGGATTCAAGTCAAAGCCGAAGTGCGCAAACCGTGGAAGAAGCGAATGCCGCAGCCGAAGCACTGGCGAAGATCCAAGCGTCGATTGATACCATCATGGACATGAACTCGCTTATTGCGACAGCCACTGAACAGCAAAATATTGTAGGACAAGAGATATCTCAACGCATCGTGGTGATTTCTGACCAAAGCTCACAATCGGCAGAACTCGCGAATCAAAACCGTACAGGTAGCCAAAACCTCAACAGTCGTGCAAATGAGCTGTATCACTTGGTAGATCGCTTCACCGTCTAATACATTTTCGGTTTAGTAAGCTGTAACCAAACGCGACTTAACCCTAAAACACGTCGGGCTTCAGAATCTCTATTCTGAAGCCCGTTTTTATCGGTGGAGGCTTTAAGCCATACACTAATCCAATTGCTCAGAAAGGAAGTCCACCAGCAAACGAACCTTTGAAGATAAGTTGCGGTTCTGAGGATAAAGCGCCCAGATCCCTTCTTTGTCATCTCGATAATCGGACAGCACCTCAACCAACTCACCAGAATCAAGGTCTTCACTCACATAGTATTCAGGCAACTGCACCAAGCCAATGCTCTGCTTAGCGGCGTCTAACAAGGCTAAACCACTGTTGCACTTAATGCGTCCATTAACACGAACTGAGCGAGGGCGTCCATTTTCTTTGAAACGCCAATGTTCAAATCCACCAACCAAGCATTGGTGATGGCTTAACTCAGAAAGCGTATGCGGCTCACCATAACGTTCAATATATTCAGGGCTCGCACATACATAGAGTTGGCGTTGAGAGAGCTTCTTTGCCACAAGGCTTGAGTCTTCCAAGCGGCCAAGACGAATTGCCACATCAACACCCGAATCGATTAGATCGAGCTTTTGATTGGTCAGCATCAGCTCAAACTCTACTTGTGGGTGAAGCTTTAAGAATTGATGGAGTATTGGGGCGAGTTGGCGCTCACCATAAGTCACAGGCGCAGTGACTTTCAGTAAGCCTTTTGGTGTGGATTGCATCTGCGTGACCGCAAGCTCAGCAATTTCTAAACCTTCGACCAGCAACTTACACTGCTGATAATAGAGTTGCCCAGCCTCTGTAAGAGACACCTTTCGAGTCGTTCGATTGAGCAGTTTCACTGCGAGTCGTTCTTCGAGGTTTGCTACTCTACGACTGATTTGAGCCACCGACGTAGCGAGCTTCTGCGCCGCACCAGTAAAGCTTTCACGCTCTGCAACTGCAACAAACTCACTTACCCCTTCCCAATTGGCCATGCCTTTACCTTATGCTGAACTTTGGTTACCCATACAGTGTATTGAAGTTAGATATCAGTGTCACCTTGCTTGATATGCGCTGTGCATTAATCTTCGGCACCTATAGTTATTCCCTTACAGAACCATATTTTTGTCCTAACATTAACCTCATCCCCTATTGCTAGGGTGAGAATCTCGAAAACACTGGTACAACAAAGTAAGGTATCCCTTTGAAGAAGTTAATCATACTTACATCAACTCTTGTACTCAGCACCACAGCGTTTGCAGCAACTAAAACAACAACTCAAGAAACAACGTTAAAATCTGACACATATGCTAGTGAAGCCGAAGCATACGATGCAGGCACCAACCTTATGGATGAGTTAAGCGCAAAGACACCTTTTGAGCTTTCAAGAGAACTGCCACAGTTCCAACAGACAACCAAATACGATTCGTTCAAGATTGATGATGCGAATATGGAAGTGAAAAAAAATCACTAACATGAACGGCGACATCCATTACCAAGCGAACGTAAAAGTTGACTACCGTTACATATACAAAGACGGACGTAACAGCTAACACTGAATGATTGATTTGGTCTAAAAACGGATCACCTAGTCAAAAAGAAAGCCCGCACTCATAGAATGCGGGCTTTCTTGTCGTTCAACGTTAATTAATGGAATTCAAACGAGCAACCATTATCAGCTCATATTCGTCTGTCTAATTTTGAAGATTACACTTCAAACTGAGACACTAGGCTATCAAGTGCTTCACACTGTTCGGCCAATGCCATACATGCATTTTCTGCGCTGCTCGCCATCTCAACCATTTGCATGGTGCTTTCTGCGATGCGTTGAACATTCTTATTCACTTCTTCAGACACTTGGGACTGCTGAGAAGCGGCTGTAGCGATTTGCGTGTTCATGTCGTTCATCTTGCCGATTGAGTTGCGAATCTCACTCAATGAAGACGCCGCCGTTCCTGCCTGAACTATGGTTTTCTCGCCACTCACTTTGCTTTCAGTCATCACACCAACCGCGTGTTTAGCACCCACTTCTAAGCGTTCTATCATTGATTGGATTTCGCCAGTGCTGTCTTGAGTTTTGCTCGCAAGCGCACGAACTTCATCAGCCACAACCGCAAAGCCACGACCTTGTTCACCCGCTCGTGCCGCTTCAATCGCCGCATTCAAAGCAAGTAGGTTAGTTTGTTCTGCAATACCTTTGATCACGCCAAGGATTGAGGCGATGTTCTTCACGTCTGTATCTAGTTCTTGAACCACACCACCTGCGTTCTCGATATCTTGCGCAAGGCGTTCAATCGAAGTAACAGTTAAGCCAAGCGTAGTATCAGCCGATTCCACTTCATGGTTTGCAACGTTACTTGCGGTTGCCGCATCTAATGCGTTACCACTCACCACTTCACTGGTTGCTTGCATTTCATGAACTGCAGCCGCGACCACTTCACTTTCTCGCTGTTGATTAGACGAGAATTCAGCAACACTTTGCGTGAGTGATTTGATGTTTTCCATCTCGCCACGTACTGCGTTCGATGTGAGAATAACTTGCTCCACGGTGACATGGATCTTGCCAACAAACTGGTTGAAAGCAGAACTTAAACGAGCAATCTCATCATTACCTTCGACCTTCATACGTTGAGACAAGTTACCGTCGCCCGATGCGATCTCATTCATCGCTTTCTCTACGTTCTGGATTGGCTGAACGATAAAGCGATTTGATAACCACATAGCGAAAAGTGCAGCGAAAACAGCAACGGCCATACCTACTTCAATGATCAACTTACTCGATTCAATAGAGTCACCGGCTTGCTGGCGAAGCTCTTTCTGTTTCAGTTCGATCAGAGTTCGAATATCACGCAGTTGAGTGCGAATGATCGCAAACTCTGCGTCAAGCGCTGGTGAGTAATCAATATTGTATTGGTCTGCGTTTGCTGGATCAGCGAACATTGGCTCGTGCAGTGCCACCCACTTACTCATCGCGTTAACAAGCTTTGCTAACTCGCCACGTGAAGATGGATCCAACACGCCCGCTTGATACAAGGTTTCGACACTTTCAAAACGAGGAACCGCTTTGTAAGCGTTGTCTTTAAATTCAAACTTTTGGTACTCAATTGCCGCTTGGTCTTTAGCAAGTAACAGGCCTTGTGCCGAAGCGATAATTTGGTAAATATCTCGGTAACCATCTTCTAGGTTATCTAGCACTGGCTGAACCACATTATTGAGCTCATTATTAATCGCAGCTTGAGCATTTGATCTGATAACGTTGAGCACAGTAACGGTAGAAAAAACAATCACAATCACCAACAGCGGGATCGCGATTTTACTCTTAATCGAAAGATTATTGATATTCATTGGGATTAATAACCACACTTCAAATAGGGATGCGCGCGCAATATACAGCACACATATGAAATCCCGCTAAGCTTTTGTGAGCTTCATCTCATAGCAAACGATACCGTAAATTCGTGTGATGTTTTTTCAATCAAAGGTTAACTTTCGGTGACTAAAATACTCTCTTATTTAGACTTATTTGCCGCTGATACGCGCAAATACTGGAGAAGTGTGAGAAATAGCACCATAATGTAGGGCTCTAAAATAAGTAGGTAAGAACATGAAAATTTGTGGTGTTGAAATCAAAGGTAACGATGCAGTCATCTGTCTTCTTTCTCTATCAGATGGTGTATTTAACATTCCTGATTGCCGAGTTTCTAAAGTTTCAATTAGCGACGCAAACGACACACAGAATATGAAAGACTTTCAATTCTCTTTTGCAAAGTTAATGGAAGATTACCAAGTAGACAAAGTTGTGATTCGTCAACGCCAAACTAAAGGCAAATTTGCTGGCGGTGGCTTTGGTTTCAAACTAGAAGCAGCAATTCAACTGATCGACGGCCTAGACGTAACCGTTGTATCACCTGCAGACATCAAAGAGAGCCTTAAGCGTAATCCTCTAATGATGAAGTTCAAAGAAACTGGCCTTAAGCAATACCAAGAAGCACCGTTTACAACGGCATACGCTTGCTTGATGAAGCGCTAATCAAAAGTCGCTAGCCAATATTTGATACAGAAAGAGCCTGAATATTCAGGCTCTTTTTTGTTTCTAGTCATCAGCTTTAAGTAGAATGAGTTTTGGTATACAAACTACCGCTCTAACACTGTTCGTCTGCGAGCCTTAATCCATTCTGGCTTTCTCACCACCAAATAAACCGCAGCGGCAGACAAGGCGAAGCCCATCGCGCCATAAATGTCGAACGACTCACCGAAAATAAGCCAAGCTTGAATTGCTGTCGTAGGTGGAACTAAGTAAAACACTGAGGCCACACTAGAAGATGCACCGTGTTCTACCATGTAAAGCAGCAAGAGGATGGCAACGCAAGACAGAACAACCACCAGCCAGATTAGAGTCAACGTGAATTCTACAGTCCAGTTTACCTGCATGGTTTCGTAGCGCATTGCGAACGGAAGAAACAGCACCGCCGAAGCCAAGTATTGCACCATCGCACCGCCGACCATATCTGTCCCCTGACAAAAGCGCTTCTGATACAGAGTGCCGCAGGTAATACCCACCAAAGAAACCAAACACAATAACGTTGCCAAGCCTTTTTGGTCATCTGACTGCCATTCAATATTGCCCATCAACACCAAACTGATACCCGCAAAACCAAGCGCTAAGCCCAGCCACTGCGCGAAATTAAAACGCTGTGAAGTACAGCTGATCATAATCAAAGCAGTCAGAATCGGTTGTAAGCCAACAAGTAGAGAACTCAACCCGGCAGGCATACCCATATCAATCGCCAGATAGGTGCCACCAAGGTAGAAACCATGAATCAAGATACCGACCAAACTTGCGTGGAAGAATGCTCGACCACGAGGAATACGACGCTTAAGGATTGCAATCAAAACCAAGAACAGCGCCACGTTGGCCACCATCCTCAATGAAAGTAATGTTGCGGGTTCCGCGTATTCCACACCAAGACGTGCGCCGACAAAACCTGACGACCACAATATTACAAACACAAACGGAATCATTTTAATCAGCATTACAAACCTCTGGTCAACTCTTCGTCAATGCTGTTACCTTAGTTGGGTACAGATAACTAATAAAGATACAGATATAACAGTTTTAGTGGTTACAGATTGAGAGTGAGCAACGTGGGAGAAACACTTGGAAGCAGAACTCAGCAGCAATAAATACCTTGCTACCGAACAACATATTAAGGCTCAAATTGATAAAGGGCTTTTTCATCAAGACGATCGCCTTCCCTCAATCCGTCAACTAAGCGAACAGCTTGGCGTGAGCAAGAACACCGTGATTCGCGCCTATCAAGAACTCGAAGCAACGGGTTGGGTTTACTCAGTACCTAAATCTGGCTATCGCGTAAAGTCACCGAACACCACCAGCAGGGATACATCAAGCCAACCTCAAAAAGTGGACCTCTTATCTGTCACCAAATCGGTACTCTCTCGTCCGAAAAGTCGCTTGAAGCTGCTGGAAGGTTCTGCACACCCGAACATTAATAACCCTGCCATTCGTAGCTTGTACGCCGAGATCGGTCGCCACAGTCGTTTGCAAACGCAGCTTCCTGGTTATTACCAATTGCCTCCCGGCGACGAGCAATTAGTAAAGCAATTGTTAAAGATCACCCATGATCTAGGTGTACCCGCGGGATCGAAAGAAATTGCGATTACCCATGGTGCTCAACAAGCGATCAGCTTAGCGTTACGAGCATTAACCAAACCGGGTGACATCGTGGCGGTAGAGTCACCGTGTTACTTCGGCAATCTACTTTTGCTCGAATCTCTGGGGTTACAAGCCCTTGAAATCCCAAGCAGCGTTAGTCACGGTATTGATATCCCATCACTACAGAGTGCGTTGGACAAATGGGAAGTGAGAACCTTACTGCTAACGCCAAACTTTACCAATCCAACCGGCTCAAGAATGCCATTGGCGAATCGAAAAGCGTTACTGGAGATCACCGGCTCTTTACCAATTATCGAAGACGATGTGTTCGGTAGCTTGGCATTCGATACACCAATCGCTAGCCTCAAAGAGCTTGATGACCAAGATAGAGTCATCTACGTCAATTCATTGTCTAAAACCTTAGACTCACGCTTGCGAATCGGTTGGTTACTATCAGGTCGCTACCAACCTTTAGTCGAAAAGTACCTTTTATGCGACAACATGGGCAGCTCAAATCTGATGCAATCCGCGGTGGGGCAATTTCTCACAACCGGCAAATACCGCAGTCACTTATCCAAAATGAAACGGCTCTACCAAACCAATCAAAAGCAATTTCAAAGCCTGTTAATACAAGCACTAGATAGCTATCCTCACCTCGTCGGGCAATACCACCTATCAAAACCGGAAGGCTCTTTTTTAAACTGGATAACACTGCCTGAATCGGTCGATAGCTACGCGGTCTATCAAGATTGTTTGAAGCATAAGTTGGGGATCTTACCCGGTACAGTGTTTGGCACCAACGACCAATATAAACATTGCCTTCGCTTCACTGTCGCCAATATTGAAGAGAGCAAAGAGTGGAAAGAAGGGGTAGTGACACTAGCGAAGATAATCGCTAAGCATACACACTAGAGAGTGTCAGGCCTGCCCTAGATACCGTGATAATCATGAATAAGGTTTGACCTTATTAACATTTTTAACAGCAAAGATTCGCTACACTCTCAGCCTTTCTATGCCTAGCGGAGTCCGACGTGGCAACTATCAAAGATGTAGCGGCACTTGCCGGAGTTTCAACAGCAACCGTTTCACGAGTAATGAACCGTACCTGCTATGTCGAACCAATCACGTTAGAACGTGTAGAACGAGCAATCAAAGAACTTAATTACCATCGTGATGCACGAGCAACCGCTCTGGCGAATAGAAGTAGCAACACCTTAGGTTTATTAACCGGCAATTTAGCTGACCCTTTCTTTGCACTGGTTGCAAAAAGTGTTGAAGAAGTTGCCCGAACCAACGGCTATCAACTGGTTGTAGTTAGCGGCGGCCACAATGCTCAGCGCGAGAAAGAAGGTCTCGACTTTCTTATCAGCCAAGGCTGCGAGGCGATGGTGGTTCACTCAAAAATGCTCGATGACGCGACGCTATTACGCTACACCGCTCAGTTACCCGCGATGGTACTGCTCAACCGCACCATCGCCCAAGTATCGAACCGCTCAGTATGGGTAGACAATAGACTAGGCACTCAAGTATCAGTACAACACCTGATCAAGCTTGGGCACAGAAAAATAGCTTATGTGTCCAGCGACCTGCCCATTCAAGACAGAACCGATCGATTGGAAGGCTACCGAGAGGCCATGAAAGCGGCCAATATCGAAATACAACCCAACTGGATCATCAGCCAAAACTTTAGTGAGTCAGGCGGTGAAGCGGCTGGCGACATCTTGGCGAGTCAATGTCCTGAGGTTACCGCAGCTGTCACCTTTAATGATGTGATGGCCGCAGGCTTAATGACCAGCCTGCAAGACCAAGGTATCTCTGTACCCAACGATATTTCGGTGATCGGCTTTGATGACGTCTTACTCGCTCGCTACCTTTATCCTCGATTAACCACAATGCACAATCCTATTGATGAAATGTCGACCTACGCAGCCAACCTCGCAATTAAGTTAAAGTCAGCGGGGTACGTACCGCCAACACAACATAAATTCGAAACAACCTTGGTTGAAAGGCAGACCGTTAAGCCAATCAAGCGCTAAAATTAGACAAAACGTGACCGAAATCTCATGTACGAACCTCATGTAACCGCTTACATGAAAACAGTATTGAAGTCTCACTTTCAATGCTAGAGCCCACTTATTATCCACTCCGAACAAACCCTACATTCACCTGAGGACAACAAATATGAATAACTCAAAGCCTCTACCATCGTTCGGATTAGCACTAGCACCTATAGCCGTTATGTTTGCGTTGCTTGCTATTGGATACGGTGTTTTAGGACTTCGCATTGAAGTGCTACTACTGATTTCTGCAACTTTCACTGCATGCATTGCTTGGAAAATGGGCTATAACTGGGATGACATCATCAACGCCATTGTTGAGAAACTTGCTAAAGCCATGCCCGTCATTTTGATTTTAGTTTCCGTAGGCGGCCTCATTGCCAGTTGGATGATCAGCGGCACCATCCCATACATGGTTTACTGGGGGCTTAAAGTCATCAGTGCTGAATACATCCTGATCGCTGCATTCTTCGTAACTTCTATCGTCTCGGTATGTACTGGTACTTCATGGGGTTCTGCAGGTACGGTTGGTGTTGCATTGATGGGGGTTGCGGCAGGTTTAGACGTGTCACTTGCTGCCGCAGCGGGTGCTGTTGTATCTGGTGCTTACTTTGGCGACAAGATCTCGCCTCTTTCTGATTCCACAAACTTTGCACCTGTCGTTTCAGGCACCACACTGTACGAACACATTCAGCACATGCTTTACACAACACTACCGGGGTTTGTGATTGCTTCTGTTGTCTTCTTCTTTGCAGGACAAAGCGCTGATGTGGCAAACATTGGTCAGCCAGAGAAAGTAACGCAAATCCTTGCGGGGCTAGATAGCCTTTATAACTTCAGTATCTTCCTTATCATCCCACCAGTTATGATCCTATGGGGTGCATTAACTAAGAAACCCGTTCTACCACTAATGTTAGGAGCTTCAGCACTAGCGATTGTACTGGGAATGGTTCTACAAGGGTTCTCTCTACAACAAGGCTTCCAAGCTTATGTCGACGGCTTCAATGTTTCATTGTTTGAAGCAAAAGGAACAGTGACTGATGGGCTAATCCCAGACGTATCAAAACTGCTTAACCGTGGTGGCCTGTCCTCAATGATGAGCACCATTCTACTGGTGTTCTGTGCCTTCTCTTTCGCTGGTATTTTAAGCCTGACGGGCGCGTTAAATGTGGTACTGGGTCGTTTCCTGCATCTTATCCACTCAACAGGGCAGCTTATCGCATCAACAGTGATCGCGACTATTACCGTAGTTTTCACGACATCAGATGGCAAACTAGCTCTTCTTATTCCAGGTGAATTGTTCCAAAACGCTTACCGTAAAATGGGGCTAGATACTAAAAACCTATCAAGAACCATCGAAGACGCGGGCACGATTATTGAGCCACTGGTTCCTTGGACTGCTGCGGGTATTTACATGGCAAGCACACTAGGTGTAGCGACGCTAGATTACCTACCTTGGGCAATCCAATGTTACACCGGTGTCGTTTTTGCTCTGATTTATGGCTTCACTGGGTTTGGTATCGCCCCTGCAAAACCAGAACAGTCAGAAGACTCCGCAGAAACTTCTCTAGCTCACAGCATTAAGTAAGGCTCACATCCTATGAATTCTTTCGACAATACGATTAACCGCCGAAA
>NZ_AJZD02000113.1 GCF_000272105.2 Vibrio splendidus 12E03
CACCTATGTTGAAGCCTTCCCCAGCCAAGGAAAACCTTACTGGTTAGAGGCGCATGTGAATGCGTTCGAACACTTCGGTGGCGTACCACAACTCTTAGTTCCCGATAACCTACGCAGCGCGGTCACCAAAGCCAATCGTTATGAGCCGAGGCTGAACGATAGCTATCAAAAACTGGCGAATCATTACCAAACCGCAGTGATGCCAGCTCGTCCTTACAAACCGAAAGACAAAGCCAAGGCAGAG
>NZ_AJZD02000114.1 GCF_000272105.2 Vibrio splendidus 12E03
CTCGAATCTCGAATCTCGAATCTCGAATCTACTTATAAATGCACAGCATGTTCAAGTAGCTATCCGTTAAGCTTGAAAGCTCTTCTGGCGTTTCTACACGTTTCGCTTGGATGAATAGCGAGTAGCAAATGCCGTGGAATAAGTTCGCTAGATGTTTAGGGTCGTGATCGTCACAAACTTCGCCACGCTCAATCGCTTTGCTAAACATGTTTTGTACTAACATTTGGTTAGTGCGGTTAGTTGTTACGAATAGCGGCCATACTTCATCACGAGTCGAAGCGCTCCATTCGAACCACACATTTAACCAATGGCTATCTTGAGCCACTAACGTCACCATTTCAGTCGCAATATTATGTAGGTTTTGTTTTGCGTGAATATCCAGATCGATATTGTCTGAAAGGAAGTTAGAGAATTGGCGTACAACGTGATTTAGTACTTCATCAACCAGATCTTCACGGGTAGGGAAGTAGTTAAATACAGTTGCGACAGACACCTGAGCGATGTCTGCAATATCAGCGTGTCCACCACGACCGATACCGCGGCGAGAGAATACCTCAAGAGCGATTTCCATCAATTGAAGTTTTCTTTTTAAAGGTGAAAGCCTAGTTCTAGGTCTCTTAGATATTGAGTCCATTTTGTTTTCCTTGCCAACGAAATTTTTATATTAATGATTTTATTATTATTTAAGCCAAGATGAGTGTAATGGTGCATATGCGAATGGTCAATCCTTTCAGCTTGTTTTATAGACAGTTACATCAAACTTGATACATAAAGCGTGATCAGCATTGATGTGAAAGGAGACGAGTATTGGATAAGGCACCAGCGCACATTTCGTTGAGAATCTGACAGTAAATTCGAGCCATAAGGTGGTGTGGGTATTTGAGCAGTGCTAGACTTACGCACAAAATTGAGCGACACAACTGACGAAACTGTCAACATTCGTCGCAATCACCAAATAGAATGAGAGCAGTATGAAGCATACAGTTGAAGTCATGATCTCTGAGCAAGAAGTTCAGGATCGAGTGAACGAACTAGGCAAACAGATCACGGAACACTACAACGGTAGTGAAGATCTAGTTTTAGTTGGCTTATTGCGTGGATCTTTTGTCTTTATGGCAGATCTTGCTCGTGCTATCGATTTAACGCACCAAGTTGATTTCATGACCGCGTCTAGCTACGGCAACGGCATGGAAAGCTCACGTGATGTTCGTATTTTGAAAGACCTTGATGATGATATTCAAGGTAAAGACGTTCTACTTGTAGAAGATATTATCGATACAGGTAACACGCTGACTAAAGTGAAAGAGATTCTAAGCCTACGTGGTCCTAAGTCTATCGAAATTTGTACGCTACTAGACAAGCCTTCTCGCCGTGAAGTGACTGTAGATACAAAATGGATTGGTTTTGAAATCCCAGACGAATTCGTTGTTGGTGTTGGTATCGACTACGCACAAAAATATCGTCACCTACCATACATCGGTAAGGTAGTACCTCAAGAGTAATCATTACGCTTGTCGGTTAGAAGTCATTAAAAAGCCCGCAGATGCGGGCTTTTTGTATTTATTACGGAAGGAGCTAGCTTTGTTGACTAAGCAGAGGCGTTGTTAAGATCTTATTTAATGCCTCTAAGTGACTGTTCTCTAGGGTATCATTACTTGAGCAACGTACGCCAAGGTCTTGCAGCTTGCCATCGCCAATACCATAAACCACACCGTGGATTTCAACTTCTTGGCCACGCTCCCATGCACTTTGCATGATGGTTGAGTTGCCTAGGTTATAAACTTGCTCTGCGACGTTAATTTCGCACAGCTTATCACCCCATTGCTCACGAGGCAGCCCCTCGATTTGCTTACGGTATTTTAGGTAATTGTCGCGGATGTGAAGTAACCAGTTATTGATTAGACCAAGTTTAGGGTTATCAATCGCCGCGTTAACACCGCCACAGCCGTAGTGGCCACAAACAATAATGTGTTTAACTTTGAGTACATCGACCGCGTACTGCACAACAGATAGGCAGTTTAGATCGGTATGAACCACTTGGTTAGCAACATTTCGATGAACAAACAGTTCGCCAGAATACAAACCAGTGAGACGCTCGGCCGGAACACGGCTATCTGAGCAGCCTATCCATAGAAAACCGGGGCTTTGACCCTCTTCAAGCGTTGTAAAATACTCAGGTCGTTGAGAGCGAATTTCTTCTGACCATTTAGAGTTGTTTTCAAAAAGCTGTTTAATCTCTGGCATTTTGCGTCTTACATCCCTTAATTAAGAATCTCAACTATACACAATGTTACAAATTCAATCTCGTAAAAACTGTGTCAAATAGTACTCATCTGACGTGTACTAGTCGTTAAAATCATTAACTTAGTGTAGAAGCTATGATCTGGTTATAAGACATGAATAATGTGATTGAATTAACACTTTCTGAACACTTGATACATTTGTTAAAGTGATAAGGTTTGTCATTTCATCATCAGGAAGGTGTGTTTTGTTTGGAAGTCGTTTTACGGATATCAATCTCAAAGGGGATATGTTTGGCGGTGTCACT
>NZ_AJZD02000115.1 GCF_000272105.2 Vibrio splendidus 12E03
AAACGCTTTTATCTCGAACAAAATTTAACCACGAAAGGCCAACACGCCCTGGGGATTTACAGAACCAGTATCAACATAAGGAGTTGAGCGATGAGTTCTAAAAAGGAAGTTTATTTCGTTCCACATCAAAGTCACTGGCCATTAGTGGGTGCTGTAGCACTGTTTTTGGTCGCGGTTGGCGCTGGCTTGACGGTGCAAAACATGGGTACCGACGCCGCAGGTGGTGTGTTTGGCAAAGCGGTGTTGTTAGTCGGGTTTGCAGTGCTGCTTTACATGCTCGCAGGCTGGTTTAGTAATGTGATCACGGAATCATTAAGTGGAGTTTATTCTGAGCAGATTTCTCGTTCTTTTAGACAAGGAATGAGTTGGTTTATTTTCTCTGAAATCATGTTCTTCGGCGCTTTCTTCGGCGCGCTTTTCTATGCTCGTATGATTTCTGTGCCTTGGATTGGTGGTGCGGGCAATAATGAAATGACCCATGAAGTATTGTGGCCGATGTTCCAATCAATATGGCCACTAACGACTACCCCTGATGGCGTAACGACACAAGCCATGCCTTGGCAAGGTATCCCGCTTAAGAACACTATTATTCTGCTGCTTTCCTCTGTGACGCTGCACATGGCACATATCAGTCTTGAGCAAAATAAGCGTATGGCTTTGATCGTGTGGTTGGAGATAACCATTGTTCTGGCTGGCTTCTTCCTGTTCTTCCAAGTTGAAGAGTATCTTCACGCTTATCAAGATATGGGGCTGACACTTCAGTCAGGCATCTACGGTAATACCTTCTTTTTGCTGACTGGGTTTCATGGCTTACATGTCTGTTTAGGGACGATCTTTTTGATTGTGTTGCTGGCAAGGGTTGCAAAAGACCACTTCACTCCGAAAGACCACTTTGCGTTCCAAGCGGGCAGTTGGTATTGGCACTTTGTTGATGTGGTTTGGTTAGGCCTGTTTGTGTTTGTTTATGTGCTTTAACGATTGAGCCTATAGGGGATTAATAGGGGCGAGGGTTGGGAGTTATCACTCCTGATCCCAGAGCAAGTAATAAAAGTAGCACGACAACGGCTGACCACATGACACGACGTCCCAAGAAGTGACTGAGCCTTTTTCCATTGTGTTTGCCCGAGGCGATTTGGATTAGACCTTTCATCAAATTGAAAGTGATAAAAAACAGCAAAGCGACCAATACGACTTTAAATAACAGAATAAAGGTAGATGACGCCATAGTGATAACTCCAAACCGATTGATTGATGATGAACACAAGTTCCGCGGTAAAGGTTTTTGGATTGCGGTTGTTTTAACTGTGGTTTCAGTCGGCGCTTTAATCAAGTTGGGTTTGTGGCAACTCGATCGTGGTAACGAGAAATTACGTTATGAACAGCAATTAGCTGAGCGAGCACAGCTCTCGTCACAACCTTTAGGTGTTGTTATTTCTGAGTTGCGAGAGCTGGATTTATCTGATCAAGAGTCATTAAATCCTCAAACCCTAAACGGGTTAAAGGCTGATGTTGAATTAGTCAATACGAGTGGCTTGATACTCTTGTTAGACAACCAGATAAACCAAGGAACGGTAGGGTATGTGATTTACATGTTGGGTAAGGTTCGCTTTGAAGATGAAAACCAGTTGTTGATCGATCTTGGGTTTGTTCCGGCAAGTAATGACAGAAGAGAACTACCGCAATTAGGAAGTATCACTGTACCAACCAAAATGTCAGGGCACTTGTATACACGCTCGGTGAATCCTTTAAGTCATGAGTTGGGTTTAGAAAATACGACACCGAATAGAATCCAAAACCTAAACATAGCAGCGCTATCACAGTATACAGGACAAGAAGTGCTGCCCTTTGTCTTCCAACCTCAGAGTTTAGATTCATGGCCCTATGAAATGTTATGGCGTCCAACGGCGATGAAATCTGAGAAGCATTTTGGTTACTCATTTCAATGGTTTGTTATGGCTGCGGTACTTTTGTTTTTGATGTTGTTGATTGGCTATCGGTACCTAAAAGCAACACCTATCACGAGGAATAAGGATGGATAAATCTCAAGCACAAGTGAACAGGGAAATTACCGAGGCAAACATGGCTGAGCTCAGAAGCCGTCGTACTAAAGGGCGCTTGGTATTAATTGGACTTGTTTTAATTTTCGCTTTGCCAGCCATTATCGCCAAAGCTGTGCTGGACCAGAATTGGTACACATCAGGTGTCACTAACTCGGGCGGATTGGTCGAACCAAGAACTACACTAGCGGATTTCGGCGTAACGGTACCCATGGCTGGAGAGGGTTGGGTTGTGGGGTATATCGCGCCGATGGAGTGCGAAAGCTTGTGTGAACAACAACTCCATTATTTGAATCAAAGTTATTTAGCGTTAGGGAAAAACAAAGAGCGAGTGACGGCCGTTGTTTTTGTATCTGAGGGTAACTCGTTATCGGGTTCGCTTGATAAGCCGGATTTGTCTTTGTTAGCTGGTGGAGATCAGTTAAGTACCGAGTTTGCGCCGGCTTCCATTGTCATTATTGACCCGCTAGGACAGCTGGTTATGGAGTACAAAAGCGTTTCGGAACCGTCGCAGTTAGTCGGGCAATCCAAAGGTATGATTCATGATTTAAGAAAGCTACTTAAGCTGTCACGAGTTGGGTAGTTGATGGCGCAAATGCTTGAGCTTAAGCAGCGAAAGGGAATAAGTATAGGGAGATAAGTGATGCAGAATAAAGCCCCTGATTTACTGATGCTTGTGATGAGATTAACTATCTTGTTAACCCTTACCGTGATTGTTCTCGGAGCTTATACACGCCTGTCTGATGCTGGCCTTGGCTGTCCTGACTGGCCGGGTTGTTACGGTAAGATCACCGTTCCGTCTGATGCCCAAGCGGTGAATCAAGCCAATCTGCAATTTCCCGAGCGAGCTCTCGAAGCAGACAAAGCGTGGATAGAGATGATACATCGCTACTTTGCAGGAACATTAGGGCTGCTTATCTTTGTTGTAGTCGCTTGGTGTATTAAAAAGAATATTACTTCGATTGGGCTTCCTTTGCTTATTTCAGCCACTGTGATCTTTCAGGCTTTGCTTGGAATGTGGACGGTGACTCTCAAGTTGATGCCCGTTGTGGTTATGGCGCATTTGATGGGGGGCTTCACGTTGCTGTCACTGTTGTGTCTGCTCTATTGTCGTTTGTCTCAATTCCAAAGCCGTTTTGGCGAGGCTTCTTATTCTCCAACACTTAAATTTTGGGCGCTGTTTGGGTTACTTATTGTGGTTGGGCAGATACTGCTTGGTGGTTGGACATCGTCAAACTATGCCGCTTTGGTGTGTACCCAATTGCCTATTTGTGAAGGTAACTGGATGAGCTACCTCGATTTCAAAAATGCGTTCGATTTTGCTCAACACGGCCATGATAACTATGAGTTTGGTGTGTTGGAATATCCCGCGCGATTAACTATACATGTCATGCACCGGTTCGGGGCTATCGCTGCCACACTTACGGTGTTGATGATTGTTTATCAGCTTTGGAAGCTTGAAAAAGGACCGCAAAGAAAGCTGGCTGTCACTTTGGCGATAGTGTTGTTTGCACAGGTCAGTTTAGGGATCAGCAATGTATGGTTTCACCTACCGATCTCGGTAGCCGTTTTGCATAATTTGGTGGCCGCTCTGTTACTTGTCACCATGGTTGTTACAAACTTTGTGGTTTGGCAACGTCAACCGAGTGAGTACTTGATGAAGAACGATGTATTACAAGGAGGTAATCATGGTCACTAGAACATCAACACAACATGGAGTGGTGGTTCAAGGCGCAGCTTTAAGTCAAGATCTCGCTGCCAGTCAAGAGATAGCAACCAACGGAGAAAGTACTCCAAAAAATGAGGTGGCCTCGAAAAACAAAGCTACTTGGAAGGTCTATTTAACGCTGACCAAACCCAAGGTAGTGGCTTTGATGCTGCTGACGGCCTTAGTGGGTATGTGTTTAGCAGTGCCTAACGGATTACCTTTACAGCAAACTCTTTTTGGAATGATCGGAATAGGGTTGATGGCAGGCTCAGCGGCTGCGTTTAATCATTTGATCGATAAAAAGATCGATGGGCAAATGACTCGCACAAACCGACGCCCTTTGCCGTCAGGAGAACTCAGCAGCGTACGGGTGTTCAGCTTTGCTGCAGGCATTGGTTTACTTGGCTTTGTCACATTAGTGGCGTGGGTTAATCAACTGACCGCTTGGTTAACCTTTGCGAGCTTATTAGGCTATGCGGTGATTTATACCATGTACTTGAAGCGAGCAACGCCGCAAAACATCGTAATAGCAGGGATTGCAGGCGCGATGCCGCCGTTATTGGGTTGGACGGCGGTCACCAATGAACTGCACTCAAACGCTTGGTTGTTGGTGATGATCATCTTTATTTGGACACCTCCGCACTTTTGGGCGTTGGCGATTCATCGTCGTGACGAATACGCTAAGGTGAACATCCCGATGTTGCCTGTGACGCATGGGATCGCCTACACCAAAACATCAATTCTGCTCTATACCTTGTTGCTTAGCATCGTATGTATATTGCCGGTGTTGGTTGGCATGAGTAGCTGGATATATCTGAGTGCTTCTTTGGTGTTAAACGGCGGGTTTGTTTATCACGCTTGGATACTTAAATATCGTGATGAGCCTAATATGGCGATGAAGACTTTTAAATTCTCCATTTATCATCTCATGATCTTGTTTGTCGCTTTGCTGGCTGACCACTATCTACTTTGATAACTGATGTTTCCATTTTAATAACTGGTGTTTCTACTTTTACTGAATAAGAAAACGGATGCTCTGGGCATCCGTTTTTTGTTTTGCTGATTACTAGCACGTACCTACTAGAAAGTAAGTGACTGGCTAGTAATCAGTCAACTTTGTTCCAAGCATCTTGCCAGTGTGAACCAACACCTGGTTCGTATTGAGTTGCTGTTGGAGTCCATTGAACGCAGTAACCAGAGTATGGGAACTCTTTACACTGATAAACGCCACCATCGCTGCTCAGTACCTTAGTACCTGCTGTGTAAGACTCGATGCTCTCAGGAAAAACGAAGTCGTAATCGCCTGCGGGTGGCGGTGTTTGCTCGTCCATTAGGTGGAAATCAAGCGTGTTCTGATCCACTAAGTTACCTTGCTCATCTTTAGTCACAACCACAAGCATGTGGTGGCCAGCCTCCGATTTAGACAGAGTGAGTTGAACATCTTCAACTTGTCCGTCTGCCAGTTCTGATTTTTGAGAAGCAAGTGCTTCGCGGTGATGGTTGTACACCGTCAGTTCTGCTTGAACATCGCCGGTTGCTTCTAAAGTTAGATCAAGCTGTGTTGGCTGATTTTCGTCAATAATGTACTCAGATTCTAGACCTGTCACTACTAGCTCATGCTCCGGCTCTGGAGTATCAATCTTGTAACCGATCTCGACGCTATTAAAGCCAGAACCTGCTTTTAGATAAACAGGGTTCGTACCATAAATGGGTGCGAAATCGCCTTGGTCGTTCAGCTGACCTGCTTTGATTTGCGCTTGTTCTTTGTTGATCTTAGAGGCAAGCGCGTAAGACCAGTTATTTGCTTTGCCTTGCTCGTCGCTCTCAATGACGAGCTCAGTGCTGTATGAAGCGTTCTCACCCGATTGATCGAAGACACGAGTGTAAACAGCATCACCAACGTTTAGATCTTGAGTAGGGTTGATTTGACCGCCTTGATCCCAATCAGGAATGATAGGGCCGTCGCCATCAAACTTCACATCGATAACGTTGTAGAAAGCCGCTGCAGTGTCACCCACATCCCATACCGCAAGGATCACTTGATAACCTTCGCGTTCTGGCACATTACACAAGTGACTGACTTGCATCGGTGGTTGTTCCATATTGCCTTCAACAACACAGAATGGCGTTAAGTCGAAAGAACTGCGTGCCAAAGGTTGGTTTGGGTTCCAGTCGGGTTGAGTAATGTAATATTTCCAATCGCGAGTCTTGTGATTAGCTGTGAATGTCCACTCGAAGTATTGAGAACCAGACTTGATAGGGCGTTTAACCCAGCGGTCTGCCTTTTGTTCGTCTAGTGCTGCTGCTAAAGAAGATTGCGCACTGGCAATTTTTCCATCAGCAGGGCCGACTTCCGGGAAGCCTTCAGGGCCTTCTACACTTTGTGGTTCGTATTGGATACCACCACAGTTGGTGTTTTTCTCTTGCGTATCACTCGCAGGGAACTTACATAGGGCAACACGGCTCTCAGCTACGCCATTGTTGTATGCCGAGACATAACCGTGACCGAAGCTTGCACCGCTTACGCTAAGAAGCGATAGCGCGATGAGTGATTTTTTGGGGAGTTGTTTCATTATTTGTCCTTACTGTATTTGGCCGACAAAAAAGAGAACACTCCGGCATGCATTTACACTTAAATCCTATTAAGTGGCGGCCCCGCTATCATAGACAGAATATTTGTCGACAGACCGGTGGCTTTGCGTCCTATTCTTTCAAATAGTTTGCCAGAAGTGCGTTTGAGCAACCGAAATGTAGCCAACCAGTTTTATAAATGCGAATCAATAGATTGAAATGTGGAATGCTAATCTCGAACTTTTAATTCTTAATACAAATTAACTTGCTATATGTTTCGTTAGTTAACGTATAAATTATTGATATAAATAAAGAAAGTATTTGCTCTAATTGCTTTTGTGAATGCTTTTGTGAATGCTTT
>NZ_AJZD02000116.1 GCF_000272105.2 Vibrio splendidus 12E03
CTACCCAGGACCATTGGTACTCTTTCTCTATCGGAACTTCACCAAACACCGTCATGATAGTGTTCGACATTTATTCACCTGTTGTTAGACGTTTGTCCACCGTTTCGGTGGGTAAATCAATAATAGCGAGTATTTCCAAAGCGTTAACCATTGCGGTAACTTAGACTTTACTTAATGACTTACAGAAAAAATTTTTCTTCTATCAGAAAGGTAAAGTGATGAGTACAGTGAAAATACAACGAGCATTCTGTGTTGAATTAGATGAGTACATTAGCATTGATACAGCTAGGCGAGAGTACTTTTCCTTGCCGGAAAAGAGGCGAAGACGTTTAAATTTTTTGTGTTCAGACGAGTTTTGTCGTTATCACAATGAAACGGGAGTCCGTGTTACTGGCGTTAACTACGATAAACTTTGCAAAGAAAGAAGCGATGGTAAACCTGTTATCAAAGCCGCCCACTATCGAGAAAATGATAAACATCACCCTAATTGTGAATGGTCTTTGGCTAGTAGTAACGAAGAACACCTGAAACAGCGTAGTAATGAGAGTAGTGAAGACTATTCTCAACGTAAGATACGCCATAAACTTGAACACTTTATTGATGAATTCTCCCCTGAATTAGATGATGAAAGCACTTCGAATAAAAATGGTGAAAGTGAATTAAAATCAAAACAATTAGAGAGGGAGCCGAAGAAAAATAATGGCAGCTCGTCTCACCGAAAAAACTCCCCATCTAAAACCGTCACATCAGTACTGTCTCGACTTGTAGAAACATGGCTTGAAGCTAAAGAAGTCTTGAGTGATGATGAATTTAAAAAGGTGCTTTTAAATGTCAAAGGCGTCGGCCGAGTTCTGTTGTATCGGTACTTTAAACCAGTCAAATATTACAATTATGACAAGCACATTGGTGTTGCTTATGGGGGCGCCACGCTTGTAAAGCGATATGGCAAAGGTTTCAAGTTTAAGTTCTATGATAAAATCAAAGATAAACAAGCCTACCTTTATTGTGATAAAAAGCTCATGGAGTCATATCGTTATCGTAACTATATTGAATCCATTCTTACGTTAGATTGTCATTACTTCAACGTTTACATCTTAGCGCCTAAAGTGAATGAGAAAGAAGAGTATGTGACTTATGAAATCAATAGTTTGAAAAACATTCATATTATCGCTCGTCATGTTGGCGATAAAAGCAATTGAGATCTTCATTTTTTTCTTTCAGTGCGTTGAGCAAGTGATTGATCATATAGATTACATCCATGCTATCAAGCACACCTATTTGAATATGGCCAACGCGTAAGTAATCCAAACAGTTACTTTTGTCTGGAATGTCAGTT
>NZ_AJZD02000117.1 GCF_000272105.2 Vibrio splendidus 12E03
CTTGCTGATATAGCCATAAAAATAACCATCCGTTTTTTATGTGTAATATTCAGGATGGTGTTAATTAAACGTCGATAAATTCAGTTGGTAGCCAAATAACGATAAATTATCGTTTAGCCAGAAGTTGTGTTCGCCCCGTATTACACGTTCGAATAATGGCAAATAAATCATTCGAACTTAAGACATCAACCTTCAACGTTAATGGGTCATTGTTGATGAGTAGATAGGGCGACAATAAGCTGTCATTCATTGTTTTATTTATTTTTTGTACTGAGACTAAATCAATGGTGCCAGATATTGCAAAGAAAAGTGATTGAGAAGGGCCAGCCTCACCTCTAAACCTTAGAACAATAGGGTCGGGCATGTTGTCATCTTGAACCGACATCAGGTGCAGAACTTTGTTGTTACTTATTTTGGTGAGCCCATCGGTACGTAATACATTTCCATCGAGTATGAGGTCTACCACGCTATGTTGGTAACGGTGCTCTTCTTGCGGTGGAGAGTTAGGAATACTCCATATGCCAACCAATAACGCTAACGAGGAAAACAGAGCTACAAATGGCATCATAATTGGCCTCTCTCTAGGAATAACGCTATCTCGCTACTCGCACGATCTAATTGCGTGGGTGTGTAAAAGATATTGACGGACTGGCGTGTATCTTTATTGAGTATTGAAAGCTCAGAGTAGTCAGGTTCTTCGCTAATGTATGCCACGCAATCACATTGATATTTATAGAGAATGGCTTCGAGTTCAGGGCTCATCGTCATTTCAGACTCTTGGAATACTTGAACCTGACCAACCCACTGTTCATTGAGTCGGTTGACTGAGTTGATATCGCCAAGGCTTCTGTCGTGCACTTTAGCAAAAGCCAACAGCGCTGATGCAAACAGCAAACAGCCCGTTATGAAGTAACACAGTCTAGTTCTGTGTGATCTGATTTTCTGGTGAGCAGGCGACGTTGGTTTAGGTATAGATTCATGGCTACTTGCAATAGAGGCCGCAATACTGCTGTTATCGAGTGGGACTTGATCGCTCACTGGAGTGAGAGGAATCGTGGTTCCGCTTTGTGGTTGCGACTCGATAAAGACGCAATCATCGATAAGGCGGTAACCAACCTTTGGTACCGTCACGATTGGCGTCTCTTTGATACCGAGCTTGACGAATCCTTGGCGGAGTAAACTGATGCATTTCGCAAGTGATGTATCACCAATGAATTCGCTTCCCCATGCGAAACTAATGATCTCTTGCTTATTCACAATCTCTGGTGAGTTTTTAAGTAATAACTCTAAAACACGAGTCTCACGATATCCTATTTTAATAGAACGTTTGTCGTTATAAATACGGTTTTTAATCGGGTCGAATCTGATCATATAGCCAACGTTTTATTTTTATTATAATTCTCTCAATAATTTAGATGACTATAAACTGACTATTATATGAATTAAAGTCACATGTTATATTCTGGTGTGTTTTTGAGTGGTCATAACAAAAGCGTTCTTTATTTGTTTATGAAAGAAACTCTGCCATTTAGTCACAATCTGTTAAATATAAGTAACATCTAATTAAGTGATGATTTTATTAGCGAGCTTTTAATTAGAGGGTTTTGGTTCAATCTTTACCAATAAATTAATTAGAACAGTGGTCTAATTAAAATCTTAATTTATTTGTGGATATACGATAGTAATAATTCAATCAGTTTAAGTATCGAAGGGATATAAAAAAGCCCGCATTTGAATGCGGGCTTTGGTTCAATCAATTCTGATTATACTTTAACAGCTTCACAATCTTTTGAAGACGTTAAAGGTTTGAAGAACAGCTTAGTTTCTTCGATAACAACATGGCGTAGTAAGATAAGGCCGATTAGGTTTGGAATTGCCATCAGGCCGTTGACGATATCTGCCAATATCCAGATCATGTCGAGCTTCAAGAATGCACCAGAAGCCACCAACGCAATGAAGATGATCTTATAAGGTAAGACTGCTTTAGTACCCAGCAAGAAAACAACACAGCGCTCGCCGTAGTAGTTCCAGCCTAAAATCGTAGTAAACGCAAAGAAGATTAGGCCAACTGAAACCAGCATAGGGCCAAGCGTGTCTGCATTCAGACCAACAGCAAATGCATGAGTGGTCATCGCAGCACCAGAAAGGTCAGTCTGCCAAGCGCCAGTTAAGATAAGTGCTAAACCTGTCATCGTACAAATGATGATGGTGTCGAAGAAGGTACCTGTCATAGAGACAAGGCCTTGCTTCACGCATGAATCTGTTTTTGCAGCCGCCGCCGCCATTGGTGCGCTACCTAGACCAGATTCGTTCGAGAACACACCACGAGCGATGCCTGATTGGATAGCAAGCATGATGCTTGCACCAAAGAAACCACCGGTTGCTGCTGTGTTGGTAAACGCAGAGGTAACAACAAGGGTAATAGCATTCAACAGTTGGTCTGCATTTGAAATCAGAACGCTTAAACATGCGACAACGTACATAACCGCCATAGTAGGAACAACTTTCCCTGCCACCTTAGCGATAGATTGAATACCACCAAGGGTTACCACTGCCACTAGTATCGTTAGAACGACAGCAGACATCTCACGAGAAGCACCAAATGAAATTTGAGTTGCGTCTAAGATAGCGTTTACTTGTGGGAAGGTACCAATACCGAAGCAGGCAACACCGAGCGCGAAGACAGCGAACATAACCGCCAAGATTCGTGAGCCGACACCGTATTGCAGGTAGTACATTGGGCCGCCAACCATTTCGCCATTGCTATCGGTTCTGCGGTATTTAACGGCAAGTAGACATTCTGCGTACTTGGTCGCCATGCCAAATACAGCGGCAAGCCACATCCAGAATAGGGCACCAGGGCCACCAATCTTGATTGCGGTCGCTACACCAACGATGTTACCTGTACCAATGGTTGCGGAAAGCGCGGTACACAAAGCGGCAAAACTTGATACGTCACCCGTACCGGATTTGTCTTTGCTGAATACCATTTTTAGCGCGCTTGGGAGGTGTCTAAACTGGAGTAAGCCTAAGCGAAAAGTAAAGTAGATACCTGTACCCACTAGCAGAATAAGCAGTGGTGGTCCCCAAACGAATTGGTTGATGGTTTGTAGTGTAGCTTGTAGGTGGTTCATAGATTCCCCTTAATAAATTAAAAATTTAAGGAGAAGAGGGAAGGCAGTGCAGATCACAGGGATCGGGAGCACTACTTAATACATACGGATTTCTAGATAGAATTCTTTTGTTAATTAAGGCTGTTGCTTTCCACTCCTCTGTCCTTTTGCCTGAGAGTTTCACTTAGCGAATCACTTATAGATAAGTAACGGGCACTAAGCTTGCTCCTTCGGCGACCGATCTAACGGTTCTCTCCAGAGGTTCCTCCAACGACAGTCCTCACTTTTCTGGATTTCTCCAGCATAAAGCACCTGAAAGATTTACTTCTTCGGCGGGTCAATCTAACTAAATGTTAATATTTAGTTAAAAACCACTCTCCTGCAGTCTTCATCGGAACAATTACCTAAATAATTAGGTAATCTGTAGGCGTATCCTAGATCATATAAAATGTGATGTCAGCTACAAAATATCTGTTTGCACAAATGTTGTTCAACTAAATGATCAAACAACGCGACTCTGACGTAACTTGCTTATTTAAATGGTATAAAATAGGGAAACAAGGAGGAGTTATGACTCGACTAATAGCGATTGTTTTTTTATTGGCTTTGGCATTTGTATTGTTTCGTTACCGGACCAACGAAAAACTGCAAAAATGGGTAGTGATAGTTATCGTTAGCAGCTTCCTTTTGTATACTGCCAGCTTGATGATTTCGGAGCTAACTCGTTAGACCGTCTGTGAGCAGATGGGGTGAACGTGTTAGTAAAGCTCAAGTGCTTGTGACTTGAGCGACAGGTTTAACTGAACCTACACAATCAGTATTGGTATTAGTACCAGTGACCGCGTAACGTTAAACATATTTTTGGGAGTACCCGCTAGTGAACCAGCAATCTGGACAAAGCGAACAAGATGAAGTGGTTGTTATTGAAGAACGCGATAAGCGCAGTCAGCTTTATATCGGCATTGCTGCGGTTATAGGTTTAGCTCTTGGTGGCTTAATCGGTTCTACAGTGACGGCTTCCAAGTGGGAGTCTACTTATCAGGTACTCGAAACTCGTTATCAAGAAGTGCGCGACAGCAAAACAGAATTGATGACGTCGGTTGAAGCTAAGGTGGCAAAAGTCGATACCGAGATCGACGCCAAAGTAGAAGTTGCGCTAGCGAAACAGGCTGAAGAGCATCAAAAAGAGCTCCAAGAGTTAGCGAAACAATCTGCGGTTTTAGAGAAGGCAAACTACTCGTTAGAGCAGCAGTTAAACGAACAAAAGCAAACGCTAGACAAAACAGAGCAAGATAACCAAAAGCTAAACCGTCAGGCGGATATGCAGTCGACCTTGTTTGAACGTTCTCGTGAACTGTTCCGTAAAGAATTACAAATATCTCAAGAACTTGAAAAGCTTGAGAAAGAAAGAGACGAGCTTGAACAGAACCTTGGTTCACTTAAGAAAGCGTGTGATGTGTTCTTAGATGGCACATCATGGGATGCGAAATCTGACGCGTGTGAGAAACAAGATAATGCCAACTCTAGACTGAGTGATATCAGACAGATGATTGAAGTCCACACCATGGATCTCAAGCAAATCAAAACACTTACTGAAGAGATGGGTTTATAAGTCGAAGGCTTTACCAACCTAACGTTAGTTTTGCACTAAATATTGAAACGCCCACATCACACTCGTGATGTGGGCGTTTTGCGTTTTCTCGAGAGCGTAGAGCCGATTCTTTCTCACTATTGATGATTTAAGTGTTTTCATTGTTTACTTAGATATTTGTGAATAGTTACGTATAACAACATGATGTGTTACTTGTTGCCTATTAAATGACTTTGCATGCATCTTTTCAGATCAGTGTCGCTGCATAATAGTGGTGTTCAGGACGAACACGCCGTCGATTGCTCGATTGCATTTGGACTGCTTTGACTACATGTAGGGATGGAGTGATGCAAGAGTATCTTTGTGAGAACTGCACCATAGCTTATTGTTTCGATGATTGTCGCTCTCCATTAGCGCAAAAAGAGATGATCGAAGTAGAGGAGTTGGTTCGTCGTGTCGAGGTTGAACACGATGATGAAAAGAGTGAAAAGGGCGAAAAGAGTGAGCAGGGCATTGAGGATAGCAACTCGCCTAATCATTCAGATATAAAAAATCCCCACAAGCAAAGCTGGTAGGGATTTTAGGTTAATTGCAGTACTGTTCTCGCTTTCTCAAGCAAAGGGTATTACAAAAATTTTTAGAACAGTGTTATTTGACGATAAGCACTGAAGATAAGTTATTTATCGTAAGTTTTGATTTCACCTGATTTCACACGAGCAACAAATGATTGCAGTTCTTTCTTCACAACAGGCATTAGGAAGTACAGGCCAAGAATGTTGAAGATAGACATCGCAAAGATAGCTGCATCAGAGAAGTCGATTACCGCGCCAAACTGAATCGTCGCACCAATAACAACAAACACACAAAACATCACTTTAAAAATCAGTTCCGTTGTTTTGCCTTCACCAAATAGGTAAGTCCACGCCTTAAGACCGTAGTACGACCAAGAGATCATTGTCGAAAACGCAAACATGATTACCGCAAGAGCGAGTGTGTATTTAAATACTTCTGCAGTTTCAGTAAACGATGCTGCAGTAAGTGTTACACCCGTTAAACCAGAACCATCGAATGGACCTACATTTAAGCCAGCGATAGTGATAACCAATGCTGTCATTGTACAAATGATTACCGTATCAACGAACGGTTCTAATAGTGATACTAGACCTTCGGTGATTGGCTCTTTTGTTTTAACCGCTGAGTGAGCGATAGCTGCTGAACCTACACCTGCTTCGTTCGAGAATGTTGCACGCTTCAAGCCTTGGATTAACGCACCAATGAAGCCACCAACGACACCTTCACCAGTAAATGCACCTGTAAAGATTGCGCTGAACGCAGGACCAACTTGATCAAGGTTAGAACCGATTACAATCAGAGCCATACCGATATACAGAGCAGCCATCCAAGGAACAACTTTTTCCGTTACCGATGCGATAGAAGGCATACCACCAACAATCACAGAGAAAACTAAAGAGGCGAGTACAAGGCCAGTGATCACACCGTATTCACTTGGTACATCAAATGCGTAAGTTAGCATCGCGTGTGCTTGGTTAGCTTGGAACATGTTACCGCCACCCAATGCACCTAAAATACACATCAGTGCGAAGCCAATAGCGAGCACTTTTCCTAGTCCACCTAAACCTCTTTCACCAAGGCCTTGGCTTAGATAGTACATTGGACCACCCGAAACAACACCTGAAGGTAGGATAGTTCGGTATTTCACACCTAAGGTACACTCACAGAACTTAGAAGCCATACCCAGAAGGCCACACAAGATCATCCAGAATGTCGCGCCAGGACCGCCAATCGCAAGTGCAGCACCCACACCGGCAATATTACCAAGCCCAACAGTTCCAGAAAGCGCGGTTGTTAACGCTTGAAAGTGAGAAACTTCCCCTTCGTGTTTGGAACTAGGGTCTGTGTACTTACCTTTAATAATGTCTATTGCCATCCCGACACGTTTAAATTGAACAAAGCCAAAGTAAACAGTAAAGATAATTGCAGCGAGCAATAGCCAGCCAACAATTATTGGAAAGCTTGCTTCACCTACAGGGACGCTTTTAAATATCAGTCCAACGAACCAACCTGTGTATTCGTTGAAAAATCCATCAACACTTTGACTTAAGTTACTGATAGCTTGATTAAATGATCCTTCTTCTGCAAATGCACTGGAACTAAATAATAATATAAACCCAAAAAATAATTCACGTAAGTTTTTCATGGTTTTCCCTGTCTTTTTTATTAAATTATGTTTGTTGCTGTTGCTGTTGCTGTTGC
>NZ_AJZD02000118.1 GCF_000272105.2 Vibrio splendidus 12E03
CATAATACGCACTAAGGCGTAAGTTCTTTCTGAGGGCTGTCTAGCTGCTCTTGAGCCTGAATCTGTGGGTAGATTCGAATAAAGCTAAGCATGCTCTGTAACGTCTCAATTTCTTCCATCATATGAAATGTTAATTTGTCGCCTATTTCTTCGGTGTAAGCACCGGAATTTAAGAACGTAGACATGTTGTGAAGATCATTTACCTTGTCGGAAACATCCGTTAGCGTGTACTCTTGGAAACTCATAATTAACTCTCGTATAGTTGATTGTGATAGAAGCCCGTAGCTGCCGACCAGTTACGGGCTTTAACTTTTTATGAAGGCATTCCTTCAATCAATTCATACTCTGCACCGTCAAGGAAATCCTCGATAGCTGGCTTAACATCCCCCTCAAATTTACACATGTAAAACTCTTCAAGTGTTGGAAAATATAGCTCAATTGATGCTGGTGAATGTCGCTCGATATAAACCTTAATCATAATTCGACCTCCATTGGCGTGATGATTTTTCCGTATTTCTTTAGCTCCACAGTGCCAAAGTTATTAACGATATAAGAAGAGCTATGAAAGGTATAAAATCCGGCTTCATAAGGTGGTTGACCTTCTTCCAGTTGAACCTTGGTGAGCGTTGGGAAACGACCTTGCAAGTGCACATAAGCATCTTGTTCGTAAATAGTACGCGGTGGTTTTCCGTCTTTCCCTGGCATGGTTCTGGGTGTAACTCTTACGTCTTCTTTGAATACTTCGATTTTTAACATGGTGTTTTCCTATGCGTATGCTTTGAAAGGTAAAATATTAGTTTCGGCTACAACTGGCATCTTGTACCAATGCGGAATTTCGAGCGGCTGTACCTCGATAACCTCAGAACGTTTAAGTGTTGGACACATACGACTAACATCAAATTGCTGACCAATATCGATACCAATGGCTTTTAATCGTGCTTTGTGCTCGTAAAATTGAGCTTGTTTTAATATCCCTCTTAAATCGGCTCCGTGTTGCCACATGGTAAAATAACTCATAGTTGTATTGGCTTTTCGTAAAGTATCGACAGCGCCAGAAGCTAGTAATTGATGTGCAATTGATTCATGTTCGTCGTGTGATATCTGTATCGTTTTCATAGCATTCTCAATATCTTGTAGGTGGTTGTAGAAATCTTGTTCTGTTGTAATGCCGTAAAATTGTAAGTCGTGCCGTTTTAATAATGCTTGTCTCAAACTGTGCTCTTCTCGAACAACTCCGAACGATTCACAATAATCAATAAGCTTGTTCACATAATCTAATGCCTCTTGTGATACTCCTTCTTTTTTTCGTTGGTCTTTTAATAAATGTCTCTGTAGATCAACCGCCTTTGCATATAGCTTGTCCATTATCCACGTAGACCCTTCACCCCAGTTGCAGGTATTACCATCAGGATAAAGCTTAGGTTTTCGTCCTCGACCAATTTGCATAGAAGAAAGACCTCGAATAAAAGAGCGTTCCTTACCCTTCCCTACCGCTAAATTACGAGTCCAATCTATCGATGTAATTTCAGCACCATTACCAATCAATGAAGACGATTTTCCATCAGCAGATTGACGATGAGCAAAACGAGTATTTTTGGTAAACGGAGGCAAGTTATACGAGGCTAGAATATGGTTATAAATCGCTACACATTCATCAAGCGTCTGTAACCCAAAGAGATTGTCCATACGCTGCCAGCGTGACGGATTCCCCTCAACTCGTACACGAGTGCCATTACATCGAATAGTTAACTTTGTGCTGTATGAGCCTTCTAATATTTTTTGATTAACCGTCGGTGGAAGGTTTTCACCAGTTTCCAATTCAACCCTTTCGATAACATGACGCCCCACAAGAGGAAGGTTGCCCTCATGGTGATCTTGTTGCATGAAAAGTTGGTCAATGAAGAACAAATGAAAACCCTGTCAAGTACGTTTTTTTATAACTTACCACCCAACAAGGTGTACTTCAAGGTTGGGGGTGTATAAAAGTAGTGATATACTAATAAAAACACGTACCAAAAGGGTCATAAAATGGAATCTAGCGTACTAAAAGAGAATAGAGCTAAAATATTAAGGGCAGCAAGAGAGCGAGCAGGATTGACACAGGAAGAGATTGCAAAGCGGATAAAAGTAGCTAAACAGACATATTTGAAATGGGAAAATGGAGACACGGAACCCAAGGCAACTCAAATTAAGCTGTTAGCTCAGGAGCTAAAAATATCAGCAGATGAAATATGCAACGGTGTTCTTTTTGAGAAATACGCCCTTGATGATTTCATCATGGAGCAAATGATAAGCCAAGCTCCATCGAATATCGTTACACTAAGAACTTGGCAGTTTATCCATGATCACCAAGGTTACATAGACAGCCTTACAGTAAAAGATTTAGAACGAAAAAAAAGAGACCTTGAGTCGGCAATAGAGACCAACAAAGAATTAATCGAAATGGGTGCAAAAATGACAGAAGAACATAAAAAACTCTTCACAGATGCCATAGAAAAAAGCAAAGAAGAAATAGCTAAGTTAGAATCCGAATGATGAAATATTCCGGAATTCCGGAGTTAGTTGGGGTGTTACAGGAACCCCAACCCTTCGGGTAACAATCGCGCAACAAGTTAATATTTTGAGAATGACCTTTTGAGGTCATTTTTTTATGACCGAAAAGTGCCACATTGGGACTATAAGCCACTATTAAAGTAAGTGGCTTATCACCCTCCGCCGCGTTCGTCGTCCTCAGTCTTCGTCCTTCTCACTTGTTGGATTGTGAACGCTTAAAAATCTATCGATAGAAATTTGAATTGGGAGTGCTCTGCACCAAAAAGCTATTCTGGCAAAATGAAAGGAAGGTTTTGTGATCTTCTTTGGAGGGAGTAACGCTTCGCTGCTTTTCGGGCATTTTGGGGAGTCATGGCCAAGAACTGTATCGAGTGCCCTTATCCCTGCGGGGCTAGTATGTCATTTTTTGACATACTGGTATGTTACCTGATAACAAACTGCACTTTGTTAGAGCATCAAAACCCTGTTTTGATTAGTCGAAATTGAATTATGAAAAGTGCGCATTGTGCAAATTATGTTACGGGTTAACTTCTAACAACGATTTTCCTAACGGGCATCAAAAAGGCCAGACAAGCTGACCTCCTCATTGAGCATGTTACTCACCCACGTTCTTATTCAGTTAAGCACAGCGAACCACTCAACATAATTTAGACCCATAATACGCACTAAG
>NZ_AJZD02000119.1 GCF_000272105.2 Vibrio splendidus 12E03
ACTTGGTAACAAGTGTCGTCTACTCGACAGTAGTTTCTTAGCTGCCTATGCGGCAGGACACTGTTAACTATAGTCACTAAGCTGTTAATTCTATTGGTTTTACATTACAAAACCCCAAAATACCCTTTTTATTCTTAGTTCTGTAAGCCCTTGTTTTTAAATCTCTAAAAAAGAGCTTTAGAAAGAAGGTCAAAAACGAAACTCAGGTACCGTGCCTTTTCTTTCTTGATTGGTGGCTAAACCATAGCTATTAAAGTTTGCTGCAACACGCTCACCGACAAACTCCTTTTGCACAAACAAATTATAATCTTCCCCTGATGAACCGCTGGAGATTGGTATTCGATGAAAACTATCGATGACACGCTCTTCATTAGTGGCTGGTAACGATGGTTCAACACCAGATAGTTCG
Source organism: Vibrio splendidus 12E03 (assembly GCF_000272105.2). GTDB lineage: Bacteria > Pseudomonadota > Gammaproteobacteria > Enterobacterales > Vibrionaceae > Vibrio > Vibrio splendidus_I. Next base: position 410 of record NZ_AJZD02000119.1, read on the forward strand.
GCTCTAGCCATGCTTCGTTTGATCCGACGTTTCTTGGAACCCAGAAAACTTTTCCCGATCGTTTGGTTACGGACAAACCGCACCTCAGCCGCAGTGTCTGGCACCTCACATACACTGGAGATCTCAAATAAACCTTCATTTACCATCACAGAGAAATAGGGCTGAAAAGAGAGTCCAACCATCATCTCTTTATCTTCGGCAACAAAAGCTATGGTTTGACCAACCGTAGCATCACTCCAGTCGGGAAAGCTCACACCTATTTTATTCATGGCTTGTCGGTTATTAACCATAAACAAATGCATTTGGGATATACACCGGCCTGCCAATAATTCATGGTCGGCTTGTGCTGGTATGTAACGTATTAAGAAGTAGTAACGCTTTGTCATCATTATTCCTTACTTCGCCTTGGAACAATTGAAGAGGCCGCCTTTGATCAAGACAGACATGATGAAGTGCACATCATTTGGGATGACTTGAGAAGCTGTCATACTTTCAATCCAGCTCTCTGTATTTCTGAGTAGTTGATAGAAGTCATTTCCATGGGACACGTGTCGCCTTGCTATCACGTATTCTCGATCTGCCCCATATTCGTTCACTCTTAATGGTTTATCTGCGTTTTCATGCCACCAATCGTCAATCGATTGCAACGCGGCTCCAACTTTTTGACCATGAAATGCAACAGTTTCCTTTCCGTTCAAGAATTCTACGGTAGCTAACTGCTTAGTAGGAACACCATCTTCTCGGCTATCTAAAAACTCTTGGCTTGGGTAAACCTCATCTCCCCAACCAACTCCAATTTTAGCTTTGACATCCATATAGAAATATTCGGTTGGGTCAGCCAGAGCTCGCATCAAATAAGCGGTAAGTTTTTCTAGGCATTCTGCTGACGCTTCATCCCAATGACCATACCAAGAAAGCCTTGTTGCGTTTTCTACAATCAAGGTTTGTGAATCACTAGTGGTCACTTCTATCGACAATTTTCGACACTCTCTGTTTCTCCAAAGCCAAGTACCAAGCAGAATGTTCTTCGCGTATCGTAGAGCAAGTTCCTGATACCCATTGAGCTCTTTATAAGTATTAGCCAGTAACGAAAGTTTACTGCGCACTTCATCGTCACTACAGATATCTGGGGTTAGAGAATTTGCTCGAATTCGAAGGGGGAATGCACAGTAGATATCATCTACACCCGGCTTTACGTAACACTCTTCGATGAACTGAGGATTGGAGTAAGCTAAGTCTTGTGGAGCAACATTCTTTTTTACGAACTGGCCCCCTTTATACGCTTCTGCATAACCACCTTTTGGTGCGCGCAGCCTAGTTCTATCAATTTCAAGGGGACACATCTCACCACTTTTGGATAGATAGTAGAAATATGCTTTGCCAGCAGAGAGTGATCGAACGTAGTTCAGCTGAGTGCAAAGTTCCATAAACGATTAATCCCTATAGTTTTTTATAAGAATAGTTTCGCTACTGCATTCTATCGACCAAAAGGCATGGTTTAAAAAGTGATCTCTTCCACTAAAACGCACTTCTATCGGGTTGACTCGCTGAGCAAGCCCTATCGCGTTCTCTGCATAAGCGTGACAACTGGTGATTGAGTTGCCCCGTTTAGTTGGACGTTCTAACAAATGGTAGCCGATGGAAACTGGCAAGTTATCAGCGTCTTTAGTAATTAAACGTTCTAGCTCATCAAAATCACTCGGCTGATTTTCTCTTGGGTACAACCATCGCCCGTATGCTGGTAACCCTTTTATGACATGGAAAAGCTCACTCCTGCTGGTAAACGTCTTAAGCCACTCAACCTGCGTCGAGAGCTGTGGTTGGTATAATGCCCCTCCGGCGAAAGCGACGGGAAGTGCCGTTTTAAGTGCGGACTTAAAATCTGAAATTCGGCTGTCACTATGGACTCTGATAACTAGGTCTATTTCTAGGTCTGCCAATCGTTCACTACGAATAGTTGGTCGCTTCGCGTTAGAAACCGTTCGTGCTTTAGCGACTGAGTTGGGTTCGGTAAGCTTGGCCGTCGGTTGAATGTTCTCACTTCGAACATAAAAAGAGAAACTCGAAAACTCAAACGGGGAATCACAATTAACTAGCTTGTTAAACTCTCTTTGATACCGGTGCATAAAACCCCAAATAGCCGTCAAAGAAGGAGCACCACACAGATATGGGCTACTCATTGCGACCGCATCTTGCACTCTCATTGATGACAAATAGATATACTGCTCACCCGCTACCTTATCTTCATTGCCATTTGGTTTACTAAGTTGTTCAAGTACCCATACAATTTGGGCTTTGGCGACCTGCATAAGCTTAGGATGATAGGCAAACTTTGCGGCATACCTATTATTCTGAAACGTGAGATGCAAGCGACGGTTAAACTCATTAGCTAAAGAGCCTAGATCCGATTCTGGTAGCGCCAAAAAGGCTTGAGCTAAAGTGTCATCATGTTCCAATTGCTGTTGATTAGAGTCAGCATCAACGATATCTCTTAACTCAATTAATGGAAGCATCCACAGGGCTATCTGCTTTCGCAATATCTTACTTCTAACCTTACGAGCGATCTCTCTTTGCTTCTGTGTTTTTGATGGCTCTGAACCAATTAGATGATTTAACACCTGACAACTTTTAGCGTTAGTTACCTGATAGTCATCAAAGTAGTGGCCACTCTTTTTGCGACTTTCAGTTAACGTCCCACCCTGCGCTGGTTTGACGTCTAGCGGGTAGTTTAGAACTTTCATATGCCCACCTAAACTGCCACACAGATTCCCGATACTTGCAGAATTCGGCAGTGACGAAGACACAAAGCTGAGCTTACTTTCTCGACTTCTCGATCTCACTTCTAACTCTCTTTGGATGGCATGACTGACCACTGGGGTCACCGAAACATAATCATCCCCCCATGGAAACCGCAGTTGCTTGCTGTAAGTGCTGACACTGTCAGGAAAACTATTTTCAGGAAGTTGTTCTTCAATTGTATGTTTTAAGCGAGCAAGTGAATTAGCACCTAAACCAAATTCTTTGAGCAGCTCAACCCAAACAGGGGTTTCTTGCTGAACAAGTGAAAGAAGACTCACGGACTGTGATTGCCAGCGGAAAGGATTCAATAACCACAATGTATGGCGATACACCGCGGAGTTATGCCCCCACCCCAAGCTTTGCTCTAATACTGAGCTTGAGATAAGCGCCTCGGTTGTAGCAAGAGGTTGTGCAATTATCCGCTGATCTTTAACTCGGCAGTCTGGAAACTTGAGATTATGAGTGTGGAACCATTTGATTTCATCAAGGGAAGCTTCTAAGTTCTCAGCCGCTTTTAAATGCCTCTTAGCACGGGCAACATCCAACCAGTCAGAACATCTGTCTGATTGATGGCTTGAACTGAGATTAAGCAAGATCGTTAACGCTTCTTTTTCAAATCCTTCAACACAGACATCTTTCGTATAAGGCATGAACATCTTCTTTAACGTAATCTGCTTTACTGCCTCGTCTTCGATTGCTAATAAGTCACTTAATTTCGTCATAATTACCACTCAGGTAGATACACACTTAAACCATCACTTTCAGAGCTCATTCTAGTCAGCTTTGTTTCGATGACACTTCGTAAAGTAAACGCCGACTCGTGACTCGCTATCTTTGTATGCATTCGCGGCCTGACAGCGGCTTTAATCTCACCAAATTCATACAACCGATACACTTCATCCGTTGTGCCAGAGAGCAATGTAGAAGCTTCTAAGGGGCTGAGCAGTACATCACCGATATTTCCTTTGGCACTTGAGGGCACTGTTGCCACTAGCTTTGTAAAGTAAGCTAACACCTGAGTAAGTACGATATTGTGACTCAGCTGCCGACTGGGTAACTGACGGCAATCTTTAAGCAGAGCACCAAAGGCTTCATTGAAAAATACCTTCTTCCAATCTTTGACTCGAACGAGTTCTGCCTTCTCTTTCAAAGCATCGAGGTCTTGCCACAATGACATTGGCCAAGCGCCACAATATTCAATGAATGACTCAAGACTGAGGTCATCGATATCACCATAGCGATCTACATACCACAGTAAAAAACCGTAGCGCTCAGAGATGGTCATTTCTGCCTTCAGCAATCCCAAGGGTTTTGAATCACTTCCTGACAACCAGCGGGCGACCAAGGTCTCAGCGTCTGGAGCACCTTCGACTGGCGAGTTTCGGAGTTCAAAACCACATTCACATTGGCTAATACTCTCTGTACTTTGGTATTCAAGCCTCGACTTACACTCAGGGCAGTGATGAATCAGCTTACAGCCATGATGTTCACAAGCTTGGTGAGAGATAAATTGCCACTGCTGATGAATGTAGGGAGCTTCGCCAATACATAGGGGGCAAATAGGCGTGAAGCGCTTACGAAGAAAAGCATAAGGATAGTCAACACCAAATCTATGAACAGCTTTGTATTGCGGAGAGAATTGAGCTTTTGAATGTGATAACGCTAGGCGCAATACACCAAAGTTATTGAGCTTTAATTGGTTCTCAAGATGAATAAGAACCCGCACCCGCATTTGGCTTGTGGTTTGAGCGTGGTAGATATTGACTCGGTTGAGCTCTAAGGGGAAAGCACCAGCAATCGCTCCATGCAGATCCATAGTGTCGAACCAGATATCTTCGGCGAAATGAGAAAATCGCTCGTAGCCTTGTTCTTGCGATAAGCGCAACAAGAAGCTTTCGAGCGATTCGTCAGGGTAAAGTTGAATGTCCGTTTTCACATGCCACCACTAAAACTTAGAATTTCTAAGTTTTAGTATTACCGTTAATCCGAATAATTCAAATTCTATGGAGCCAAATTGTGAACTTTAATAAACTCTAAAGAGGTAACGTCCTCGTAAGTCAAAAATTACTTATGAAATAATGCGGCCGCAATGGGAGCAATACTTTCAGGGTGAAGTAACTGATTCGACTTAGCCTTTAACACCTCTGAACTTTTAATTTGGGCAACTTGAAACAAGTCCTTTAAGTCCTGTTTATTCCTCTCAAAATATGAAATACCGTCATCTTTCAGCCAGTTGCAGAAATCTTGAGTGTTCAATGTAACCTCTTTATCCTGGCTAACTTGGATAGCCACTAACTCTTGTCGCTGCCTCAGACCAAGAGAGTTTTGCCACCTTAAATATGAACATATTACAGCACCTTCTAGCAGAGACGACTTGCCAATGGAGGCTGTTAGTCCACCAAACTCATACGACTTAGCTTTTTTAAGTAAATACTTGAAAATAAAGTTATCGAGATCCATCATCTCGCAATTTCCACGACTCGCATGAAGAGTACGGTCAAACGTAATCTGCCACCTAGTTCTCCTTACCCCTAAATCCGTTGCAATAGCGTCATTTAGTTTAATTTGCCATATAAGGTTTTTATGGGTCTTATCTACAACTTCTATATCCAATAAGTCAAACATTCCTTGCGTAAAAAACATCACATGTTCCGATGTAATATTTAGCTCTTCTTTTACCTCTTTAGGATCAAACCCTGCGGCATATTCGAATAGCTCACGCTGTTTACTTGCTGAATTTTTGGCTTTTTCTAACGCTTCTTCGATGCGCTCTCTTGTGCGAGTTATACCGTCGCTTGTAGCTTCTAGCAGTATGTCTCCCACATCGACAAGGTCCGCGACTTCTCCCATTATGTCATCACTCAAACGCTCATTGTATTCCCCACTCAATGAAGATAAGTCACCTACAACTTGTTCAATTCTTTCGTGCATCAGATCCATTATTTGATCATCCATTGACTCAGGAGAATAAAGGTTAAAAACTACTACACGGTGTTTTTGACCATAGCGATATAAGCGACCAATGCGTTGTACCAATCTCATGGGGTTCCAAGGCAAATCATAATTAATCATAATATGACACTTGTCTTGAAGGTTAATACCTTCACCACCGGCTTCCGTTGAAATTAAGAACTGCCCTGCATCTTCAAAGTTTCTGATAGCTTCTCGGCGGACCGGATGTTTCATAGAACCATTAATCAAATTCACACAGCCATCGCCATAATGTTCTTCAAGGGCTGTCTTTAGGTAGTCTTGTGTTGAGCGATACTCTGTAAATATCAAGATTTTCTCTGACTTGTGGTTTGCGAGTATTGATGGGATCAAAACCTCTTTAAATTCCTTCAGTTTGGGATCCGTTATAAGTACTTGTTCACTCTCCGCAATCAGAATATTCAGCTGTTCTAGCTCACCGTCAAAGAATTCTTTTCCTTGTGTAGTTTGCAACTGTAGCTCTTCTGCTTCGCCAAAGTAACGTTCATCCTGCACCAATAGGTCGTCATCAACGCCTACTGATTGAGCCTCTTCAACAAGCCTACGTTTCCTATTGTGTAGTGCTTTATTAATCGCTTTTGCACTGGATGCTGCTAGCTTTCGGTATACAGTCATAACAAATCCGATTGCATTACCTGTTTGCCCCATCTCACTAGCTGTTTGGTAACCTTTTCTCAGATAGGATTGAAGTGAACAATCAAAATCTTTCAAGGCTTTGTCGTGCGTAACTCGTATTGCTTTTGTGGTTTTACCTTTAAAGATAAAATTACCTTCTAAATCGGTCACATCCGATTTATTATTTCTAATAATCATCTCAGACAGAATTTCAGGATTCAGTGCCAATGTCTCAATTTCTTCTTTTCTATCTGGATTTAGTAACATCAATAAGCTTTGAAACTTGTCAGGTTTGCCCTGGTGAGGGGTAGCACTTAATAGCACCATAGCTTTTGTTTTAGCCCTCAAAAAATTAGCAAGTTGGAATCGATTCGAGGCATCATATTTCATCCCATACTGTCTTCGACTAAGGCGATGAGCTTCGTCAAAAATAACAAGATCCCAAGGCTCTGCACGCAATAACTTTTCTAAATGATGCTCTTCTTTGAACCTATCAATTGAACCTATCACGTGTTTGTACATACCCCATTCTCGCCCTTCATCGATATTGAAGTTCTCGCCATATATTCGGAATTCGCTCAAGCCAAATTTATTATGGAGTTCTTCTTTCCACTGAGAAGTCAATCCTGCTGGTGTAACTAATAGGACACGCTCAGCTTGTCCTCTTTGCTCTAGAGCCTTTAGTAACATTCCCGTTTCTATAGTTTTGCCTAGACCAACATCATCGGCAATCATCCAATTGAGGTGACCAGAAGCTAGGATATGGTGAACCAAATGTACTTGATGCGGCAAAGGATCAATGTCTAACCGTGATAACGACCCTGTATTTTCATTCCAATTCTCAATAGCGTGCGCGAGGACTTTTAACTTAAATCTTACCGGTGTAATTAAGTCACCAAAGTCATTAGTACAAAACCGATGTTCTACACCTTTAATCCAAGACAGCCGCTCAAATGGCAACCAGCGAGTAATTGACGATTCAGAAAAATTAACTAGAACCTGATGGAAGCCCGCAATTTCTTTTATTTTGAGTACAATCCCTTCTTCTAGACATGACTCTACTTTAGACGCAGGAACATGCTGCACCTCCATACCTACCATAAAACCAGAACCTACAGATGAAGCTGAAACGAGTGTCTGACCATACTCACGATTTTGCCAACCAACCTTTAATGTAACTCCGTCAATATTATCCAAAACTTGGCGCACAAGACCGCGACCAAACTTTTCGTGTAACACCCAGCAACCTCTGACGGGCTTGAGCCTCTTTTGAACATGCATGGTCTTTTCCTCTTAGCTCTATCTATGCCTTTTGGTTCCATAGCTCTAACAAATAGTCATCCGTATAATCATCACTCACAAACGAGTTTTTACTCACAAATTTATTCGCTAAATCAATACCCATATCTTTAAGTGATAACATTTCATCCGAGTGAGGTAGGTGGGACGATATTGTATTTAAACCGTCAAAAAACTCGGGGACAGCAAAACCGCCAAACATCGAATCAATATTTCGGCTATGGAGTCGATAACTAAATAAATAGTGATTAAAAGCAGGGAAACAGCGCCTCAAAATAGTATGCGCGTACCAATACTCAAATTCAGTTTCTAAGAAATCATATATTTCTTCAAACGTTGGAACGCCATTAAACAAACGAACTAAGCGTAAAGCTTGTTTCCAACTACAATGTTTATAGGTTGAACCTGCACTCTCTCCGCTAACCCACGCTTTTGAAAACGTAATCCAATATCGTGAACTATCCTTCCAAAATGTCTTAACTTCAAAGGCCAACTCTAATTCTTCTACTGTTGCCCCAGACTGAACTTCTCTTGATAGTGCAACTTTTGTATTATGCCAACCAGATCCACTAAATACATCGACCAAAAATGGTAACTCTCTGGCATGCCAACCAAACTCAATAATACAGTCTACAGCAACAAAACGAGCTCGCTCCTCAAAAGTCAGGCTGTTCTCTAAAGCACTATTTCCTGCATTGTCATCATTAACTTGCTCATCATCAACCCACAAGTCATAAAGCTCTAACTCGTTATTATCAGTTACAAATAATTCATCTTCTGGAATTACTTCTTCTGCATAACTATAGATATCACTCGCTATATCATCATTCGTATCTTCTTCATTTAATTGTTCGAAAAATCCATCTAGCTCTTCCACTACATAATCATCTAAATCCTCTGCTGGGCTCAGCGATTTTCCACTTTGCAGTTCGAGGCTCTTCGTGCAGGGTTTTGGTATGTCAATTCCGACTTGCTTTATAGATGATGAAGAGTTGACGGGAAGGTCGGCTTCATCCGCCAGATTTAAGGGCTTAAGAAGAACATTTTTTTTCTTAGAACGATGATATATTTTAACTTCCGATTCATCAGATGAGTTATTCACCTTTCTGTTTAAGCTCAAAGTTTTTCTGGGTGATTTTATTGGTTGAGTACCAGAGCTTTCAAAATTGTACTCAACATCCACTAGCTCACTTGATTTATCCGCCAAAAAAGAAACATCACTTTCATTAGGCAATTCCATTTCAGAGTGCATAGCAGAAGGTGATAAGTCATAAAAAGCCGCTTCGGTAAATTCCTTTGCTTTGGCATAGTTTCCAAGTTTGTGGTGGAGATTGCTTAAGATACTAAGTAGCCTTTCTGAACGAGGTTTTTCGCTATGTGCTTGCTCTAATAACTTAACAGCCAACGTAATTTCATCTCTATCGACTAAACGCGCTGCCCGTATTAAGATATCAGTCTCGCTCAAAAGGGCCATTGGTACAGTATCATTCACCTAAATTTCCACCATTTACAGTCAAGAACATTCTTAAAAACTTCAAAAAATCACAGGCCATTTATCTACAATCTCATACAGATTCTCTAAGCACTCTTACTCTCTTCAACCACAGCATTCGCATTCACCTTGCGAATCACTCCAAACAGCTCTACCACGGTGCCTTCATCGAAGAAGCCATAAGCGCTTTCACCATGGTTATCAGTAAATGGTGGCTCGAAGAGTTGTGACATATCGAGAATGCCGTTATTAACTAAGTAATCGATCACTTGATCGACGAATTGAATCTGTTCAGCGTTGTAAGACTCTGCATCAAGGAAGCTACTGAATGCTTCTTTGGCTGCATTCATGTCTAAACCTATGAGTTCACGGATAAACGTGCCTAGCGGCTTCTCTTGTAAGATCTTCTCACGGTAAGCTTCCACGTCGCTCATACCGCTTGCATCCAGTAGTAAGCCTTCTAAGACGTCTAAATCGGCTTGAGTGATGGATTTATTGCGCTTGAGCTTTTGAATCGTTAGCTGATCTTGGTGGTCTTGAATATAGAGCTCAATTTTCTTGCGATACTGGGCTAAATCAACGCTTGGATTCTTGTACACGTTTGTCACGTCATGGACACCTTGAACTTCGTCTTCAAAATTGGTGTACACCATCTCTTTTTTATCTTTGTCCAACGCAAACATTAGATTTCGTAACTTACGACGTAGCTCTTCAAGCGTCACTAAATGGATATCTTGCCAAAACTCTTGGGTCTGAATATCTTGGATAAGTTGCAGCTGCGCTTGTACTGCTGGAATCGTCGATTTCGCTTCAAGCTGCTCAGCAAACTCAACCACTCGTCCGCGGCTTGTTTCAGACAACATACCTTTCTCTAACAGGTCCAATTGCATGGTTAACACCAAGCTATCGAAACGGTGTGATAAGTGATTAAGTTGCTCATCAGAATTAAACGCTTCAGCTTCAGTTGGTAGCGCAGAGATTTGGCTCTCTAGCTCTGTAAACTTGGTATCATCAATATTGTCCCAATGATCTCTTTCTAAGAAGGGCTCTACCGATTGGCGCTTTGGTCTTACGATAAAGTTATCGAGATTCATACCACTCACAAGGTGATGCAACATGTCCAATTGATAGCGGTTTAGCTCTGTATAGCGCTCACAGTCTTCAGGGTTTTGTTCGCGAAACTCGTCATTATTTAGCTGGTCATTGATCAATGTACTAAGCAGAACGCGCTTCTCGAATACCTGTTGAGTAACGGGTTTTGCTACACCCACAGCTATGCCTTCGGGGTTCGCATCGAAATACTCAAAGTTCTGACAGTAATCGAAGACCTTGAACGTCTTTTTGTCATCATTCGGACCAAAGAGGTCTTTACACAAACGTGTGCCACGGCCAATCATCTGCGTAAATTTCACTTTAGAACGGATGACTTTGAAGAACACAAGGTTCACCACTTCCGGTACATCAATACCGGTATCCAACATATCTACAGAAATTGCGATACGGCAGGTTGGGTTCTTCGGGTCGAACTCATCAATTTTGTTTTCGTCACCACCAAATTCATCGATTAGGCTTTGGGCGTAGGTTTCTTTGAAAGTAATGACGCGTGCGAGCTTGCCTGCCCATTTCGGATAGTTCTTATTGAACATCTTCTCAAGGAAAACGGCGTGATCATTATTGGCTGCAAAGATGATGGTCTTACCTATAACATCACCACCTTCAACATGGATACCACCTCGATCATCTTTACTCATTAACTGAGCAAACATTTTTTCTGCGGTATCTTCGTTAAACAGAAACTTATTCACTTCTGATGGCAATACTTCGTCGCGATCTTCCAGTTCGGCTTTGTTTTCCCACTCTTCCTGCTCTTCGTCTGACAGATCTTTGTACTTCACGCCCTCACGTAAAAACTTAGTCGCAACAGAGATTTTGGTCGGTGGTACAAGGTAGCCTTGGTCATACGCTTTATCGTCTTCATAAGCGTAGGTTGGCATCCCTTTTTGTAGTTCGAAAATGCCATAGGTATCTTTTTCAACCTCATCTTTTGGTGTCGCGGTTAAGCCCACTAAGAAGCCGTCAAAATACTCAAAAATTTGGCGATACTTGGAATAGACTGAGCGGTGCGCTTCATCGACAATAATCAAATCAAAATGACCGACACCAAACGGACGTTCATCTGAACCACGGTCCAATAGATTCTTCATGGTTGGGTAGGTAGAGAAATACAAACGGCTGTCGATGTTATTCTTGCTCTGCCCTGAATCCAAAATTGAACAACTTACACGAGGCAGTAGCTTAACGAAGTTCTTCTTAGCTTGGGTAAGCAATGCATTACGGTCGGCAAGGAACAGAACGTTCTTAACCCAATCGTTTTTCACCAACAAATCAACAAGGCTGATCACGGTACGCGTTTTCCCCGTACCCGTTGCCATTACAAATAAACCTTTACGCTCATGTTCTAGCTCAAAGTCCTGCAATAATTTGGTGATGGCTGACTTTTGATAGTGACGGTTGGTGATCTCGTTATTAATAACAAGATTGTTGTTAGGCATACCACTTTCAAAGAAAGGTTTACGATCGGTACGACGCTTCACCATAAGCTCAAGTTCGGCCTTGGTGTAAAAACCCTGAACTTGACGAGGCGGGTAGAAATGATCATCCCACAGATGGGTATCATAGCCATTGGTATAGAAGATAACTGGGCGTACACCACATTGGTCTGCTAGACAATTAGCATATAGTTCAGCTTGTCGCTTACCTTCTTCTGGACTGATGTTAGCGCGTTTTGCCTCCACCACCGCTAAGGCTGTGCCGTCGTCTCCCCAGAGTACATAATCGACAAAACCGTTTCCTTTAGGGTTGACCTTTGAGATAGGCATTCCTGATACAGGGTATTCACGGTCACGTTTATGTTCTAGCTTCCAGCCAGCTTCGTGTAGAAGTACATCGATAAGATAAGTTCGAGTTTCTTCCTCGTTATAATCGTGCGCATCGGTGACTTTTTCAGCACTTTGTTTAGCTTGCTCTATCTGCTCAAGTAATGCTTGGTTTGCCGCTTTTAACGTTTCGTTCTCTTTAAGTTGCTGTAAGTAGGCTTCACGCTCGACTTTGTCGTCTTGCTCTAGCTGCTTCTCTAGCTCTTTAACCCGTTTAATGCTGCTCAGGGCTTTGGTCGCCACGGTGGCATCAATCGACACTTGTTGTGGGATAAGCGCTTCATCAAACGGTTGAACGACAAATTGGTTACGGTTCAACTCTCTGTTTGCAAAAGCGGGTGTATAGGTACGAATAAACCAATACAGCACATGGTGCAGCTCTTTCACCGCTTGTAGGGCATCACGCTGTGGCAGCGTCGTTTTACTGTGAACCGCTTCGTTACCCACTTGGATCACTAGCTTGAGCTTAGGAAACAAGTGAGTTTCTAAATTTTGCTTAAAGTCCTTGTCATGAATAAGCGACATTAAAGTCGCATCATGACGTGGACGAGCAAGCCAATTATCAATATCAAATACGGTTTCAACCATTAACTCCAATGCATTTCGAGCATAAAAGCCTGCAATGCGCGGATCAGTTTTGATGTTGCTTTCCGCATTTTGGGCACGAGTTTGAATCTCGGCGCAACGCGTGGTGTACACATCGTTGCCGCCGTTAAGGGCAACATCCATAAAGCCGAAGTTGCTCGTTGAACCGTTAACCGTATCTGACATTGAATTTCCTTTTTACATCACAGCTCTTTAGGTAAAGCCATTATTCGTTATAGGTTTAGCTCGCCTTTGAAGGCTTTTTGCATGAGAGCATTGAACATATTGTTAGACTCACTCAACCTATGCGCTGATGTAATTTTGTTAGTTTCAACTTCACTTAAAAATTTCTCGTATTCTTTTTGTTCTTCAAGAGGGGGAGACAACAGCATTAAGGATTTCAACTTAGTGACATTAATTCCGGCCATAATTGCGCCTTGACTAATAAGCTTTAATTGCCCTTCTACGTCTTTACTATACATAAACTGCTTTTGTAGAAAAGATGCAGACACTGTGCTGCTGCAAGGCCGTATTCTTAATAAATCAGAATGCATAATCCCACTTTGAAGATTGTCAGGATAAATGTAACAGTTACCTACATTTCCCTTTCTCGTCATCACAATGTCACCACCAACAATAGAATACGCCTTAAGGTCTAACGCCTTTTCATGAGAAACATACTCAACCGTAGGTTTTTCGAAGCCAGAGTTAACATGCTTTATCCCCCATAATGGCACCCCTTCAGTGGTAAATTCAGATTTACCTAATTGAGTGCCAAAAGGGCCACATTTGATGTCATCTTTATCTGCCACTAACTCCAATAAAGGGCGTTTATCCCACCCCTTAGGATTCGTCACCGGATCACCAAACATATCAATAAACACTGACTGAGCGAGGCTGTTTAGCTCTTGTTCCATTTGTTGACAGTCTTTACGCAGTTGGTCAGCTTCTTCTAGCACCGCTGCGATTTGCTTTTGGGTTTCTAGTGGAGGGAGTGGGATTTCAAGTGATTCGATTACTTTCTTATTTATTTGAGGAAAGGTCGAACCCGTTGAATTTCGATATAATTCATCTTCAATTGATGCGATAAAGTACCATAAGTATTTTGAGTCTAACTTTTCATCATGGACTCTAAGCCCCGCAACACCGCGCCCGAGGCAATATTCTTTATCCGCCCAGTTCAAATCACCAATCGTAGCTCGAACACAAATTATGATGTCGCCTTTTTTACATAGCTTTGTAGGTTCAAGTGTTGCTTTCTTTGGTCGAGGAAATACATCGCCATAGTCTGCTGCGCCAGCTATGAGTGGCACACCGCTATCGAGCTCTACATATGTAGAACCTTTAGGTGCAGAACCCATATCGATTTGGCAGATAGTTGATAAATTAACTAGAGGCCAGCTCATTTCAGCAACCCTTCTAAATCAGCTAATCCCTTCGCCATACTATCTTGTAGCGTTTTAATGCGTTTCAAAATGTCTTGCGGCGCATCGTATTGCACTTCTTCGTACACCACTTCTTTGTAACGATTGAGGCTTAGGTCAAAGTCGTTACTGGTAATGGCATCGACTGGCACCATAAAGCTCTGCTCTGTCTTTTGGCGTGTGTATTCTGGGCTGTCGACGTTTGGTGTGTTGTCTTCATTGGTCAGGGTTTTAAAGCGTTCAATGATATCGGCAATGTTGCTTTGCTCGTGATTTGGCACTTCGCCATCTTTAAAAAGCTGACTACGTTTATCATCTAACGAGAAACCATCGGCTTGCATGTCGTAGAACCAAACATTATCTGTACCGCCACTGTTGGTTTTGGTGAATATAAGAATGGCAGTACTTACCCCAGCGTAGGGCTTGAATACACCAGAAGGCAGTGAAATTACCGCTTCTAATTTCTGCTTAGATACAATTTGCTCACGAATCGCTTTATGCGCTTTAGTCGAACCAAATAGCACACCATCAGGGATGATAACGGCAGCGCGGCCACCGACTTTGAGCATACGAAGAATTAGGGCTAAGAACAGTAGCTCTGATTTCTCAGTTGGCTTTTTCTTTTTAACCTCAACCTGAATTTCATTGCCGTCTTCGTCAATTTCAGTTGTGAACTTCGGTGCCGTTTTCTTTACTACTGGATTTTTACCTAAGGCACGCAGCAAATCTGGAGCGACAATGTCGAAATCAACAGAGCCTTTAAACGGCGGGTTTGCAAGAATAAGGTTATAGGCTTCTGAGATATTCTCGTCACCTTGGTCTTGCAAGCTATCACGGTAATGGACGCTAGGGTTTTCAATACCGTGCAATAGCATGTTCATCGCGCCAATGCGCAGCATGTGTTTGTCAAAATCAAAGCCAGTAAACATCTCATTGTTAAAGTGCTTACGGTTATCTGGCTTATTCACTTCTTTCGCGTGATGCTCTTCAACATACTCGACAGCTGCCATCAAGAAGCCACAGGTGCCCGATGACGGGTCACAGATAGTGTCACCCACTTTTGGCTGCATCAGCTCAACCATCATTTGGATGATGTTACGCGGGGTACGGAACTGACCGTTCACGCCCGACTGTTGCAATTTGCTTAACAAGTACTCGTACAGATCGCCTTTAGTGTCTTTGTCGTCCATGTTAATAGCGCTAAGAAGCTGCACCACCTGATCCAATAGCTTTGAAGATGGGATCATAAAAATCGCATCTTTCATGTGCTCAGCAAAACTGCCTTCGTTTTGTAAAGTTTTGATTTTTGGAAATACTTGCTCACGGACGATGTCCATCATCACATCTGGATCTTTGTCTTTAAAGTTACTCCAGCGAAGGGCTTGCTCATCAGGCGTAAACGTTGGGTTATTCAACGGTAGACCTGTTGCTTGGCTACGACGTTCTGCGGTCTTTTGCAACTCATCTAAACGACGAATAAACAGCAGGTAGGAGATCTGCTCGATCACTGAGATTGGGTTAGCGACGCCGCCTGTCCAAAACATTTCCCAAACTTGGTCAATCTGATTACGAATTTTGCCTGTTAGCATGGTGATTCTCTTTGGTAAATTGTTACCTTCTTAACAAGAAGAAAACAACTTAGTGATGTGTAGGTCTATAGCGCGATTTTATCATACATAGCCAGCTATACGTTAATGTGCATCACATTGAATTGATCATAAATAAAAGTGCTATTTTTTATTCAGTTAGATAGTATTTAGCGCATCGATTATTGTTAAAAGTGAATGATGATGACTAGAGGAACGCAACTCAAAATATACTTGGCGAACGGCTCTGTGACAGGTATTCGACATGCTGAAATTGTGAACTGGACAGGTCAGGCTATTGCGGTTCCTAGAGTACACATCAAAGAGCTCTCTGAATGGGAAGAAACTCAGCGGCCCGGGGTTTACTTTTTATTTGGTTACAACGCAGAGAGTGGCAATAGCCTTGTTTACGTTGGAGAAGCTGAACATATTCAAAAACGCTTATCACAACATTTAGCAGGCAAAGAGTTCTGGAATGAAGCCATTTGCTTTACGAACAAAGATGAAAACTTAACGAAAGCACACGTTAAGTATCTTGAAGCTCGTTTAATCGAAATTATCTTAGAGTCAAAACGATACGACCTCGATAATGACAAGCAACCACCGACATCTTCATTACCCAGAGGTGAAAGAGACGCCATGGAGACTTTTATTGACAACATTCGCACTGTTATCGGTTCTTTAGGGCACAAGCTGTTGGAATCGAAGGTGTCTCAAACGAATGCTCCCTTACCAAGCGAACCAGAGAGTATGGTGCTGCAGCTCAAGGTAAAAAAAGTCAATGCTAAGGCAATGCTTACGGATGAAGGCATTGTCGTTTTGAAAGGGTCTCAGGCACTAACAATAGCTCAGCCTAGTTTATCTAAAGGCTATACGAAGCTACGTAGTAACCTAGAAGATAAAGGGATTCTAGCGTCATCAGGAGACCGCCTAGTAGCAACCGAAGACATTCTATTTACTAGCGCCTCTCAAGCCGCCGCAGTGCTGCTTGGCTACCTTTGCAGCGGACCCGACTATTGGAGAAGTACTACGGGTAAAACACTGAAAGAAATTGAAGCGGAATCTATTTAGATAAATGCGGCGATAACTCGCTGTTTAAATTGGCCTAACCTCAGTTCATCAAATGCTAAAGTGAACCCTGCATGGTTTGAATTCATCATATCTGAAGTTTCTCCCCAACTGAGTAAGCTTGGTTGGGGTCGATTAGATTGAACGCTTTCCGATACAGGGCTTGATGGTAGGCGTTTTTCATCAATAGCACTCGGCACATTATTCTCTTGTTTAATGTACATGCAGCTATCAGGAATATCCTGCTCAATTCTTTCAGCAAACCCAATCAGACTTTCTTCAGCAAAGGTATACAACCACGCTTCTTGGTTGGGTGAATCATTGATTCTTAAAATTCGCCCGAGTACTTGCCTGAAGTAGAGTTCCGTTTTTACCGAACTCATATGGCAGCAAACCTGAAGCCTTGGAATATCCGTACCTTCACTTATCATCCCAACACTGACTATCCACTGAACCTTTGAGTGACGAAAGGACTCAATTTCATTTAACGGATCATCATGGTGATAGGTCACTAAGCATGCTGATTGATTAAAGTGCTCAACCAGTCGCTTTTGAATGTCTTTAGCGTGCTTAATAGAAGATGCGACCACCAAGCCTCCAGCACTTGGGGACTCTTGCCTTATCTGCGCTAGCTTTTGGCAACCACTATTCAATATGTAATTCATAGCGTCTTCGTTATGAATGACGCTTTGATAAGAGACATCGGATTGTTTCAGGCAATCAAGAATCGAAACGAAGTGTTGATTGTCACTACCAGCATTAACACTCAGGTGTTCATTATCGATTAAAACGATTTTAGGGCGGCGACATACCTTATCAACAACTGCCTGTTGCAAACCATATTGATAATCACAAATGAGCATACCATGAGGGTCGGAATACTCGGCCATAACTATCGGTAACCGATCAGAGCGCCAAGGAGTACCCGACAGCGCTAATGTGTAACGGGCAAAACCTTGGATCTTACTGACGATTTCTAACCCCCATGAATTTGACCTACCCTCATCATCAAACGAGCAATGGTGGATCTCATCAAATACGACTAGTACCCGATATTTACTGACGGTGTTCCAGAAGTTTTCATCTAAAAAACGGATGGATTGATAGGTGTAAGAGCCCCCAAGAGAACCCAAGCCTCCATTAAAGGAACATTCCAGTTTCCATGAAAAGGTCTTTTGCATCCCTTCTGCAACAGTCAGAGAGGGAGAGAAACACAGCACTAGGTCAATCATTCCTCTTTTAAATAACCGACTCGCAACCTCGGCGGCCATAACGGTTTTACCAGCACCAGGGGTCGCTTGGCAGAAGAAATGTGAATGCTTATTTGAAGTGAATTTCTCGATAGCTTGATCTGCACACTCGGCTTGCCATGCTCTTAACATTGAGGAGCCTTGCTTTGGGCTACTTGCATCCAGTTGGTTAGTGCATTAATTCTGCCTAATAGCTTGGCTGAGCGTTCTCTTGCCGCATTAAATAGCGGCTGCATATCTTGCTTGTTGTTTGGAAAACGCGTTAACAACGATTGGTATTCCTCAATCTCGCCTAAAGTAATCGCCAACTCGCCTTCATGTTGCTTCTTCTCTTGCTCTAGTGCATTTAGAGAGCACTCTGGAATTTGAACAGCTATTGAGTCGACTTTAGCTTGCCTATTTCTAGCTACTCTAGGCTCAATTGTGAGCGCTTTGAATTCGTTAGTTTGATGGTAGCGTTTGTCTCTACGAGCCCCAATAACAGAAAGCCACCCTTTCTCCTCAAATGATAGAAGTTGCTTATAAACATACTTTCGAGCGTCGTCCTTGCTCGGAAAGGTTGAAACACTGTTTAGCAAAGCATCCCTAGCTTCTGTGACGGAGAAGTTATCCATCCCTTTTTCAATCAATAGGTTAAACATGTGATGGTTAATTCTGGTTACTTTCTTCATGTGACTCTTGTACGCAATAAAAACTTAGGATTGCTAAGTATACAAAAATCAGTAAAACTTAGACAATCTAAGTTATCTAAAGGTTGAAAAGAAATGTGTAAGTGCAAAAAGACAACCCCATCCCAGCGAGGCTCAAAGCTGCGCGTAAAAAAGCCAAGATCACCCAAAAAGATTTAGGGGTGAAAATTGGTATGGAGCAGAGTTCTGCTAGCGGTCGTATGAATCATTACGAGAAAGGCAGGCATGTGCCTGATATTGGTACGCTTGAACGCATGGCTGAAGAGTTAGATGTGCCGCTGAATTACTTTTTCTGTAGGAGCGAATTGAGCGCTGAGTTAGCGTGCGCCATTGATAAGATGAGTGATGAAGAGAAGGTGGTGCTGTTGGAGAACCTAAAGAGCGAGAAGTAATACTTAAGCTTTAAGTCCATTTTTGCTCAATAACATACTCAATGGAATTGCATCCGTAAATCGCGGAGCAAGTATCTTATCTTCTACGGCTATGGCATTCAGGTTGTAAGACGATCCAGAGTCAATTTGATGAAGACGAAGCTCCTCGATAGAACAATTAAAAGGGTTGTCCAAGTAGGGGAACTTAAATGAAAAGGTACGTGACAATATCTCTTTGTCTATCGTATCAACGTTCTCACTGAAACTCATAAGTAGTGCGTCTTTCAAGAAGTGCTTTAACGCTCGGCACTCCCCTCTACACATAATAAACAAAGGATATAACACTTCATTTTTTGTAAGCACCGGCGGTTCATCAAAGCCCATTCTCGCACTCAAACCAGCGACAAATTTAGCAAAGTGCTTTTTTTGATCCAAGTCAAAACTATAAGATGCCGTTCCACTCGAATGGCTGTTAGCTTTCAACAGCTTGAAATAGTTAATCTTTCGTCTCCAACTTAATCGTGAGTTCCATTGCGGCTCTGTCGCTATCACATCAGCATAAGGCATACCAACCAACACAAACGAGACTTTTGCTTCTTCACTTATGTATTTGAACGTATTAGCAATAGCCTGCCTTTCTTCTGCTGTAGAAAACTCCACAAGCTCTTGAATTTCATTGACGATAATCAGCTCAACAGATTTACGTTTAAGTTGCTTTACGACAGCCTCACCAAGAGCAATTTCATTACGTCGTCGGGTACCTCTTCCACCTGACTTTCCATCTAAATCGACTAAAAACTGCGTAAGCGTGTTCTGTTCATTTATGCGGCTTGGAACTCTGGTGCTAAGAACAGGTTGTTTACTCCAAGTTGAACTCGGCGGAAAGCGTGATAGATAGTTGTTAATCAAAGCCGTCTTTCCACTTCCGGCCTCACCAGTTAACAAGAAAGACTCCGGTTCACCGCCAAGGGAGTGATTAAAACGAAGCTGATCGAAAATGGAGTAGATTTCAGTTATAGCTGGATACTCGATAAAGCTGGTTTCAAAGAATTTTAGTTGCTCAAACTGTCTAGATGTTAAGTTCAAATCAATACCCCTCAATATCTTCAAAATCATCATCAGCTACTTGTTCTGAAACATCGAACACGACCGCAGCTTCTTTTTTGGCCGGAGCCGTACTGATTGAGCTTGGCCCCTCTGAGCCCACATCATTAAATTTTGCTAATTTCGAAGTGTTACCCGTTTTAGGCAAGCTACCCTTATTACTTTTGGCACTGCGGAACCTATCGGTTTCTTCCTGAATACGCTTCTTCATATACAGAAATGTATCCGCAAGCGCCTCATCATCAGCAAGCTGCTTAGTGTTAAGTCTGCGTACTTTTTGTATGCGCTCATGTTCAAAAAGGGACAGTCCTTTTGTATATCCACAGTTGTCTACCGCTGGAACTTTTATGTACCTCTTTTCCGATTCTAGGTAAACATGGATGTAGCTGATATCAGAGGGGTCTGTTTTGGTCCTAACAAACAGCTTTTTACCATTGTTAGATGCCCAATATTTACGGTATTCAATAAGTTCGGAGGACTGATAACGTAAGTTATGTAGTCTAATCCCTACCACTCCAATAGTTCGGTGTCTAAGCAAACCTAGCTCAACTCTCAACTGCTCCTTCTCAGCACCAACGTAGTAGGAGGGAGTCCATTCCGATTGGTTCCACTTGTGGTATGGAATATCACGTTCTCTTGAATCTGGTGCCATGTGGTAATAATCGACAATCCATTTATGAAGTAATTCAAGAAATACAGAAACTCTAACCACCGCATCCTTCTTTGGGTTGTAATCTTGTAGTTGAGTAGGGTTGGTGAATGTTTTTCCAGGTAGTGAATTCACTAACCCTTTATTCATCTGATCAAACAGCTTTTCGATCCCTGACTTTCGCCAAGGTTTAGCTGCTTGACTGTATTGGATGTCAGACACTAGAGGCCGTAACGAATCTTCCAAGCTTTGACTCCAAAATTCAGCACCATTATCGACAACTAAACAGTCAATTTTGCCGTGACAAGGCCATTCATTATCAATGGATGGATACCTTTGCTTTACCCAACTCTTATCTAGTAGCGAGTTCAATAGCGCCTTTCTGACAGAGTCAAAACTAGGCTCTCTAAAGTTGATACTGCACCCAACGATACATTTACTGAAGCGGTCATATAGCATCGTCAGATAGGGTCGTCCCAAAGGAATATCTAGCTCGTCATCAATCAAAATTACTGGGACTGGTGTATGGTCAATTTCGACATACTCCATTGGTTTGGTCGAAACTACTTGCTGACCAACCGAGCGAAATTCTCGGTCTGCGTATCGTTTACCAAACCTTGCAATCGCTACCTCATAAGGAGGTAAGTCGTGTATTCGATTGTAAAAAGAACGTTCAGCAATTGGTTTTATTTTCCCCTCGACAATCCCACGATTTAATTGAATCACTCGACTCTTATAGTATCGATATGCTTCAGCAGCACTTAAGCGTTCACGAGTCAGGTATACGCTGTTAATTGCTTCATCAACTAAAGATTGAGAATCGAACTCTTTTTGTCGATTGCCTTTAAACGTATGCTTAGGAATAAGCGCACATGGGTCTTTACCCGCTTCAAAGTAAGATTTTTTCCAAGTTGCTAAAGTTCGCCAACTCGGGGGAATGAGTTGTAATTCCGATTCCACAAGAGTTAAGAGAGGGTTCAAGTTTTTCTCGGTCCATCCACCTTTTAAACGCCTCTCCACGAAATCTATGATTTTAATACGACGGATAACTTCTTGCTGTACCTTCGGTGATTGAGAATCAATAGTTGAAGAGATTTCAATAGGTTCTTGAATTAGCTCTATTGGAAGCGGCTGAGACTCTCCTTCTGAAGCTTCAAACTCATCAAAGAACCCAAATATGTTATTAGAGTCCGATGGCATAGTTAGCACCAAACGTAAGTTTCGAGGCCAAAGCCAATATTGTTGACGTCTGTTTGAACTTGCCCCGAAGAGATCCAAGGAAGAGTAGAGATAAGTGTGTCCTGTTCCGATAATCCGAAATACAAAGACACCTCTTGTAGCTGCACCATTTGTTTACGTTGAATAAACGCTAACACTAACTTTTGAAACTCAGTCACAGTTCGCAATCCGGAATAACGATGCAGTAACTTAAAGTTATCTAACGTCGGTCCCATTCTAATTTGTTTCTCAGTAACCAAAACTAAGCGTCTGTTGAACTCATTCAACGCAACTCTTTGTTTCTCTTCAAATCTATTCCTGAAATCAGGTTTGAGAATCTGACTAGAGTGTTTTACTTCGAAGAGGGTTGACTGCTCGTTGTGATCTGTTACTAAAAAATCTGGGGTATATCGGCACTTACGACTATTGAACTGATAGTGGAAGCCAAAAGGTTGAGAGGTAAAACTTTTAATGTTTGCGTTATATTCGAGGTGAAAGCAGAAATCGAACTCCAAAATGGAGAGAGTGCGAACAACAGCATCATTCTTCAAGCTCATGAACTTACAGATGTTGTGTACGTGAGATGATTTCTTGGTTTGGTCGAACATAGCAAATCACTTTTGTTGTAAACCTACAACAAAAAATAGACTATGAAGACTTATGGTGCAAATATGAAGACTTATGATGCAGAAATGAAGAAAGCCTGCAATTTATGCGAACATATATTGCAGGCTTCATAAGGGGTGGGAACCCAGCCACATCCCGGCACACAAGTCACTCGCTGCGGCTGCTCCCTTCCAGGCCTGACCGAGTTCACGAGCTATTGTTGCGGGAGGACCAGGCCCCCATAGATTCGTTTTCTAAGAGGCTTGCCTCAAAGAGTGATTGGATTATTAAGCATCACAGCAACCATTGCAAGCCCTTCCACCCTATTTTTGAACAATTGCGGTCTAAGTGCTTATCCTTTATTCAAACCACTAGAAAATCGCAGGTAAATTCACCATTTACCTGCCTTTAGAAGGTTTGAATTACTCTAATACTAGATATCGATGTCTTCGTTATCTTCTGTGCGAATGATGTAGTCTGTCATCCACGCGGTACCCAATAGGCATAACCACACCACAAACACCGGACTTGGCACTTCAATGCTTGGCGTGATCACCAGAGCCGCAAAACCAACCGTGGGCAGAGTCCAACACAAGAGCTTGTTCCAACGGAAAGTTTTTAAGCGCGTCAGCGTTTCCATCGATGCCATGATACCCGTTATACACAAGGCCAACAAAGCAGCATAAGGTAAGTCGGCTATCCATAATGGAAGTATTAAGCCTAGTGACCACCAGCTGTGTCGGCTAGCAGGCTTAAGATGATTTGCCGCCCACCAAATCACGATAATTGATAAGGTTTGAAGTGTGGTAACCCACGGGACGCCTTCAAGCTTGCCTGCGGATTGCGTGACCATGATCCCGACCTGCAAAGTAGTCACAATCAGGCCGGAAATAATCACGACCGACAAACTACTGCGTCTTGAGAAGACCACCATCAATAGCGGGAATAGAACCCACGCACTCACAGAGAGCGTGATGGGTTGTAGGGGCAGCGTTAAGCCGTAAGTCGTCATGGAAACAAGCAAAGCTAATCCTGCTATCCCCCCCTGCGGCAGAATCCATAATGCAGGAATGACCATAGCAAGCACTGGGATGTCCCCTTCACTTAAACTGATTGCTCTAGCGCAAACAACGGCTAATAATGTTGTAATTAGAAATTGAAATGTCGAAAAAACCATAGCTCTCTCCTTCTACCGATCCGTGGTATTAATGAACTAGGAACATTTAGTATGGACCAATTTTTGAGCCAAATCTTTGCTGTGATTCACCAAATTCCATATGGGAAAGTAACAACTTATGGAGACATAGCACGTTTTTCAGGATTTCCGGGCTATGCGCGGCATGTAGGAAAAGCGCTGGGGAATTTACCAGAAGGAAGCAAACTGCCTTGGTATCGTGTGATCAACAGCAAAGGCGAGATCTCTTTGAAGGGGGATTCGTTCGATCGTCAAAAGAAGCATCTGGTTGAAGAAGGGATTGAAGTGAGTGACGCAGGAAAGGTCAAGCTCAGAATATACAAATGGCAGCCCTAGAGCTGCCATCTATCGAAAGACGTTAATTAAGATGCCTTAACTGTGGCATCCATTTCTAATTAACGAACACCAACCAAGCGCAGATCTGCCTGTTGCGTGTTTTCTACGTCTGTAATCACTGACTTAATCGTGTCAGTTATGAAACGCAGTTTGCCGTCAACATGAATCGATGCGCGCATGTTGTAACGGTGGTTAGGTTGAATGTTGTTGTTGTCGTAGCTCAGCTCGAATGCGAACGGTACTTGCTTACCGTCAGTGGTGAATTCTTGAGTTGCGATAACAGTAGATGGTGCGTCAGCCAGTGAAATATCTTCTAGCGTTACGGTAACCACTGCATTCTCTGGCAATGCAATTCTTTCGCGATAGCTTACTGTTCCTGAAATCACTTGAGTGTTCTCTGCAGCCACTTCCTGAGAAGCGTTCGTTTCTGATGTTGCTTGGCAGCCAACAAGTAGGCCAAACGATACTAAAGACGTAATAAGAATTAGAGCCTTTTTCATATTCAATTTCTCTCAACATGTTTGCCGGACTCGGCAAATCTACCCACCAATTATAAGAGAGCTTTCATATTCTGTCTTGAAACCCTATGATTTATTGACAGATATCTGACTAATCTTAATGATTAACACCATAATCTGACATCCATTTTACGAAGAGGAATGCTGGCGATGAGTCAACCTTTACAAGAATTACTAAGTTTACTTCAGCTAGAGAAACTGGAAGAAGGTTTATTCCGTGGGCAAAGTGAGAACCTGGGCCTGCCACAAGTTTACGGCGGTCAGGTATTGGGACAAGCGCTTTCTGCTGCTCGTTATACTGTTCAAGATGACCGCAGTGTTCACTCGTTCCACAGTTATTTTCTGTTTCCCGGCGATCCTGAAAAGCCAATTATTTACGATGTTGAGAACCTAAGAGATGGACGCAGCTTCAGCACACGCCGTGTTAAAGCGATTCAAAATGGCCGCCCTATTTTCTATCTCACAGCTTCTTACCATGGTGACGCTCCAGGTTTTGAACACCAAAATGAAATGCCAAACATCCCTGGGCCAGAGAACTTTGCCTCTGAAACTGAGCTAGCGAGCCACATTGCGGAATTTCTACCAGAGAAGCTACGTAAGACTTTCTGTGGCGAAAAGCCGATTGAGATGCGCCCAGTAACGGTTGTTAACCCGCTAAAGCCTAAAAAGACAGAAGCAAAGCAGTACCTTTGGGTGAGAGCGAATGGTGCGCTGCCAGATAACCAGCTTATTCACCAATATCTGCTTGCTTACGCATCGGATTGGGGGTTCTTAGTTACAGCGCTTCACCCGCATGAAGTATCAATCATGACGCCAAACTTCCAAGTCGCGACGATTGACCATTCAATCTGGTTCCACCGCCCGTTCAAAATGGATGAGTGGTTACT
The DNA here is from genome assembly GCF_000272105.2 of Vibrio splendidus 12E03. GTDB lineage: Bacteria > Pseudomonadota > Gammaproteobacteria > Enterobacterales > Vibrionaceae > Vibrio > Vibrio splendidus_I. The sequence continues at coordinate 26,028 of NZ_AJZD02000119.1, forward strand.
TTATGCGATTGAAAGCCCGACGGCGGCAAACACTCGCGGTCTAGTTCGCGGCGAAATCTTTAATCAGAAAGGTGAATTAGTAGCAACTGCCGTTCAAGAAGGTGTGATGCGTTTTACTAAATAACGAATAAACGCTTTTTACAAACCAAAACAGGCACAAGCAAACAAAAAAGAGAGGCTAGATTCAATACCTAGCCTCTCTTTTTAAATCTAACGTTAAATCATTACTTCGAATCCATAAGCTCTACTCAGCTTCTAGCGTAGGCTCGAATTCACCTTGCACTCGTGTTTTGATGCCATCGCCAGCGTCTCTAAGTAAATTAAATGGCGATAATACTACGCCTTTCACCGCCCCTTCTGCGGCTCCCTGAGCGAGCTCTTTACTCTTATCAGCTAACAAATTAGCTTGTGCCAAAATACCTGGAACTTCCGCTCGTAGCATTTCAGATTCAGTGACGATGACAGGAATAGTCTGTTCACGGTAAGACTTACTTTCCGCAAGCATAGGTGGCATTACGTCGACGCGATATCGTTTTAACTCAGTTAATGTCGGTGGAATAACATCAGTTCTTACCTGCTCAACTTCCGTTCGAACATTTTTGACTTCATCTAAGATCGCAGGAATTTTATTATCGACCGACACTACGGTTTGATTCACGTCATCGATCGTCTTTCTCACTTCTTCGACAGTATCTAAAACTCGAGGGGCTAGCTCGTCAACATGAGCTGCAAATTCTAGCCACTCTTCAACTTTAAGACCTTTAGTCAATACTGATAGATCTTCGATAACTTGCGGGTAAGTATCAACGATTTCACCGACTTTATTGGTAAACGAGTAGATGGTGTAACCCAAGTAAAAAATGGCGACCGCCAATACCAGCTGGATCGCGGTAGATACTTTTGCAAACATGAATAATCCTTTTCTTTTATCGTAGAGGCGAGAACTAAACTGAGAAGATATCTAAACTGAGACGATAGTTAGTGTATTACTAGGCGTAGCTTAAAGCGGCAGTGCTGTCGTGTACTTCAATGGTTCCATCGCAAACGTAGAGGTCACATTAGAAATACCATCAATACTATTCACCAAGCGCTTATAGAAATCATCAAAGCACTTCATATCTTTAACCTGAACCTTCATCATATAATCATATTCGCCAGCCATGCGATAGAACTCCATCACTTCTGGAAATTCCGACACAGTATTCACAAAACGACCATACCACTCATGAGAATGATCACTGGTTTTCACTAATACGAACGCGGTAAAGGAAAGATCCAGTTTTTCCGGGTTCAGCAGTGCGACTCTTTTCTCAATAATACCGTTCTCTTCGAGGCGCTTAAGCCTTTTCCAACAAGGCGTTGTAGTGAGATTGACCGCTTCAGAAATATCGTTCAATGACAGGGTGCTGTCTTCTTGCAGTAACCCTAATATTTTTTTATCTACGGCATCTATCACACTTTCACCAAATCGCATTTAAAGAGAATAATTTTCTACAATTTAAGCAAAACAAAGCAAATATGGCAAAGTTTTTCTCTCCGATTATGGATAAATTAGAACCATACCAATTACAAAGAATTCCTACACTCGATCAGGAGAACGCTTATGTGCACTGACCATCAATGGATTAACAACGCGATTCGTAAAATTGAAGCGGACTACCAACGCTCAGCGGATACGCACCTTATCAAGCTCGATCTACCAAGTATCGAAGGCATTGATGTTTACCTTAAAGATGAAAGCACACACCCTACAGGCTCTTTAAAGCACCGTTTAGCTCGTTCTCTGTTCTTATACGCTATCTGTAACGGTTGGGTTGGCCCAGAAACAACAATTATTGAATCTTCATCGGGCAGTACTGCGGTATCTGAAGCGTACTTTGCTCGCCTACTTGGCCTGCCGTTTATTGCGGTAATGCCAAAATGCACAGCTAAGAAGAAGATTGAGCAGATAGAATTCTACGGCGGCCAAGCGCATCTTGTTGACCGCTCAGATGAAATTTACGATGAGTCTCGCCGTTTAGCAGAAGAATTGAATGGTCACTACATGGATCAATTTACTTACGCTGAGCGCGCAACCGACTGGCGTGGTAACAACAACATCGCGAACTCGATTTTCAATCAAATGCAGATGGAAGATCACCCAGTTCCAGCTTGGGTAGTAATGAGCCCAGGTACTGGCGGTACTTCAGCGACGATTGGCCGTTTCATTCGCTACCAACAGCATGAAACCAAGCTTTGTGTTGTCGACCCTGAAAACTCTGTATTCCACGAATACTTCCAAACCGGCAATGCGAACGTGAAAGGCAGTACATTCAGCAAGATTGAAGGCATTGGTCGCCCACGAGCAGAACCAAGCTTCATTCCTGGTGTGGTTGACGAAATGCGTAAAATTCCAGATGCAGCAAGTATCGCAACGACACATTGGTTATCTGACATTCTTGGTCGCAAGGTCGGCGCATCAACCGGTACTAACATGTACGGTGTGCTTCAGCTAGCCAGTGAAATGAAAGCGCGTGGCGAAACAGGCTCTATCGTGACTTTGCTATGTGACAGCGGTGAGCGTTACCTAGACACTTACTTCAATGACGAGTGGGTAAACCTGAATATCGGTGACCTACAACCTTATGCGGCGAAGCTAGAAGCTTTCTCGCAAACGGGTGAACTGGCTTAACCACAGAACAAACAGCGACGCAAAAATAAAAAGAGCCCTGATGGGCTCTTTTTTGGTTTGTTCTATTCATCAATTTCTAGCGAGAACAAATTATTCTGGCTTCTGCTTCGCTTCAAACGCCGCTAGTTGCTCAGGTGTCGCTTTTGGTTGGTGGTTTTGTTTCCACTCATCGTAAGTCATGCCATATACGCGCTCACGAGCGTCATCGATATCCAAGCCTAGGCCTTGTTGCTCAGCTTCCGCTTTATACCACTTGCTGAAACAGTTACGGCAGAAGCCCGCCAAGATCATAAGGTCGATGTTCTGCACATCCTTATTATTGTCTAAGTGTGCTAGCAGACGACGAAAGGTTGCTGCATCTAGCTTATCTTGTTCTTCTTGAGAAAGATCTTTGTATTTAAATTCAGCCACTTTACTTTCCTTTATTCGATTTATTGTATTAATTCGTTGAGCTCTGTTTGTTATACAAAAAAAGCCTGCTATTCGCTAGGAGCAAACGCAGGCTTTTCAATATTGTTACACTATTCCATGTTCATTAACCGTGACTGGTTCTTCCCACGTTGTCATGGCTAAGCTCTTTATTAAGCTCCGCTTCCACGTGACCCGGAGAACGAGTTGAGCCAGAAATCAGTCGGTACATCGCAGGGATAACGAACAGAGTTACCAGTGTCGCAAAACCCATACCGAAGAAGATAACCGTACCCACAGCCACTCGGCTTTCATAGCCTGCGCCCGTTGAAGTAATCAATGGGATTGCACCAGCTAGCGTCGTGAATGCTGTCATCATAATTGGACGTAAGCGTCGAGCCGACGCATCAATGATCGCCTTTTCAAACTCGATACCACGGTCACGAAGTTGGTTAGCAAACTCAACGATCAAGATACCGTTTTTGGTTACCATACCGATCAACATGATCATACCAATCTGGCTGTATACGTTGAGGCCTTGACTCATCAGCACCAAGCCTAAGAAGCCACCAAAGATACCCATAGGTACGGTGAACATCACCACCAGTGGGTTAATGAAGCTTTCAAACTGCGCGGCCAGTACCAAGTACGCGACCAGCATCGCTAGCGCAAATACCACTAAGATACTTGATTGGTTCTCTTTGAAGTCTTTTGACTCGCCAGAGTAGCTCACTGAAATATCACCCGGTAGCTGTTCAATCGCTTGTTCATCAAGGAAATCGAGCGCGTCACCCAGCGTGTAACCTTCCATTAGGTTCGCCTTGATGGTCACCGATTTCTGCTTGTTATAGTGCGATAAACGAATCGATGAAGCCACTTCTTCAATGTGCGTCAACGTATCGAGTGTAACCAACTCACCAGACTGAGTTCGCATGTAGATTTGGCTTAGATCGTTGGCGTTGTTAAAGCTGTTTTCATCACCACGCAGATACACGTCGTACTCTTCACCACGATCAACGAAGGTCGTTTCACTGCGGCCGCCAAGCATGATTTCTAGCGTATCTGAAATATCTGAAACGCTAACACCTAGCTCTGCTGCACGCTGCTTATCTACGGTTACCAATAGCTCTGGTGTTTTCTCAGAGTAATCGATGTCCGCGCCTTCCATCATTGGAGAATCTTCAGCCGCTTGCTTTAAGATCTCTGCCCACTTCTGAAGTTCAGAGTAATCAGAACCGCCAAGTACGAATTGAACAGGCTCACTTGAACCACCTTTGAAGCCCGGCATGAACGGGAATACACGCACATCTGGAATGCCATTCAACGATTTACGAACTTCGTTCAACGCTTCTTGTGCTGTAACGTCACGCTCATCCCAATCTTCTAGGATCATGATGACGAAGCCCGTTTGGTCGCCCGCATTACCACCGAACGCTGGTGATTGAATACTGAATGACTTCAAGAAGCCTTGACCAAGCAATGGCATTAGACGCTCTTCAACGATGTCCATGTTGGCAGACATACGGTTGTAACTGGTTGCATCGGCACCACGAACAAACGCAAAGATAACACCACGGTCTTCTTGTGGCGTCAGTTGCGACGGCACTTGTTGCATCAAGCCATAGCTACCGCCCATACACGCGATAATGATGATTGGAGCAGCCCAACGCCAGTTTAGAGCACGGCGCAATACCGCGCGGTATCCAGACTCAAGTTTGCCAAATACGCGCTCGACAAACAGGTTGAAACGGTTTGGTTTAACGTTCGCTTTTAGGATTTTACTGCCTAACACTGGCGTTAACGTTAATGCGACTAGCGACGAGAAGATCACCGACATCGCGAGCAATACAGAAAACTCGGTAAACAACAAGCCAACCATGCCGTCCATGAACGAGATTGGTAGGAATACCATTACCAATACAAGCGTTGTCGCGATTACCGCAAAGCCAACTTCACGAGTACCTTTATAGGCAGCAAGCAGTGGTGACTCACCACGTTCAATGTGGTGGAAAATGTTCTCTACCACCACGATCGCATCATCGACCACCAAACCAATCGACAGGATAAGTGCCATCAGGGTAATCAGGTTGATAGAGAAACCGAAGTAGTACGCGGCAATAAACGACGAGATCAGAGATACAGGTACGGTTACCGCAGGAATAAGTGTTGCACGTGCTTGACCAATAAAGATATAAAGCACAAGGATAACCAAGCCACCCGTGATAAAGAGCGTGCTGTAAACCTCTGAGATCGAACGGTCGATAAACACAGTTGAGTCATAGTCGACCGCCAAACGGGTCCCATCTGGCAAGAACTTTTGAATTGCTTCGACTTCTTTATGGACTAAGTCAGCCACCTCAAGTGGGTTTGCATCTGACTGAGGCACAATACCCATACTTACGTTAACAACGCCGTCACTCTTAAAGGTCGAGTTCTCGTTTTCTGCGCCAATGTAAACATCCGCTACGTCTTTTAAGTAGATAGGTGTGTTATCAGAGGCACGTTTAACGACTAGGTATTCGAAATCTTCCGCTTCAGTGTAAGAACGAGCGGTACGAACCGACATCACAATCGCATCGTTACGTACTTCACCACCTGGGCTTTCAATGTTCTCATTGTTCAGTGCAGAAGTGATGTCCGAGGTCGTCACGCCACGACCCGCCATCTGCGCAGGTTTCAGCTTCACGTACATTACTTTGTACAAGCCACCTGAGATATCCACCGAGCTCACGCCCGAGATCAAACTAAAGCGGTCAATCAACACACGTTCGGTGTAGTCGGTTAACTGCGTTCGGTCCATCTCTGTCGAGCTTAAGTTGATGTAGACCGAAGCTTCACCACTACCATTGTTCTTGTAAACAATTGGGTCGTCGGCTTCATCGGGCAATGAACGCTGCGCACGAGCTACAGCATCACGAACATCACTCACACCGGTGTTGAGGTCGTAACCAAGCTCAAAAGTAATCGTGATACGCGACATACCGTTACGTGTTGTGGATTCGATCTCATCGATACCACTGATGCCGGATAACTGGTCTTCAAGATTGGAGGTTATTTGGCTTTCAATGATGGTGGCAGACGCCCCCTCATAACGAGTACTGATCGATACCACCGGGCTTTCAATATCTGGCATCTCACGAACTGCGAGCTTATTGAAAGAAACAATACCAAACACAACCAATAGTAGGCTCAATACGACGGCCGCTACTGGTCTCTTTACAGAAACATCAGATAACAACATTAGTTAGCGCCTTCTTGTGCTTTTTTATCGCTTGCTGCATCAGCCGGGCGATTAACGGTAAGCTCTTGAACCAAGACGCCGTCACGCATGTTCACGATACCTTGCACCACGATCTTCTGACCAATTTCGATGCCTTTGTCGATCACGACTTCGTTATCAATACGAGCCCCAAGGAAAACTTCTGTGCGAGTTGCTTTATTATCTTCGTCGATAACATAAACGAAACGCTTCGTACCTGAATACTCAAGCGCTTGAACTGGAATGATTGGCGCTTCAACTGGTGGGAAGTCCATATCCGCTGCCACTAACATGCCTGGCTTTAGATAATCATTATTGTTGTCGAAGTGGATTCGAACTCGAAGGTTCAAGGTTTCAGCGTTAATACGAGAATCAATGCCTACTACAGTACCAGAGAACTGAGTGTCGCCCCATGCACTGGTGCGAGCCGTTACTTTCATACCTTTAGACAGTTTAGAAAGGTAGCGCTCCGGGATCTGCAGATCTAATTGCATTACCGATAGGTCATCTAAGGTCACGAGTTCAGTACCTGCTGTTACCATTTTACCGCGGCTAAAGTCGATAAAACCAACAGTGCCCGAGAATGGCGCGCTGATGTGAAGATCTTTAAGATTGGCATTTGCAGCAGCTAAACGAGCGTTGGCAATCTCTACGTTCGTTTTCTGAGCGTCAATTTCTGTTTGCGTGATCGCGTTACGTTTCACTAGGCGTTGAAATTCCGCCAGCTTACGTTTCTCGTCTTTTAAATACGCTTGCGCTTCTGCAACTGCTGCTTTTGCTTTGTCGTCATCTAATTGAACCAACATCTGCCCTTTGGTGACATCTTGATTGGCTTTAATGTTGATAGAATCAACTCTGCCAGCCACTTCAGAAGTGATCATTACCGATTGCTCGGCTTCTAACTTACCGACCAACGAAAGAGATTGGCTAACTTGGTGAATATCAACCTGCTCAGTAACAACAGTGACAGAGCTAGGGCCCATACGCTTTGCAAGTACGGCTGGAGACGCCATAAGAATAGACAAGCTAAGCAGGGTTAAAACAGATTTATGCTTCATAATAATGGTCTGCAAGTAAGATTTATTATCTATAAATGAAATTAACCGTATTCTATCAACTAATGAATACTGTAACGTCAAGAAGTGTAAATCTAGATTAAATTCCATTTACGTTTCATCATGTTTTAGACACATTGAACACAATACAGAAAGCCAGTCACCTCAAGGTGTTATCTATCAGTACGTAAACCTTAGTACAGATGTTCACTTCACGAGCAATATGCGTACTTTTCGCCATCTTTGCCCAAAAAGGCAGCATTTAACACAAAACCATAAGAAAAACCCTTTACAGGTTTAGCGTGTTTGCTATGATGCGCTCCGCACTTGAGAGATGCGTTGGGAAAAACATCTCTTTAGCCTATCCATTATGAGTTAGGAAAAAACACCCTGGAGGGGTTCCCGAGTGGCCAAA
>NZ_AJZD02000120.1 GCF_000272105.2 Vibrio splendidus 12E03
ATCAGCAATTGGCCGTATGTGTATCGCTGTTTTTGGCGAAGGCTTCAAAGGCTTCAACATTGCACACCTAGTTACATCTGATGGTATCGGTGTTGAACTGTTCGAAATGAAAGAGCGCCAAGAGCGTCACGAAGTTGATTTCTCTCGTCTAGGTATCTTCCACTTCTGTCTGCAGCTTCCAAAAGAACAGTTTCATTCAGCGATTAAGCGTGTTGAAGAGTTTGGCGGTAAGGTTCGTATGGACATCATGCGTTACCACCCAGAAGACGAGCTGAAGCAAGCACAAATGGTTTACCTAGAAGACCCGTTTGGCAACCTATTCGAATTCTACTCGCATACATACGAAGACACGTACGCGACTGATTACGAGTAATCGCTTTACTACCTTCCATAAGGTAGAAGAACCGAAACACCCCCTAAAGAGGATTGGTAGAGATACCAATCCTTTTTTATTTGTGTGCTTTTTAAGTGCTCCATTATGTGGTGGTGGTTAATAAATCAACAGCTTAAGGCATTGTTAAATTTGACGTTTTGAAGATAAAACCTTTCATGAATATGACTGAAGCGAGTGTGCTTCATGAAAATATTGCGGAATCACATCGGTGATAGCCCTCGCTGAGAACTCACAATACTCAGCTTAATACTGCTGAACCGCACTACAATGAAAATAGATAAACATTACATGAAGAAGATCTACTCAAATAGCATGAAAAAACTAAATCTTATCTTTGCCGCTTTTCTTATTACTTTGCTTGCCGGATGCTCGTCACATGCGGCCGTCGATACTTCAAAAACAAAGGGCTATGCCAATTCACATGCGCTTGTGGGAGTGGCTTCTTGGTATGGCGATAAATTCCACGGAAAACTGACAGCAAGTGGTGAAACGTATAATAAAAACGCCTATACAGCCGCTCATAAAACCTTGCCATTTGGGACTATCGTGAGGGTGACCAATACAGCTAATAACAAGTCAGTCGATGTGAAAATTAACGATCGAGGTCCTTACGTTAAAGGCCGAGTTATCGATCTTTCGCACAAAGCATTTGCAAAAATCGGCAACGTTAAGCAAGGCACAGTTCCTGTCAGGATCGAGATTGTTGATGACAGTAATACTTTTAGGTACAAGCACTAATTGCCGCTAAGTCTGCAGTGGTTTGTGAAACTCAAGGATTGGTAGAGATACTGATCCTTTTTTGTTTTGGGACCATTCTTAACTTTGTTTCAAGTAGTAAGAAATAGATTATTAATAACAGATAATTGCATTAGATAAAGTTACATTCATTTTTATCGTGATGTGATCAATACATCATATGGTTATATTGAAAGTCTATATATTGCTTCACGAGTAAGTGTCAGCCTACTTTGAAAACAATAACAATATTAACCGTTAGGTATCGATCGAAATGAAAATGAAAAAGCTTATGCTTTGTGGGCTTGCCGTTGGCTTAGTTGGTTGCGGTGGGAGTAGTGGTAGCAGTAGTGACAACAGTGGAGGAGATTCCAATATTTCCTCTGTTTCAGGAAAGGTTATTGATGGTTATATTATTGGGGCTACGGTTTATCTCGACCTGAATTTCAATAATGAGTTGGATGCCAATGAACCTAATGTTGTCACTAAAGAACAGGGCGATTTTAGTTTAGACATACCATCAACTTATCGTGAATGCGCGCAATACGTTCCAATTGTGGTAGATGTTCCGGAAGGTGCTATCGATACTGATTTTCCTAGTACTCCAATTGAAGACGCTTACACGATGGTGATACCTCCTCAATATGCGTTGAGTACAGATGAAGAGCTATACAACTTAACACCATTAACCTCTGTGGTTTGGAATGAAGTAGAAAAAGAGCTACGCGAAAGCACTTCTCAGGAGCTTTCTTGTGAGTCTTTGCTAGAAGAACAAGAGCTGAGAGACGACATAGCCGAACGTCTAACTGAGCAAGAACTTCACGTTGCTCGTCGTTACAACATCACAGTAGATGAATTGTATGGTGATTATATTGAGTCTGGTAATGATGAAGTACATCAAATCGCTCAAGATATTGTTCCCGGATTACAAAAGTCATATGCAGATACACGTGAACTAATCAATCAATACCCAGAAGCAGACTTTGCTTGGGTCGAATACTTCATGGGCAAATGGGATAGTTCTAATAACAACTATAAGGATGTCTGGTATCGCTACCAATTCGTGCAAATGTCTAATGGTAACCTAGAGTCAGAAACTCATGAGATGTCAGGTGATCTTAATAATAAAGTTCAGCTACATGATAAAAATACTATGGAAACAACGGTTCGAGACGGTGTAAATATTGAGAAAACGGTCTCGATGGAAATTGCGGGTAATATCTATGGTTGTTCTGTAAGTGAGTGGCTTGAAACGATCTCTCAGGATTCGTCAGGTGTTCGTAACACTGTCTATGGTCAAGCTGGAGACTGGAGTGATTGTAGCAGCCTTATTTTAAGTAATACTTTCACTGTTCAGGCTTTAGTCACTAAAGATTATGATGGTTCTGACCTTATTAGTTATTCAGAGCATAGTTATGACGATGGTAACGATAGTGGGTTCAGTCACTTGATTGGTGTGACCGACACCATTACAGCATCTGACTTAACTCCAGTTCGTAATGTGATTGATACCGACTTCTATAGTGAGGAAGGGCACGGTGCAGATTTCTGGTCTCGTGTAATGAATGAGTTTGGTGAAAATCCAACTCAAGTAATGACAAGCCATAATAGTGATGGGGGCTGGGAACGTCTCACAAATTATAAAGATGGCACCCATAAAACGGAATGTGGTACATCTGAAACTGATTTGTCAGAGGCTAACTGTTCAAGTTAAAGCTATTTAGCATTCGGTTTTCCGTTTGAAGTGCAACAGCATAACATTCATATATATTCTATAAAGGCTGCTTTCGCAGCCTTTTTTCTTCCTTCTTCTAATCAAATTCCAATAAGATTATCTAATTTTTAGCATTTGGTATGCGTGTTTTTACTTATTTTAAATCAGTAGCTTAGATTTGATATCACTGAGTTTCATTAAGATTTATTATGAAATAATGAAAAGGTGACCTAATCCAAAGTGAGTTGTAAGTTGATTGGCAAGGGAAATTACATTTCGTTACTTACTGAAGTAAATCTGAAATATTACCGACACGGTTATGAAATTTTTCAAGGCTAGCGTATGGGGTTCTAAAACGAATCCAAATAAGGAAATACCCGTGAAGCTAACACCTGTCGTTGCCGCCGTAATCATGTCTTTCAGTTCAGCAAGTTTTGCTTTCAGCCTGCAACAATCTGCCAATGAAAACAGTGAAGATCTCGTATGGACGGGGCACCTTAGCCCAGACAGCGACACGGTAATGTCTGCGATGCTCGCGGCTCATATCTATGGTGGTACGGCGACAGTACCTGAGCCAATCAATCCTGAATCAACGTTTATCTTGAACTACTGTAATGCGGAATCTCCACGTGTAGAGAAAGATTACTCTTCATACCGAGTAGGGCTGGTGGATTTCAACCAAGTGACTCAACTCGCGCCAACTATTGACCAAGCATCTATTGTGGCTGTGGTCGATCATCATGCGATTGGTGGCTCACCGATTAACACCCCACAGATTGTCGAGATGGATATTCGAGGTTGGGGTTCAGCTGCCACTATTTTGGCTGATAACGCAAAAAAGCTCGATGTGATCTTACCTAAACACCTCGCTTGTGTCGGCTTGGGTGCGATTCTTTCTGACACTGTGGTATTCCAATCTGCAACCACGACTGAACACGATCGTGTATACGCAGAAAAGTTGGCGAAGGTTGCAGGCATTTCAGATATCGAAGACTTCGGTCAACAGATGTTGATTGCTAAATCCGATCTTAGCCACCTTTCATCTGAAACCATTCTGACGCTGGATTACAAAAACTTTAAATACGGTGGCAAACAGGTGGGTATCGGTGTTGCTGAAACGCTAACCGCTCAACAATTGATTGACCGTAAAGACGATCTTCTAGCAGCAATGAAGACTTACAAAAAAGAGAACGGGCTAGACCATCTGTTCTTCTCAATCACAGACACCAAGAACAAAGAAGCGAATCTACTGTGGGTGGATGAAAGCGACTATCAAGTCATTAAATCGGCTTTCAACGCTGAACCAACCAGCGACATGTTGACTTTGGAAGGAGTCACTTCTCGTAAGCGTCAGATTGGCCCTGCAATACAAAAGGCGATTGAGAGCTTGTAGAGATTGAGATCCGTTACTTTATAAACAAGTAGTGAAGGGATTGGTAGAGATACCAATCCCTTTTGTTTTGGGTGTGTTGAATTGGATTTGGACAAAAGCTTGTTAGAGTCTGAACTACTCCAACTTCTGCTCCTTATTATTTGAACTGTCAACTGCACATAACTATGAATTTTATCTAACGCTTAAATATACTCAGGATCGTATCAACAAATTTTTCTGGTTCTTCTAGCATTGGCGTATGTGATACATCTTCTAACTTAATTAGTTGTAATGATTTAAATGCGCCTTCAATACTTTCCCACACCTCAATCGGAGCAATGCTAAAATCTAGTTCCCCATTAATGACAGTGGTATCCAAGCTTGATGAAAACTGCGTAAGTTCGATATCTCTGAATATTTCTCCCCAAAGCGTATCTAGTAGCGGTGTATTCATTTCAACATCATCCCACAAAGATAACTCATCAAATGATGCATCTTTCCATCTCATTGGGCCTAATCTACGACAGATATGCGCAAACTTACGTTCTGGCTGTTTGGCAATATCACTTTCTAGTCTGGCCATACTTATATCTAGCAACTTTTTTCGCTGTTCAGAAGCGTTTTCAGACCAATGAGCAAACTGCTTTTCTTGCATATCACCTGACAGACTTGGTGCAGCACCAACTACAATCAACTTTTCGATATTTATTTGCGTATTACTTGCAAAGTGCATTGCCATATATGCATGGCCTGAATGTCCTAATACGCTAGTTTTAGTTAGATTAAGGCTGTCACATATTACTTGGATATCACGAGTAATAGTATCTAAGCTGACTGATTCAACAGGATTTGAAGCATCACATTTGGAAAACCCGCGATGATCCACATACACACAAGTAAAGTAATCATGCAAAGATTCAGGAATTACTTTCTTGTAGTAGTTCACACTACCAATAATTAACAAGTGTGGGCCTGTACCATACCGCTCGACTTGTAATTGATAGTTGTCACGATACACAATTAATAGGTTTCTATCGTTCATTTATATGCTCTCTATGGTTGCTATGTAACAATTCTAAGACATGGTTTAGGTCGATTAAATGAGATAATATGGGTTTCTATGACTCAATTTTTGGGATAATCATGTTAGATAGAATTGATAACGTTTGGTTACAGTCATTTTTTTCTGTTTATGAAAAACATAGCTTTGCTAAAGCCTCAGAACACTTAACAATTCCAAGTTCTAACGTCAGTCGACATATCCAACAACTAGAGTCGGTATTGGGTGAAAAGCTATTCTATCGAACAACTCGAAAAGTGACCCCTACACTAATGGGTGAGCGTCTTTTCCAAGAAATTAGAGAACCTTTATACAACCTCAATCAGTCACTACAGCGACTAAGTGAGGCACCGGCCTCCCTTAAAGGAAGTGTTCGGCTGAGCTCTCCAGACATACCTATTATCGGGGAGGTTTTAGCAGATTTTTTAACCACTTATACAGACATCACATTGTACTGTGAGCACAGTACCGCGATTGAAAATGCTATCTCAAACCAACCCGATATTATTATTAGTTTTGAGCGAGGAGATCTCGATGATCGGGATTGGGTGTCGAAGCCACTTTGCCAATGGGAGACTACTATCTTAGCTTCTAAAGAGTGTATTAACCGCTATGGCCTACCAAAAAGCCTAACTGAACTGGAGTCAATGCCTTGTATATCAAGCTATAAATCCTTTGGAGGAGATCCTTGGGTTTTCACTATTCCAGAGTCAAATGAATTTAGAACACTATCCCCAAAATCAAGAATAAAAGTAGATGGTGGATTTACGGCAAAAGCTTTTGCACAACGTGGACTTGGGTTTGTCGCTCTGCCCACTAGCTTCTGCTCAGATGAAATAAAACAGGATGAGTTACAACAGGTTTCTGTAGATTATAATTTATCCCCACTGACAATATTCATTCATTATCGTGCAATAAATTTTCACTCGCATCTATCAAAGTTACTTGTAGATTTTATCGCCACTAAAATGTCTTCTAGCTCATAATGGGGCAAATCCGTGTTAGCCCAAACCTTAAATCCCCTCCTAACCTCCCCTTAATCCGCATCTTCGATCCATTATGACTCGTGGAAAGGGGAGGAATTGAATACTGATGGTGACGGCATACAACAAAGTGTAGGTATTCAAATTAAAGTAACGCCTAACATAAGCGAAAAGAAAAAGGGACGGGTAGAAATACCAGTCCCTTTTCTCATTTGAATAAGTCGAAAGTGGGTTAGCTCGATGCGCTTTAATGATGCTGCCGACGATTCAGGCTTAGGTTGATTGGCTTCTATATCAAGGGCCATTTGATGCTTAATTATATAGTATTGGTTGGGAGAGCTGCTGTTACGATCTTAGTTCGGTAGGAGAGTGCCCAGTCCAGTTTTTGAATGCTCGACTGAATGCGCTCGAGTCGGAGAAGCCAAGCTCATGAGCCACATAGGTAATATTGCCGTCGTTTTGATTCAGTAGCGTCATGCTCAGTTCAAGACGGTATTTATCGAATAAACGACGAAAACTCACACCTTGTTGTTTAAGTTTACGATTCAGGGTTCTAGGGCTGATGTGAAGATTATTCGCCACGCTATCTAGGTTGGTGTCTTTCACCGCGAGCACCTTGAACGTTTCATTCACTTTGTAGATCAGGTTAGTTTTTAACGTTTTTTCCATCTGTTGATCGGCGATTCGCACTAACTCTACATGAAAGTCGGCTTGGAATTGGCGAGGTTTTGCTTGGACAAGATCGTTAGGAAACAGCATGTATCGGGCGGGGAAACCCTCCTTCATTTCTACATTGAATACGCGCTCGTATATGCTCAAAAACTCATCACCGATGGTGTTCTTGTGGATGTGAATAGCAACTTTCTGTTTTGGTGTATTTAGGTACTTTCGAACGAGCTTGAGGATGATACTGAAATAGAGCCCTAAGCTGATGTATGTCATCAGGGTAGTTTCGTCGATGTACTCTGGGGTTACTGTCCAAAGTTCTATGTCACCACACTCTGTTTCGCGACTGAATATTTTCAGTAGTGGATGTATGTGAGTTGAGTATCGACTCAGAAGCTGGCAAAAGCTGGCAAGGTTTGGTGCAGTGAGCATAGCCATTACCGGAGCGCCCATTTCAAGCTCATCGAAGTGGCGAGCGGATTCATCAAACAGGTCGATCAGTTCATGATCAAAGCGTTGGTAGATATTGGTGATGGCGGTTTGAAGCTGATAAGCCGAGATCGATTCGGCGGAGCAAAGTTGTTTATAGACCTCTGCTCCCGACCAGATATCGCTGCTGTCTCCAATTCTAGCCTGAATAGCAGAATCTAAAGTTTTAAACCAAAATATGGGCAATTGAGTACTAAAACTTTCCACCATAACTCCCTGTTATTTCTGGCGATTGAAGAGTCTTCTTCTCGGTAATATGTCCAAATTAAAGGATTTGTTTACGGGTTACAAGCAATGAAAACCTCTGTTCAGCCTTAGAATTTGTAATCAACACCTAAGGAAACCACGTATTGCGATGATTGGTAATACTCAATGTTTGAATTCGTGGTCTTGGCGCCGAATAGTGACACCAAAGACCAGTTTTTAGCATTAAAGATATTGGTATATTCATAGGCGATGAAGGCGCCAAAATCTTTGTCTTCACGTGTCTTATTAAAGATTGGATTCTCTTTATCATAGCTGCGTTTTGCTGCATTGAATGTTAAAGCAAGACCATGATTTCCTTATCTTTTCGCTAGGTTGATTTCCGCGCCAAGGCTCAAGAACGACAGTGCATCACCCTCAGAATCTGAAGAGAAAACATTCATTGAAGGTGTGAGAATGCCAGAACCATCTTTTAAGAAGTACTGGTAACCAGATTTTAGGTAAAAGTACTTTCGCTCTCGAATCATCAGTGCGCGTTCTTCTTCGGTTAAACCAAGCCCCTTTAGACCGGTGTTTTCTTTTTTAACGTCTGACTCACCAGAAGCGACATCGAGATTAAAATTCGAGCCCATTATTCTTGAAAGTTGCATTCGAACGACAGTACCAGTGACATCGGTCTCTTCTCTTTTCGAGTCTACAGCATAAGGGTCATCCCATACTTCGCCAGATATTAGAGTCGGCAAGATAGAAAAGTCGACTACCATGCCATTTTCCACTTGCTGTCTATATCCAATTTCAAATGCCAGCGTACCTGTAATGATGTCTTCTCTTGAGGTACCTAAGAAAAACTGTTTGTGATTCAAAGCGCCAAAGGTGTATCGCACTGAACCCAAAACAGCGACCATTCCCTCGGCTTCCGTATTACCCGACGACGTTAAATCAGCTTGAGATTGATGGTTGCTTTGACCAACATCGAGGTTGCTTGAGTTTGCGGTGAAGCCTGTTAGGAAGGTCATGTTGCCACTGAAGCCTTCGCTTGGTGCTAGAGCTGCGAATGAGTGTGGCGCAAGCGTCAGGCTTGCCAGGAATAGGAAAATAATATGTTTCATCAATAGACTCGTACTTAAATAATTTTCTAAATTGAACTGTTTTGAAAGTGAATTACTTTTTAAAGCGCAATCGGGGCTTTTCTGTGTGCCCAAGGCTTGGCGTGTTCAAGTTGATAGGCCAATTCAAATAACAGGCGGTCGTTGCCTCTTGCTGCGGAAAAGTGGCTACCAACAGGAAGGTTCTGCTTGTTCCAATACAAGGGAACCGACATCGCCGGATTGCCTGCCACGTTTTCGATTGGTGTGTAGGACATCAATCGAAAACGTGCCCATATCTCTTTGCCGGAGTGCACTTTCTGGTCGAAATATGCGATGTCAAAAGGAACATGGTTTGCACAAGGGGTGAGCCATATATCGATGTTTTTAAAGAACTCTCGGTTATGACTGGTTGCGAAGTTTCGGCATCGTTCTTGAGAGTCGATATACAAGCTAGGAGTGGCTTTTAAGCGAGCTTGCATCGTGCGAGCTAAATAGATGACGTTATCGCTGACTTTGTCTGGCATCGATTCTAGCGGCATACCTAAGTGGTCGAATTGCTCAGCAAAGCTTGCCATCTTGTTGCCAAATACGCCCATATAGTTACGCATGAACACATCGCCATCTTGGATTGGTTGTTCAACTTCGATAACGATATGCCCAAGGCTTTCGAGCAAAGAGACCGTAGAACGAATGGCTGCAAGCGTATCTTCATCAGGAAGCCTACCTTGGATATCTTTAAGGGTGACGCCAATCTTTATCTGACGGTTAAGAGAAGCATTAACCATTCCTATTGGGGTTCGAGGAAAAGGCGTCTCAAAATCATTCTTTGTATGTTGCTCTGTGACTGAAACTGCCAAAGCAGCGTCACGAACGGTTCTCGACATAAACGATTGATGAGTAAAACCTTCGTTTGTTGAACCGTCAGTTAGCCCTGAGATCAAAGATTCTCGACTTGGTTTAAAGCCAAAAATACCAGTCGCTGAAGCGGGCATACGAGAAGAGCCGCCGCCATCAGTAGAATGCACTAAGGGTACATAGCCAGCTGCAATCGCCGCTGCGCCACCGCCAGTCGATGAGTGAACACCTCGGCTTAGATCCCATGGGTTGCGTGTAGCGCCGTAAAGGGAGTTCTGTGTGCAGCCTAGTGTCATCATCTCGGGGATGTTCGTCATGCCAATGGTGTTCAGCCCCGCATTTTGAGTCGCTCGAATAAACCAAGAGGTCGCGTTGGGTTTTCTGCCTTGGTTTAGCTTCGAACCCAAGGTGCATTCAAGCCCAACAACATCAACGCAGTCTTTTACCAAGAAAGGCACACCGGCAAAGGGTGAGTTCGGGTTAAATGAGTTTGCACGCTCTAGCGCTAAGTCAAAGCACTCAGAAACAACTGCATTAACCTGATCATTGGTCTGGCGAATTTTATAGATGGCTTCTTGCACGAATTCTTTTGGCGAGGCTTTTTTGTCTCTTATTAGATTCGCCATCTCGGTCGCATCCAGTGGCGAGTCAACGGTTTGGTGATCTGAAGGCAAATTGGTTGGCGAAGTTGCATTCGCTAAGGTGGGCAGAGAGATAGCCGCAGCTGAAACGGCGCCTTTTCCCATAACTTTGAAAAAATCTCTGCGCTTTAATTCATTGATAGTCATAGTTTCTATCCCAAGTTAGAAAGTCACTATCCTTGTTTCGAAATCTAGCTTGCTAGATCTATCTTCACTCCGTGTGCTGATTTATGGAATTAGAATAAAGATCGGAGTGTTTGCTTGCAGTGCAAATACCGCCAACATTCATACCATTCACGCCAACTCGTTTGTCGGGTTATGTATAGGCCATGCTTATTCGATTTGTTTGGGGATATGTTGCTTGGGTATGCGCTGCCCTTATATCAGCGCATTGCAGATAGTAACTGTTTGAGCCTAATTGGCAGAGAGACACTGTCGGGTAGGATCTCGCAACTCAATAATGGTATTGCCTGTGTCGATTCGTTTGAAAGCAGAGTCACTGACTTGGGCATTGCTGAAATCGGTGCGAAATAAATCGGCGCGCAGTAAATCGACGTTGAGCATTTGGGCGTGACTCATGTTGGCGTAGGTGATGTCAGCATCATTCATGTTCGCACCCGATAAATCGGCGCCACTAAAATCGGTACGTATCAGGTTGGCGCAACGAAGGTCAACATCTTGAAGCGCTAGATTACTTAGATCGGTATTACCTTATTGTGCTCGTTCGCCGCCTTTGTTTTTTAGCCAGAGTTTATATTGTTCAAAAATAGAATTGAGTTGTTGTTAGAGTTTGTTGGTCGAAAGCGAAATCAGCTTTAGGCGATCAAAAAAAATCAAACAACCAAGTTAGTCATCTCGGTTATTTGCTTTAGGTTTTTTTTGTGGGGTAGAGGAAGATCGCTTTTCGAGGTTAAAGCGTGTTTTTGTACACTTTGCCGTCTTTCATGATCAGTTTTTGTGTCTCTGTGTTTGCGACACAAGCAACACTTTCCAGTGGGTTACCATCGATGATCAATAGATCGGCATACGCACCTTCAACAATCTGACCTAATTGGCCTTCTTGGTAAGGGTGTTGGTAAGTCGACATTTCGAACAGGCGTCCACAGTTTGATGTCGCCATGCGAAGTGCGGTGATGGTATCGAATGTTTTCTCAATCGCACCAAGTTCATTCAATTGTGTAGCATGAACGTTGGTTTCACCCACGCAGTCAGTGCCAAAAGCAATGTTCTGAATATCGTATTTCTTAATCAGTTCCGCCGATTTGAACATGGCTTTACCTACGCGTTCTGTCTTGCGGTATGTCTCTTCGTTCGGCAGTGGGATCTTGCGTTCTGCAATCAATGAAGAAGTAAAGTAAGAAGGAATCACCCAAATGCCTTTCTCTTTGATGATCTCGGCAATGTCGTCATCCATAATTGTTGCGTGTTCGAAAGACATCACGCCCGCTTCGGCTGCTCGGCGCATCGCATCAGAGGTGTGGATGTGCGCGGCAACATAAGTGCCATAATCAGAAGCGGCATCAACCGCGGCTTTCATTTCTTCTGATGTGAATTGCAACGTGTCTAGTGGGTCGAATGTTGAAGATGCACCACCGCCAGCCATGATCTTGATTTGAGAAGCGCCCATAAACAGCTGTTCACGCACGGCTTTTAAAACTTCTGAACGACCATCAGCAATTTTCATGGCACCTAGCTTCATCATTGGTGAATCTTCGTGACCGTTTGCCAAACGTTCTTGTGCTTGGTTCTGACGGTAATCGGAGTGACCACAGGTTTGAGATATAGCGGCCATTGAAGGAAGAATTCGTGGGCCAGTTGCGTAACCGTTATCGATACTTTTCTTTAGGCCAAGCGTGTTACCCGCCACATCACGAATAGTCGTAAAACCGCGCATCAACATCTCTTCTGAAATCTTTGCTGAGCGAATCGCCACTTCTTCACGGGTCATTGTATCAATGACATTAAAAGAGGCAGAGAGCGTGATATGAACGTGCGCATCAATCAGGCCTGGCATGACTGTGCCGCCTTGAGCATCAATAATTTCATCGGCTAACGTTGAATCAATCTCGCCAATCTGAGTGATCAAGTTATCTTCGATGAGGATTGATACGTTCTCGATTAAGTTGTTATCAACACCGTTAAATACGTTCGCGTTAGTGATTAGCTTTTTCATAGTCTGCACCTTTTGGAAATGAGTGTGTGTCGCTGATGGAGTCATCATATGGGGCGCGGCATTTGAAGAATGGCCATTTGGTGACAGTGATGAATTGGGCGTGTTTTTGCTATTGCTATAAGAGAAAGAAGGGGGTTTCTGTCGAATTATTAATTTGAGGAATGAATATTGGCGATGTCATGAAATGGTAAGTTTCGCTTCGATTCGAACGCTAAGATGTATTTCAAATCAAGGCGACTTATCAAATTAGATTAGATTAGAGAGAGACAGAATGACTAAATCAGACAAAGTTTACGGATTCAACACACCACAACGTCTATTCGTAGGTTACACATTAGCAGTGCTGGTGGACTTGGTCGTACTTAACTTCTTCGATGAGTACTGGGACTTCGTCAACATTGAGTCTTTCACTATCTCTTTGATTGCGGCGTTGTTGTTGCAGTTGTTGTTGAAGCTCTCTATTGGTTTAGAGCACAAGATTGCTGAGCACTTCAAAAGCAAGCCGGGCACCGCGCCTAAGGTTTACCGAGCAATCACCACTTACATTATCTTGGTGGGCTCAAAGTTCGTGATGCTAGAAGCGATTAACCTTCTGTTCGGAGATAAGGTGAGTTTTACAGGCCCTTGGGGCGGTGTGGTAGCGTTCTTCGCGGTGGTATTTACGATTCTGGTTGCTGAAGTGATTGTATCGAAGATCTACTTTGCTCTGGATGACAAACAAGATTCAAATGTGAAAGCGCTTAAAGAGACCAACGCGTAACAGAATTAAAATACAGATGTGAATAACAAACGAGCCAGCTGAATAAGCTGGCTCGTTTTCGTTTGAGTTGCGATAACTAATTCGATGCGCCGGTTGGCTCTATTTTTCGTAAACCACATCTCCTCGTAACACCGTCATCAACACTTGAGTCTTAGCGATTTGTCTTGCTGAAACTGTGGTGATGTCGCGGTCGAGAATGGCGAAGTCAGCGGATTTTCCTACCTCAATAGAACCTGTTACGTCTTCAATTCCAAGACTTTTGGCGGCATTGAGCGTGTAAGCGTCGATCGCGGTATAGATATCGGTTAGGCCGGTTTTGCCCATGATTAAGCTGTTCGCGATGCCGACCAATGGGTTGATGTCGTGTACGTTCCAGTCACTGCTTAGGGTGATATTGGCGTCGGTCTTGAGTATTGCATCGAGGTTCATCATGGCTTTAGCACGGCGAGCACCTTGGAAAACTTCAGCCCATTGGTGTTGATGCCTTGCAACGTAATCAGAGCCAACTTGGAAATCTGCAGTTACATCTAATTGGCGAAAGCGTGGCACATCTTCATCATTGACTAATTCGACATGGGTTAGGGTGTAGGGTTTGGTTGAACCTTGTTTGCGAATGCTTTCTATCGCATCAAGCGATTCACGAACCGCTCCATCACCAATGGCATGAATGTGGGCACTAAAGCCGATCTTTTCGAGTGCAGTTAGCCACTCTTTCATTTGTTCTGGCGGAATATAGTTCAAGCCATTGGGAGACTGGGGCAGATAAGTATCTAAGTAGGGTGCGAGCGTTTTGGCGGTGCCATTGATGAAGATGCCATCACTGTACATTTTCACCTGATCGACAAGTAACAGACGGCTTTTATCGTCGGAATACATCTTCTCAAAGACTTCTAATTGAGAAGGTATTGCCATCGATGGGTACATCCAAGGGCGCAGCGATACACGCGCCGTTAAGTCTTGATTTTGCTCGGCCTCTAGCCAAACGTCATACCAACCTCGTTTCCAATACATTCGGCCGTCACCTATGGTGGTAATGCCGTGGGCTGCCGCTTCCTCAAGTCCGAACATTAACCCTTGGTAGCTTTGCTCAAACAGTTCGCTTTGGCTGTTCCAAGCCATCTCCATCAGTTGATCGCCAGCATTGTCTAATAAGATGCCATTGAGCTTGCCACTGTCTTGGTCTTTTAAATAAACACCGCCTTGTGGGTCTAGAGATTGCTGGCTGATTCGAGCGATTTTTAGTGCTTTTGAGTTGACCCACATCGAGTGTGAAGTCTGCTCCATGATCACCACTGGGCGATCCTGGAAGATACTGTCGATGATCTCTAGCGGCGTATAGTCAGAATCGCTATCGAGAGTCGCTTCCAAAGAAAAACCATAACCCATTAGCCAACCTCTGCCATCGGTATCAGCATTGATCTTACACGCTTCTAAGTAGGGAATTTGCTCTTCTAACGTCGCTTCAGAGTCGAGTTCACAATTGCCACCCAGCTCTGAGGCGACTTCAAACACATGGTTATGGTTATCAATAAATCCCGGCAAGACAAAGGCATTGTTTAGATCAATGACATCAGTGCTTTGCCCTTGAAAAGTTTGCGCCTGTGATTGGTTACCGATGAAGATGATCTTGCCGTTATGGGTAGCGATCGAGTCTGACTCGCGATGCCCATATATATCTGCATTGGTAAAAATTTGGTCAGCACTTTGGCTTTTAACAGCTGTTTGCGCTTGAACTGTTGTCTGTGTCTGAACAATAGTGTTGGCTTGTGCAAGCACCGGCGTTACGGCGGTTAAGCCTGCGAGTAATGCTATCCATGCAGTGCGTGGCAGAGTGAGCTTGTTATTCATTATTATGTCTTCCATGTTCCACTGTTTAGTAAGTATAGAAAGCGAGTGGCAAGTGTGAAACTCTACATGAATGACAAATAAAAACCGCGATTAATCAATGAATTGTGGTTTGAATAAGCCTTACATTACGACTCTTGTCTTAAGCTATTACGCAGATCTTTCTTATATTCGTCATAAGAGTTATAGCCATAGAATTTCCAGGTGTGATCACCTTTAATATTGTGGCTGTAGGTGATCTCGCCGATCCACTGCTGACGTGTGGCAAGAATCATATCGCGAATTTTTAATAATAAAGTGTCCATAGTTGCTCTCCTGATTAAGTTCACTTGCAGTATATTTATCGGAGACGAAGAGAAGAGTACCGTCAGCGCAATGTTCAATACTTTTCAGTCAATGTGCTGATTTGGGTGGTTTGTTACGTATACTTTCAATATTAAAAGGTCATTGAGTATCGTAATGAAAGGTTACTTGGAAAAAGTGCCACAACGAGTTGGCATGTCTTGGCGCTATAAGAAAATTGTCGAGAACAGTAAAAACTATGGTTGGCACCGGCACGAAGAGTATGAGATAGCGATTCATCGTCACTTTATTGGCCATGGTTTTATTGGGCATCACCAAAGCGATGTGTTCCATAATCATATGATTTTGGTTGGGCCGGACTTGCCCCACGCTATTTATTCGGACGACAGCACGGATGACCAACGAGTATGTGAAACACATGTGATTTGGTTTCGTAAAGACTGGATAGAGCCGTTGATAGCCAGTTGTCGAGAGCTTGAACCGTTGCGTGCACTGCTGGAAGGTTCAAAGAAAGGATTGCAGTTCTCTCCTAGTTCGGCAGAGAAGGCGACTGAACTGTTAGACAGGGTGATGGAGAAAACGCCACACCAACAGTTACTCACCTTATTCTCGTTGTTTTCGGTATTACTTGATGACCAAGAAGTGGTGCAGTTGATCAACCCGATCTTTAAGGACAATGAAGGTGATGAGATCAGCGATAAGCTAGATAAGGTCGAAGCCTTCTTAATGAATCACTTTATTCAAGATATCTCGATTAACGATTTAGCCAGTCACTTATACATCAGTGAGAGCAGTGTTAGGCGTTTATTTCAAAAGCACTATAAAGAGAGCTTCAGTCAACGACTTAAAAAGATCAGGTTGAACGTCGCGTGCGACTTACTGATTAATACCTCATTGCTGGTCAGTTTGATCTTGGAGAAAGTGGGATACGACAACCAAGCCAACTTCAATCGTCAGTTTAAATCCTATAAACAGGTGACACCGACTCAATATCGAATAGCAATGAAACGTCATTGATTCATTCGCAGACTAAACGATTCACATAAGATTCTGAATAAATTACAGTTAAGTGAACTATAAAAATGGATTTAACGTATTACCAAGGATGTGAGTTTTTGTTTTCACGAGACTTACTCGCATTACTAATAAAAACAAGTCGAGGTTAGGATGAAAAAAATATTATTGCTGCTTAGCGTGATCTTATTGGGTGGTTGTGTCGGCATGCCCGAAAGGGTTAAGCCTGTTCAACAGTTTGAGTTAGATCGATACCTAGGGAAATGGTATGAAGTGGCTCGTTTGGATCACTCGTTTGAGCGTGGCTTAGATAACATCAGCGCTGAGTACAGCCTGCGTGATGATGGCGGCGTAAAGGTGATTAACCGTGGATACTCTGCCGAAGAGGGTGAGTGGAACGAAGCGGAAGGTAAAGCGTACTTCGTTGAAGGCTCTGAACAAGGCTATCTGAAAGTGTCTTTCTTTGGCCCTTTCTACGGAGCTTATGTGGTGTTTGAATTGGACAAAGAGGGCTACCAATACGCGTTTGTTTCAGGTCCAGATACTGATTACTTATGGCTGCTTTCAAGAACACCCGAAGTTGCGCCAGAGGTGATGGAGAAGTTCAAAAGCATGTCTAAAGAGCGTGGCTTCAATACTGATGAATTGATTTACGTTGAGCACAGCAAATAAGTTGAACGCGCTAGGTTAACGACAGTTGATTGAGAAAAAGGAACAGATGATGAGTGCATCTGTTCCTTTTTTATTGGTTTGGTTTTGTATGAACTAGCCTTGTCGATGAACCTGCAACACGCTGAGCACCGATAGTGAAAGGAAGAACGCAGGATCACTCCAGCCAAAGCCAACAAATATTCCTGTAAACGCCGCATACAATGTGATGATAGCGCCGAGCATATTGGTGACAACCAAGCCTTGGATGAGCTTTTTAGCGGATACGCCAGGTTCAATGTCTCTAAGCAGCCAGCTTATTGCAGCGATACCACCCAAAAAGATACTGGTGTGTTGAGAGAGAAAGTACGCGTATTTATCATTGATCTCTACGCCGTACATTGGCCACATAACGGTGGGTAGGAAAAACAGCGCGAAGGCAAACCCTGCGTAAATGATGCCGTGTAAGCTCAAGAATGTTTTGTTGTTCATTGTGTCGATCTCTTTTTCAACTTGGTGATATCGCTAATCTGTCTCTTTGCTCAATACTTGAGTGAGCGATGCGTTAAGCGTTGATTGGGCCTTTATTAATGGTAGTTAATGGCTGATTGACGTCAAAAATCACCCCACGCACTTCCGCTACGCCCATCTCTTTTAAGCGAGCAGCATGCATCGCCAGATAGGTTTCAGCACTCAGCTGATCTTCAAATAAGTAGACGCCGCCCCCCAGTTTTTCTGCTTCGTTCTCTGTCCAGATTTTCCAGATCATGCCCGGTTCGTTGTTAATAGATTTTGCTAGGTCAACGAGTGCGTTTGACATCTCTTCACCGAAAGGGCCTGAAAATTCAAAATCAACTTGTAGTAGTTTCATGGTGTTTCTCCGTTTAACAAATTCTGTTTAGCAAATAGGTATTTAAGACAAACAAGCCATTCTCGTTTGTTGTTGAAACTCATATTACCTGTAAAAAACAGACAGAAAAGTTCATAATATTGCCATTAACCGTCAGGATTTTAGACCGATGAGATTAAAGACCACCCTAGACCAATGGCAAACGCTTTACGAAATTGACCGTGCAGGCAGCATTCAAGCGGCGGCAGTGCAATTGAATAAGAGCCATACCACGCTGATTTATGCTTTGAGAAAATTGGAGGATCAATTGGGTGTGTCTTTGGTGCAAGTTGAAGGTCGCAGGGCGGTGCTATCGGAAGATGGCAAATCACTGTTGCGCCGTGCAAGCAGCATGTTGGAGCAGGCGAGAGAGTTGGAACTCATTAGTGAACAGCTTGCGAAAGGCGTCGAATCTGAAATCGTGGTCGCTGTGGATCATCTGTGTTGTCTTGAACGTCTATACAAACCGATGGCGCAATTTATGGCTGAGAACAGCACAACATCAATTCAAGTGATGGAAACGTCGTTGTCTAAGACGACTGAAATGGTCACTCAAGAGCTCGCTGATGTTGCCATCATCAATCTGCCTGTCACCAATCATTCTGCTGAGGCTTTTGGTTTTACTATGATGGAGCCTGTTGTTGCGAGTTCACATCTGTTAGCAAGTGCTGCTTCTGTGTCGTTGAATCAATTGTCGTCTTTGCCACAAATTGTGGTGAGGGATTTAGGTGCACGATCCAGTCAAGGAACTAAAAACCAAGGGAGTAAACAGGATGTGGGTTGGTTGAAGTCGAGTCAGCGCATTACGGTGGATAATTTCGACCATGCGTTTGTCGCGGTAGAGCAGGGCGTGGGTTATTGCCGATTACCAAAGCACATTGTGGAAAGCCGAGGCGGAAATAAACTGACGGTGCTCAATGTTGAAAATGGCAGTGGTTATCACGTTCCGCTGCATCTGACTCTGCCGAAAGGGGCGAAGACTGGCCCAGCCGCAAAACGTTTCTATGAACTGCTGCTTGAGTCAGTTTCTATGGTTGGCTAACGGATAAATATTTTAAAATTAACGAGGCTGATTGCCGTTTAAGAACAGCGCGACACACTCTTTGGTGTAGAGAAGCCTCTCTTGCTCAGACTCACCGCTTTCGTGTCCGAAGAATCCCCAATACGCCGACTTACCATGGAACATCAGCAGGAGCTGTCTTGCTGCAATGATCGGCGAGCTTGACGTTGATAAGATCAAATCACCCGAGTCAACTTTGCTTTGTAGATAATCGGCGAGCAAAAGGGTGGTTTTTTGTGGCCCAGTTTCTAAATAGATAGAGGCGATCTCTGGGTGCGTGTTGGATTGGCTCACCGCATTTTGAAAGGTCTGTCTGGATTGCTCATCAAGTAACAAATCTTGAAACTTCACACCAAATTTCACCAACTCGTCTTCCAAAGTGGCATTCATATCAAATGCTGAAGGGCTGAGTTCGCGCTCCGCACACTTGGTCTGCATGCAGGTTTCGAAAAGTTCGTCTTTATTTTTAAAGTGGGAGTAGACCGTTTGCTTAGAAACGTTCGCTGCTTTCGCTATCTGATCCATATTGATCTTGAAGCCATGATCAGAGAAAAGTTGGCTTG
Organism: Vibrio splendidus 12E03; assembly: GCF_000272105.2. GTDB lineage: Bacteria > Pseudomonadota > Gammaproteobacteria > Enterobacterales > Vibrionaceae > Vibrio > Vibrio splendidus_I. The sequence continues at coordinate 19,457 of NZ_AJZD02000120.1, forward strand.
CTGCGGTTAAGATCTGCGATCTCTTCTGTTCACTCTTGATGATTTTAGTCACGTGCTGTTTCTCGTTGCTTGGTGTTGCTCAGTTCAATGCATTTCGTTCTGCGCTAAGCATTATGCTTTTTGTGATGGTTTTATCAATCATTAACGATGAAACTTATTTTTAACATAATCAAACTAGACAGTCTAGTTTGGTTTGGTTAGTCTAAAAAAAGAATAGGATTGAGTACCGCATAGGAACAGTGAGTATGTATAAATTGATGAAGGGAAGTGCGGTGG
>NZ_AJZD02000121.1 GCF_000272105.2 Vibrio splendidus 12E03
AAGCTAGAAGCTAGAAGCTAGAAGCTAGAATAGCAAAAGGCTTGAACTCTTAGAGTCCAAGCCTTTTTTGTATCTATAGGATTTGAAATTTTACAGCCAGAGGCTTTTACAAGCACTTAGGCTTTACTTCTTAGACTTTGCTTAAAGCGCAGCGACTTGTGGACGAACACCTAATGTGTGGCAAAGTGCGTAAGTCATTTCTGCACGGTTTAGCGTGTAGAAGTGGAAGTCTTTCACACCTTCACGGCTCAGTGTACGAACCATATCAATTGCTTGGCTAGCACCAACAAGCTGACGAGTCGTTGGATCATCATCCAAACCTTCAAACTGCTTCGCCATCCAACCCGGTACTTTTACGTTGTTCATCGCAGCAAAGCGAGACGCTTGCTTGAAGTTAGAAACCGGTAGGATGCCCGGAACAATTTCAACATCTACACCAGCCGCCACACAGCGGTCTCGGAAACGTAGGTAGCTTTCAACATCGAAGAAGAACTGAGTGATAGCACGGTTAGCACCCGCATCGACTTTACGCTTAAGGTTAATAAGATCCGATTGAGCGCTTTTTGCTTCAGGGTGAACCTCAGGGAATGCCGCTACTGAGATATCAAAATCGTGGCGAGATTTAAGTAGCTCGACTAGGTCAGATGCGTACATATCTGGCGCGCCGCCGCCTGCTGGAATATCACCACGCAACGCAACAATACTCTCGATACCATTCGCCCAGTAATCGTCGGCAATTTGAATCAGCTCTTCGCGACTCGCATCAATACACGTTAGGTGCGGTGCAGCCACTAGGCCGGTTTGGTTCTTAATTTCTTTAATGATTGAGTGAGTACGGTCACGTTCGCCCGAGTTTGCACCGTAAGTTACCGATACAAACTTTGGTTGAAGTGTTTTAAGACGGTGAACAGAATTCCACAGGGTCTCTTCCATCTTCTCATTGCTTGGTGGAAAAAACTCAAATGACACATTGATGTTGTCAGAAAGCTCAGCGATATTCTGATTTAAAGCGTCGATATGACTAGCGTGTGTGTATCCCATCTTACTCTCCCTGTGGCAAAAGCAACCACTAAAAACTCAAATCCTTAAACGACGTTTAGACGTCTATATGTCTGTAGGATGTATTGAATACGATTTAATGTCAACAGATCCATTATGAATTTTTTTCAAGTAGATCGTGAGTAAAACTCAAGTCATTAGATGGGTCGCAAAGCAGAAATAAGGAAGAAAAAAGGCTGAGAAACACATCGTGCTTTCAGCCTCATTTATCTTAGTGAATAGTATGCTATTTAGACACTAAACCAACCGATTTGAAAATCAAAACAGGCTAGACATTCTGTTTAGATCAGATTGAATTGCACCAGCTGTGACTTCACGTCCTGCACCTGGGCCACGGATAACCAATGGATTATCTTTGTACCATTTGCTCTCAATCGCAAAGATGTTGTCGCAAGGCAACAAGTTCGCCAGAGCATGTTCTTTAGACAGTGCTTCAACGCCTACGGTTGCCTTACCGTTCTTCTCCAAACGCGCTACGTAACGTAGAACTTTCTGTTGAGAGTGCGCTTTCTCTAAACGCTCAGCCAGCTCTTCGCTCAGTACAGAAGCTTTGTCGAAGAAGTCATCCACAGATAGATCTTGCAGCTTTGCAGGTACGAGCGATTCCACTTTTACGTTTTCAGGTTCGATATCCAAACCAGATTCACGCGCCAGAATCACCAGCTTACGCATCACGTCTGAGCCATCTAGGTCAGCACGAGGGTCAGGTTCCGTAAGGCCTTGTTGCCATGCTAAGTCAACCAACTCGCTGAACGGCACGGTGCCATCAAACTGTTGGAACAACCAAGACAACGTGCCCGAGAAAATGCCAGACAACGCAATGATGTCATCGCCACTTTCACGTAGGTCACGTACCGTGTGGTTAATCGGCAATCCAGCACCCACTGTCGCGTTGTACAACCAATGACGGCTGATCTTAGCGAAAGCATCTTGTACTTGATGGTAATACTCGCTCGATGCAGAACCTGCCACCTTGTTCGCCGAGATTAGGTGAATACCTTGTTGTGCGATTTGCAGATACTTTGCTGCAAGCACTGGGCTCGCAGTCACATCCAGAACCACTGCTTCGTCATAACCTTGAATAGAGCCCAAACGCTCTAACCAGTCGTTACCATTGTTAGCAATCGCTTCGTCGTCAAAGCGCTTACCTACCGAAGTCGCATCAATGCCTTGATCGTCGAACCAATAGGTTTGGCTATCAACCACGGCAACCAATTCAAAGTTCATTCCACGGCGCTTTTCAAGTTCCGCTTTTTGCTCAGCAAACAGGCTTAACCAGCTTGAACCAATATTGCCCTTACCACACAAGGCAATCGCAACACGCTTCTGCGCTTGGAACAGTTGAGAATGAATGCCTTTCACTAGACTTGATGTTTCACTCTTACGAATCACAGCCACCAAGCTTAAGCCTGAGTTCGCTTCTGAGATGAACTCAACCGGAGAGCTCTTAAGCTGCTGGTAGAAACCGTAGCAATGGTTCGGGTTCTTAGTCACACCCGCACCCACTGCAGCAATCAGAGAGAAACCTTCTTTTAGCTTAATCTCAGCTTCAATCGCATGGTCTTGGAGATATTCTAATGCACCACCAGCGATCTCTTCTGTGTAGGCAAGACGCAAACAGTGTTGATCCGGTTCAAGCTCATAAGCAAGCGGCTCAAGTTGAGCACGCTTAAGCCCTTCAAGCACTTCACTCTCTAGACGGTCGAAATCATGGCCGTGACCAAAGGTCAGTTGCACGATAAGCACTTCATCCAAAGAGGTAATAATTTTTGCGCCACGACCCGATGCCAATACACGCTCGATCTGTGTAGAGCCCGCTTCTGGCTGATAGCTGCAGCGTAAGCTTAAATCCATAGCACTTTGAGCCACAGGCTGTAGTGTTCGGCTGTGAAGCACTGGAGCGGCAAGACGAGCCAATTCGCTGGCTTCATCAAGGCGAAGTAGAGGCAATAGACACGCATCTGAAACCAGACGAGGGTCAGCGCTGTAAACGCCCGCCACATCACTCCAAATCGTCACGCGTTCAATTTCAGCCAAAGCACCAATCACGGTCGCTGAGTAATCCGAACCGTTGCGACCAAGCAGTACGGTTTCACCCTCGCAGTTCTGAGCCATAAAGCCCGTAATCACCACGCGGCAATGTGCATGCTGCGCCAGAGCTTCTTTAATCAGAGGGTAAGAACGTGCGCGGTCGACTTCAGGCTGAGCGCCCACTTCTGCACGTAAAAAAGCACGCGCATCTTGAGCAACGGCTTGTAAATCATGTTGGCACAACAAAGCCGCGAGTAGACGTGAAGACCAAACCTCACCGTGTCCTAGCACTTTTGCTTTTTGTGCTTCGCTCAAGGGAGCCGTTAGCTCACCCAAAGCGGTAAATTCTTGTTGAATGGTTGCAGTAAGTTGTGCGGCTGATTCACCCTCAAGCAGTGCTTCAATCAGATCGAGTTGGAACTGACGAAGTGCTTGTAGGCATTCATGGGCAATACGACCATCTTTGTCGAGCGCTTCAACAAATTCAATTAAACGGTTGGTTGTTTTGCCTGCTGCCGATACCACCACCAAATCAGATGCTGATGAGTATTCTCTAAGAATGTTGACCACGCGTTGGTAACATTCAGGATTCGCTAAACTGCTGCCACCAAATTTATGTAGCTGGCGAAAGGTTGCCATTATTAACCCTCCCCTTCAGCGATAAAGCGCTGTGTCTTTTCAAACGCTTGCTTGAGGTCATCGATTAGGTCTTCTGCATCTTCAAGGCCAACAGATAGACGCAGTAGTTGCTGAGAAACACCCGCTTCTGCTAATGCTTCTTCGCCCATCGCGCGGTGAGTCATAGACGCAGGGTGACAAATCAGGCTTTCAACGCCGCCCAATGATTCTGCCAAAGAAAACAGCTCTAACTTATCAACAAAGTATTTAAGCGCCTCGAATGAGCCCGAAAACTCAAAGCTCAGCATTGAACCAAAGCCAAACTGCTGTTTCTTCGCAATATCATGACCTGGGTGTTCAGGAAGACTTGGGTGGTAAATAGTGCCTACTAAATCTTGTTGCTGCAGAGATGCCAGAATTTCACGTGAGCTTTCTTCATGAACTCGCATACGCGCACCTAGCGTACGAATACCACGTAGAGTCATGTAGCTATCAAATGGTGTGCCGGTCGCACCAATACAGTTGCCCCACCATGCTAGCTCTTCAGCGTGCTCTTCCGTTTTCGTGACGACAACGCCACCAATAACGTCCGAGTGTCCGTTGATGTACTTAGTGGTTGAGTGGATAACAAAATCCGCACCCAGTTCTAAAGGCTTTTGGAACACAGGAGTCAAAAACGTGTTGTCGACAGCAACCAGAGCACCAACCTCTTTCGCTTTACGGCAAGTTTCTGCAATATCAACCACACGAACCAGTGGATTCGATGGTGTTTCGATTAAGATCAACTTTGGCTTAAGCGCGATCGCCGCATCCAGCGCGGCTTGATCCGATTGATCAACGAACAGAACTTTGAAGTCACCTTTTAGCGAGCGAGTGTTAAACAGACGGTACGTACCGCCGTAGCAGTCGTGCGGTGCAATAATAAGATCATCGCCGCCTAAGAAAGCCGAAACCCATAAGTTAAGCGCCGAAGTACCGCAGTTAGTCACAACCGCGCCTTTGCCTGATTCAAGCTCAAACAGTGCCGTCTCTAATAAACCGCGGTTTGGGTTACCAGAACGGGTGTAATCGTACTTTGGCACTTCACCAAAAGCGGGAAACCCATAGTTAGTCGAAAGATAAATGGGTGGGACAACGGCATGGTGTTGCGTGTCTGACTCGATACCAGTACGTACTGCGATTGTTGCTGGCTTCCGGCTGCTCATAGGTGCTTCCTTACAAGTTTTGCGTCTGAGAATCACAGCTGCTTGTCGGCATTTTGCGGCTGTGTTAGATATATGTTATTCACTTTACTTTCATAAACGTGAGACGTCAACACTTCTAGACGTCTATATGTCTATATGTCTTTGCTTATGGCAGTAAATCCCGCTAAAATCACCACTATTAATTTATTCTAACAACTAAAGTGATGAAGGTACGCAATGGCCGACTGGAATGGTGAATACATAAGCCCATATGCTGAGCATGGAAAGAAAAGCGAACAAGTAAAGAAAATTACAGTTTCTATCCCTCTAAAAGTGTTAAAGGTTCTTACTGACGAGCGTACTCGCCGCCAGATTAATAACCTACGCCATGCAACAAACAGTGAGCTACTGTGCGAAGCCTTTCTACATGCGTACACAGGCCAACCACTACCAACGGATGAAGACCTTCGTAAAGACCGCCCAGACGATATTCCTGCTGAAGTGAAAAAGCTGATGACAGAGATGGGTATCGAGTTCGAAGCGTTTGACGAAGAATAAAAACAACTCAGTCACTGCCTTCATTATTGATTCGCTCTAGCTGAACCTTATTTATCACATCGCGCATAGCTTTTTATGATTGCGCTGTGAATGATAGACATAAAAAAACCGACTCCAGATGAGTCGGTTTTTTATTATTCTTTTTGGCTCAATAGAGCAACAGCTATTAAGCCATATAGTTAGCAGGCATCTCGATACGAGCTACGCCAGATTCAACAGCCGCTTCCGCAACTGCTCGTGCTACGCGAGGAAGTAGACGTGGGTCCATTGGCTTAGGAATGATGTAACCCTTACCGAACTCCAGTGCAGTCTCGCCCGCAGCTGCTAGTACTTCAGCTGGAACTGCTTCTTTCGCCAGTTCACGAATCGCTTTAACCGCCGCTAGCTTCATTTCGTCATTAATTTCGCTCGCACGCACGTCTAGTGCACCACGGAAAATGAATGGGAAACAAAGTACGTTGTTTACTTGGTTAGGGTAATCACTGCGGCCTGTACCCATGATTAGGTCAGAACGAACTTCGTGTGCAAGCTCAGGCTTGATCTCTGGATCTGGGTTTGAACATGCAAACACAACAGGCTTATCAGCCATCAACGTTAGTGCTTCAGCAGGCAGTAGGTTAGGACCCGATACACCCAAGAATAGGTCAGCGCCTTCGATAACATCTTCAAGCGTTCGCTTGTCAGTGTTATTTGCGAACAGCTCTTTGTATTCATTTAGGTCATCACGACGAGTGTGAATCACACCTTTACGGTCAAGCATGTAGATTTTTTCACGCTGAGCGCCACACTTAATCAGTAGTTCCATACAAGCAACCGCCGCTGCGCCAGCACCTAAACAAACGATCTTACACTCTTCAAGTTTCTTACCTTGAAGCTCGATCGCGTTCAGCATACCCGCTGCCGTTACAATCGCTGTACCGTGTTGGTCATCGTGGAATACCGGCACATCACAACGTTCAATCAGGCGACGTTCAATCTCAAAACAGTCTGGTGCTTTGATGTCTTCTAGGTTAATACCGCCGAATGTATCTGCGATATTCGCAACCGTATCAACGAACTCATCGATTGTGCGGTGTTTCACTTCAATATCGATAGAATCTAAACCAGCAAAACGCTTAAACAGGAGCGCTTTACCTTCCATTACTGGTTTAGAAGCAATAGGACCAAGGTTACCTAGGCCAAGAATCGCTGTACCGTTAGAGATAACAGCAACCATGTTGCCTTTACCTGTGTACTTATAGACGTTATCAACGTTCTGTGCGATCTCGCGAACAGGCTCAGCCACGCCTGGGCTGTATGCAAGTGCTAGGTCTTCTGCAGAGTTTGCAGGCTTCGTCAGTTCTACGGCAATTTTGCCTGGAATCGGGAACTCATGATAATCAAGAGCTTGCTGACGGAATTGTTCTTGAGGTGATAATTCTTGAGAGGATTGAGCTTGGCTGCTGTCTTCAGACATAGGTGTAGGTTCCTAGGATATTATTATTTGGGGGATCTTGTTCATGTTAATGGATGTACTTCAAAGTTCCTAGGTGGTTGAAGCCTCTGTCTCATTAAAAAACGAGATTTCACTACTAATAAGACCAGTGAGCAGTTGAAATTACTATCGCTTGTTGAACTTTCGTGCGGAATTTTAGTGGTGAATGATAAGCAAGGAACTGCCCTGCAATAGAATAAAGAGGCAACTTATCGTTAGGTGAGATGGATACTTGAATGGAAGTCAGTAATTTTACAAATTGCAGGCAACAAAAAAGGACACCGAAGTGTCCTTTTTATGTCTAAATAGCGAGAATTACTTCTTGCTAGAAAGAGCACCGAAACGCTTGTTGAAGCGATCAACACGGCCGCCTGTATCTACGATACGTTGCTTACCAGTGTAGAACGGGTGACATTTGTCACATACGTCTAGGTGGATTGATTCTTTTGCTAGCGTTGAGTTGAACTCAAATGTGTTGCCGCAAGAACAAGTAGCAGTAACTGCTTTGTATTCTGGGTGGATTCCAGCTTTCATGGGATAACCTCAAGTAGGCCGTGTCGCTATACGATTCTAAGCCGCACACCACACGTAGTTTAAAAAAGAAATAAAGACACCGCATTCGCACAAAAGAGTGACGAAGCCATACCTTTAAGGCGCAGTATAGTAATGAATCTATAAGGCAGGATCAACTGATTTGATACATTTTTCACCAATTGTGTCTTTATTTCCTTTTTAAGCAGAAGCGTTGATTGAAATTTGGGGATGAAGCTGCCTCCATGCGTTAGCTTGCCCTCTCTCATTCAAACTGCTCCTCGAATTTAACCGCCTTATCCTTTAGACTGTTCGCTCTCGTCAACTCAGATAAAGCCGTCCCTTTATGCGTCCAATGATTGCCCGCGTGGCACTGCCTGTTCCACTCGACAAGCAGTTCGATTACAAGATTCCAAGCCACCTATTTCCGATTATTGGTGGACGAGTCTCTGTGCCTTTTGGACGACAAACCTTAACCGGCATTGTCACGGCTCTGGTTAACGAATCTGAATTCGAGCTAGACAAGCTCAAACCCATTAAAGCCTTATTAGACAATCAGCCTGTTTGGCCGGAATCTGTCTATTCACTGTTAATGTGGTGCAGTCAGTTTTATCAGTACCCCCTTGGCGAAACCTTTGCTAACGCCCTTCCGAGCGCTCTAAGAAAAGGCAAAGCCGCCGACTTCGCGACGCTGGTTGAGTGGCAGTTAACGCCATCAGGCAAAGATCAGTTAATGCAAGGTTTTGGTCGCGCGGTCAAGCAAGCCAAAGTGATGCATATGCTTGAGCAAGGCCCCGTTCCCCATCAAGAGTTCATTGATGAAGAAGTTGGCAGCGCCGTACTCAAGACACTAGAAGAGAAAGGCTGGATTGAATCGGTAGAGAAAAAGCCAAAGCGTCAGCCGTGGCCAGTTGATCTTGAAAACGACCAAGACAAGCCTAAACTCAATGCCGAACAAGCCATCGCGATTGCGACCGTAAATAGCCAGACCGACTTCGGTTGTTTCCTGCTAGAGGGTGTCACTGGCTCAGGTAAGACCGAGGTCTACCTGAATATGATTAAGCCGATTCTCGACCAAGGTAAACAAGCATTAGTGCTCGTGCCCGAGATTGGTCTCACCCCTCAAACGATTAACCGCTTTAAGCGACGCTTTAATGTACCTGTTGAGGTTATCCACTCGGGCTTAAACGATTCTGAGCGACTGAATGCTTGGTTATCGGCGCGCGATAAAATAGCGGGCATCGTGATTGGTACCCGTTCAGCTCTGTTCACGCCGTTTGCTGACCTAGGCATTATCATTGTCGACGAAGAGCACGATGCCTCTTATAAACAGCAAGATAGCCTGCGCTACCACGCTCGAGATGTGGCGATCATGCGTGCTCATAAAGCGCAGATCCCGGTTGTGTTAGGCTCGGCGACTCCAGCCTTTGAGACGCTGCACAACGCTCAGATCGGCAAATACAGTTATCTCACCCTGACTTCACGTGCGGGTGTCGCACTGCCGACCACCAATAAGGTGTTGGATGTTAAAGGTGAATATCTAGAAAGTGGTTTGTCTGCGTCGTTAATTGCAGAGATGCAAAGACACCTCAAAGCTGGCAACCAAGTGATGCTGTTCCTCAATCGTCGAGGGTTTTCTCCGGCATTAATGTGTCACGATTGTGGTTGGACAGCCGAATGTAAACGTTGCGATGCTTACTACACCTATCACCAATACAGCAATGAGATGCGCTGCCACCACTGTGGTTCTCAGCAGCATATCGTGCACAATTGCCAAGGCTGTGGATCTGCAAACTTAGTGACAGTGGGTGTCGGGACCGAGCAGTTAGAAGCTCAACTTGGTCAACTATTCCCGGAATACAAAACCATTCGTATTGACCGCGACAGCACCCGCCGTAAAGGCAGCTTAGAAAGCGCGCTCGAGTCGATTCGTAAGGGTGAATTCCAAATTCTTATCGGCACGCAGATGCTTGCTAAGGGTCACCATTTCCCTGACGTGACACTTGTGGCGTTATTGGATGTGGATGGCTCTTTATATAGTAGTGACTTCCGTGCGTCTGAACGTCTTGCCCAGCTATTCATCCAAGTAGCGGGACGCGCAGGGCGATCAAGCAAACCCGGTGAGGTGATCTTACAAACCCACCACCCAGAACATGGGTTGCTGCAAGCCTTGCTACACAAAGACTACAACCATTTTGCTCAGACGGCGCTGGCAGAACGTAAGCAGGCAATGTTACCGCCTTATACCTTTATGACGCTGTTTAGAGCAGAAGCCAATGACACCCGCTTGGTGGAAGAGTTCTTGCGTCAGGTTCGTCACACATTGGAATCACATCCGTTGTTTGACCAATATTGCATGGTGTTAGGGCCAACCCCGGCTCCGTTAGCAAAACGTGCAGGCAAATCGCGCTGGCAGTTAATCTTACAAACTCAGACGCGCTCGTTAATGCAGAAGCTATTAATGAGTGCCAAGCCGGCCATCAATATGTTACCTGCTGCGAAAAAAGTTCGCTGGTCACTCGATATTGAGCCGCAAGATTTGAGTTAAACCCACTTGGGTTAAAACTAATGATAAGTTTGTTCACAAATATTTCATATTTCTCGTGAGCAACTTCACACTAGTCATGTGATTTTTGTTAATCTAGCCGTAACTTTACACGGATTAAACGAATAAAATATTGCAATAAAAAAAGTGTTAGCAACACTTTCATAATATCTATTCGATTACATTTATTATTCACGCCTTAGATACTTAGGCGGCAAAGGAACTTAAAAGAGGGTTTAATTTATGGCGACAATGAAGGATGTTGCCCAGCTAGCAGGCGTCTCAACAGCCACGGTATCACGTGCATTGATGAACCCTGAGAAAGTCTCAGTTTCGACTCGCAAACGAGTGGAAACAGCAGTACTTGAAGCTGGATACTCACCCAATACATTAGCTAGAAACTTACGTCGCAACGAATCAAAAACCATCATCACTATCGTTCCTGATATCTGTGACCCTTATTTCGCCGAGATCATTCGTGGTATCGAAGATGCCGCAGTAGAAAATGACTACCTTGTCTTACTGGGTGATAGCGGCCAACAAAAGAAGCGTGAGTCTTCGTTTGTTAACTTAGTTTTCACCAAACAAGCTGACGGTATGCTATTGCTTGGCACTGACCATCCATTTGACGTCAGTAAGTCTGAACAAAAGAACTTACCACCAATGGTGATGGCGTGTGAGTTTGCCCCTGAACTTGAACTTCCTACCGTACACATCGATAACCTGACCTCTGCATTTGAAGCCGTGAACTACCTAGCTCAGTTAGGTCATAAGCGTATCGCTCAAATATCAGGGCCAGTATCGGCAACGCTGTGTAAGTTCCGCCAACAAGGCTATCAACAAGCGCTGCGTCGCGCTGGAGTATCAATGAACCCTGCCTATAGCACTGTCGGCGACTTTACTTTTGAAGCCGGTGCTCAAGCGGTTCGTCGATTGTTGGCACTTCCTGAACAGCCTACAGCTATCTTCTGTCATAACGACGCGATGGCCATTGGCGCGATTCAAGAAGCGAAGAAGCTGGGCTTACGCGTTCCTCAAGACCTATCGATTGTCGGCTTTGATGACATCCAATTCGCTCAATACTGCGATCCACCGCTAACTACCATTTCTCAGCCTCGTTATGAGATTGGACGCCAAGCGATGTTGATGATGCTTGATCTACTGAAAGGCAACGATGTGCAAGCAGGTTCGCGTCTACTTGAAGCTAAATTAGTGGTTCGAGGCAGTACAGCACCACCTCGAATGTAACCTTCAAAAATACCCTTACAAATCTGCGGCACATTTTGATGTGCCGCTTCCATTTCTGCACTATTATCCTCGCGCAATCTGGATTACCATGAGGGCAGAATCAGCAACTATTGAATTGTCTTGTGGCTAATAGAGATTATGTAAAGCGCGGTCGTGGTACGAAAAAACCGACCAAAAAACAAGCCCCTCGCCGTAAACCTTGGCGCAGTGGTCTTTTGGCGATACTCCTTGCCGGTGGTTTTGGTTACGGACTTTACCTATTGAGTAATGATCCTGAGCCGCCAGCACCTGCTCCTGTGGTAACCAAACCAAAACCTAAGCCAAAACCAGCGAAAGTGATTCCGCCGCCTCCTGAAGAGAAATGGGACTACGTTGAAACGCTGCCAAGCCGCGAAATCGAAGTGAAAGCCAAAGAGCAAGAGATCTCGAAGATCCCTTACATCATGCAGTGTGGCGCTTACAAAACCTCGTCGCAGGCAGAAGCTCGTAAGTTGGATATTGCCTTCCAAGGTATCTCGAGTGAGATCCGCAAGAAAGATGGCAGTAGCTGGTACCGTGTGGTTCTAGGTCCATACAAGTTGAAGCGTGACGCAGAGCGAGATCGCCATAAGCTGCAACGAGCGAAAATCGAACCTTGTGCTATTTGGAAAGACACCGAGTAATTTAGATTCAGCGGCAGTCTCGGTCTTAGTAAAAGCCGAAAACCAAACACCGAAAGCCTCCCACTGTGGAGGTTTTCTTTTATCCCCTCCCCTTTAACCAAATTTCCTTACAACTTCCGCCGATAAGTTTGCACGACATCACTCACCCTTCCTTGAATTATCCGAGCGCCATCCTCATATACTTTTTATACCCAAAGATAAGAAATATTAAGAGGCCCTACTCGTGACTACCATTGTATCTGTACGTCGTAATAATAAAGTCGTCATCGCGGGTGATGGACAAGTATCTCTAGGCAACACTGTAATGAAGGGCAATGCCCGTAAAGTACGTCGCCTATACAACAACAAAGTACTGGCAGGTTTTGCTGGCGGTACCGCTGATGCTTTCACGCTATTCGAAAAATTTGAAAGCAAGCTGCAAATGCACCAAGGTCACCTAACCAAAGCTGCCGTTGAGCTAGCGAAGGATTGGCGTAGCGACCGTGCTCTGCGTAAGTTAGAAGCACTGTTAGCAGTAGCGGATGAGACCGCTTCACTGATCATCACTGGTAACGGTGACGTAGTTCAACCAGAGAACGACCTGATTGCGATCGGTTCGGGTGGTAACTTCGCTCAAGCAGCCGCTACTGCACTATTAGAAAATACTGATTTAGATGCGCGTGAAATCGCAGAAAAGTCGCTGAACATTGCGGGCGACATCTGTGTCTTCACCAACCATCACCACACTATTGAAGAACTAGAAAGCACCGTTGAGCTGCCAAAGCCAGAGTAACGACCGCTTCCATCAATAACGTTGTATTCAACAGTGATTAAAGAATTAAGGAAAAACCATGTCTGAGATGACTCCTCGCGAAATTGTTCACGAACTCAATCGCCACATTATCGGCCAAGACAACGCTAAGCGTTCAGTAGCTATCGCTCTGCGTAACCGCTGGCGTCGTATGCAGCTTGAAGAAAGCCTGCGTGTTGAAGTATCACCAAAGAACATCCTAATGATTGGCCCAACAGGTGTCGGTAAAACTGAAATTGCTCGCCGTCTAGCAAAACTAGCAAACGCGCCTTTCATCAAGGTAGAAGCGACTAAGTTCACCGAAGTTGGCTACGTTGGTAAAGAAGTTGAGACAATCATCCGTGATCTAACGGACGTTGCAATCAAGATGACACACCAACAAGCGATGGAGAAAGTACAGTACCGCGCTGAAGAACAAGCTGAAGAACGCATTCTTGATGCCCTTCTACCACCAGCACGTGATGCTTGGGGTCAGAACGAGCAATCAACTGAAGACACCACCTCTTCAAACACTCGCCAGATTTTCCGCAAGAAACTGCGTGAAGGTAAGTTAGACGACAAAGAAATCGAAGTTGATGTAGCCGCGCCGCAAATGGGCGTTGAAATCATGTCACCTCCAGGCATGGAAGAGATGACAAACCAGCTGCAAGGCATGTTCCAAAACCTAGCAGGCGACACCAAGAAAAAGCGTAAGATGAAAATCAAAGACGCATTCAAAGCACTGACGGAAGAAGAAGCTTCAAAGCTTGTGAACCAAGAAGAGCTAAAAGAGAACGCGATCTTCAACGCTGAAAACAACGGCATCGTCTTCATCGATGAGATCGACAAAATCTGTAAGCGTGGCGACAGCTCAGGCCCAGACGTATCTCGCGAAGGTGTTCAGCGTGACCTACTACCTCTTATCGAAGGCAGCACAGTATCAACCAAGCACGGCATGGTTAAAACTGACCACATCTTGTTTATCACATCAGGCGCATTCCAAGTGGCTAAGCCATCTGACCTGATCCCTGAGCTACAAGGTCGTCTACCAATCCGCGTAGAACTTGAAGCACTATCAGCGCATGACTTCAAACGCATCCTGACTGAACCAAAAGCATCTCTAACAGAGCAATACATTGCCCTAATGAAAACAGAAGATGTGAGCATTGAGTTCACTGAAGATGGCATCAACCAGATTGCGGACGCAGCATGGCGCGTAAACGAAACCACTGAGAACATCGGTGCGCGTCGTCTACACACGGTAATGGAGCGTCTAATGGATGAGATTTCATTCGAAGCAACAGACAAAGCTGGCAGCAAGCTTGTTATTGATGAAGCTTACGTAACAGCGAAGCTTGGCGAGTTCGTTGAAGACGAAGACCTAAGCCGCTTCATCCTGTAGCACACGAAACTCCAACTTATTGCTCTAACTCAAAGAAATAGCAGCTAATAAGCGAATTCAAGGCCCACTTTCGAGTGGGCTTTTTATTACCCGAAAAATGGGCGTATACTCAAATCACAGTATGAAACGAAGACTTACAACGAAATAGACCTACGATGAAACAATCTCTACTGATTTGGCTTGATGCCGCACGACCGAAAACTCTGCCTCTCGCACTCGTCTCTATTCTTACAGGAAGTAGTTTAGCGTTCGCCAGCGATCAGTTTTCTTTATCGATAGCACTACTGGCTTTTTTAACCGCTACCCTATTACAGATTTTATCGAACCTAGCCAATGACTATGGCGACGCCGTAAAAGGCACAGACAACGAAAATCGTCTGGGGCCAACACGTGCCATGCAATCTGGCGCGGTAACAGCGAAAACCATGAAGCAAGCGATCATCCTCAACATCGTGTTTACTATGGTCACTGGGCTGATTCTTATTTTTCATGCCTTAACCTCGATTGAAAGTATCTTATCTTTCATTGCGTTAGGCGTATTAGCCATTGTTGCTGCCATCGCTTACACCGTCGGTAATAAGCCTTATGGCTATATTGGCCTTGGCGACTTATCGGTATTTATCTTCTTCGGTTTATTAGGTGTTTCAGGGACTTACTTCTTGCACACTGGCCATGTTGAACCAAGCCTATTCCTTCCGGCATTGGGCTGTGGCTTGATGGCGGTTGCGGTACTCAATATCAACAACATGCGTGATATCGAAAACGACAGCGAATGCGGTAAGCGCACCATGGCGGTTCGCCTAGGGCAACGCAAAGCCAAACACTATCATTTTGCTCTGCTTGGCCTCGCCCTTGCTTCTTTCGCTATCTACCTACTTATTCAAGAAAAGCCGGTCTGGATCAGCCTGCCATTTTTGCTGAGCATTATTATTGTTTACAAGCATGGCAAAGCTGTTTGGGAAACCGAAAAGCCAGCGCAAATCGCACCAATGATGCCGGTGATTGTGAAATGCTCACTGGTCACTAACCTATTGTTTGCAGGGGTTGTCGTAGCTCAAACTCTATTGAGTTAAATGAGACTAATCATTGCAAAGGGATCAAGCACCGATATACTCAAAGTAAGCTCATTGTTCAAAAGGTATACTAATGGAATACAACACTTCAGCACTGTGCGACATATATTTGGATCAAGTTGATGTCGTGGAGCCAATGTTCAGCAACTTCGGTGGACGTGCATCCTTCGCAGGACAGATCACGACATTAAAGTGTTTTGAAGACAACGCTTTGATTCGCTCTGTACTAGAGCAAGACGGTCTGGGGCGTGTGTTGTTAATCGATGGTGGCGGCTCACTACGTAAAGCGCTGATCGATGCTGAGATTGCCCTACTTGCCGAAGACAATGAGTGGGAAGGGATTGTGGTTTACGGCTGCGTTCGTGAAGTCGATGAGCTTGAAGACATGAACCTAGGCATCCAAGCCTTAGCTTCTATCCCTGTTGGTGCGAGCCAAGAAGGTGTCGGTGAATTAGACGTACCCGTGAACTTTGGCAGCGTGACCTTCTTACCTGAAGATTACCTGTACGCAGATAACACCGGCATCATTCTTTCTGCCGAACCTCTAGATGTAGAACTTGATTTGGATGTCGAGGAAGAAGAGGTCGAGTAACCCACTCGGCTTTGAACACGACAACAAAGCATAAGAATACGAAGTATTAGAACGCAAACAAAAACGCCCGCTACTGAGTAGCGGGCGTTTTTTTAAATCTGAAGAGTCGATTACTCTACTTCATCCATTTTACCAAGAAGGTTACGGATGCGATCTTGCCATGCTGAATGCTCTTCCTGCATTTGCTGAGTTTTTTGCTCTAGCTCGTGACGGCTTGCTTTAAGCTCACCAGCTTCTGTTGCTAGTGCTTGTTTCTCTTCTTTAAGCTCTTCCACTTCCATTTGAAGAAGTGCAATTGTATCTACTGCTGTTTGAATTTTTGCTTCTAGCTGCTCTAGTACTTCAAAAGACATTCTGGCCTACCTTTAAGTTATCCGTTTGATGGTGAAGGTTCACTCCACTTATTTCCCCATTCTACTCAGCAGAGCAAGGATAAACACTCAATATATTCGATATTTTGCGCCATTCGATGAAAAAAACAGCGCTTTTTACCGAATATTGACGTGAACGATTACCGCCACAACGGCAAACCGATTATTTTGATGAATAATAACTGTTTTCCACTGCGAATTGATCGAGAGCAATCTCCAAAAAACAAAAAGGCAAACGTTTCCTTTTGGATATGGTAAAATTCGCCGCGAAATTTCTATTCCCCCTTTGAAAATTTTGGAGTCCGCATGAAACGCGATTTAGCAATGTCATTCTCTCGTGTCACAGAAGGTGCAGCACTGGCTGGTTACAAGTGGCTTGGCCGTGGCGATAAAAACGCTGCAGATGGCGCTGCTGTAGAAGTAATGCGTAGCCTATTAAACAAAACCGAAATTAGCGGTGAGATTGTTATCGGCGAAGGTGAGATCGATGATGCACCTATGCTATACATCGGCGAAAACGTAGGTGTGGGCGGCGACGCTGTCGACATCGCAGTTGACCCAATTGAAGGGACACGCATGACAGCAATGGGCCAATCAAATGCATTGGCTGTATTGGCGGCAGGCGAAAAAGGCAGCTTCCTTAAAGCGCCTGATATGTACATGGAAAAGTTGGTTGTTGGCCCTGGCGCTAAAGGCGTGATTGACCTAGAACTGCCACTAACAGAAAACCTAGAAAACATTGCGAAGGCTCTGGGCAAAACACTGGATACACTGGTTGTAACGACACTGGCTAAGCCACGTCACGATCAAGTTATCGCCGACATGCAAGCAATGGGCGTTCGTGTATTCGCAGTGCCAGATGGTGATGTTGCGGCTTCTATCCTAACGTGTATGCCAGACAGCGAAGTAGACGTCATGTACTGCATCGGCGGCGCACCTGAAGGTGTGGTCTCGGCTGCGGTAATTCGCGCACTCGACGGCGACATGCACGGTCGTCTTCTTCCTCGTCACGAAGTAAAAGGCGACACAGAAGAGAACCGCAAACACGGTGAACTTGAACTAGAGCGTTGTGCAGAAATGGGTGTAACGGCGGGTATCGTGTTGAAAATGGAAGACATGGCTCGCAGCGACAACGTTGTATTCTCAGCAACAGGCATCACTAAGGGTGACTTGCTAGAAGGCATTTCTCGTCAAGGCAATATCGCAACCACAGAAACTCTGCTTATCCGTGGCCGTTGCCGTACGATTCGCCGCATCAAATCTATCCACTACCTAGAGCGTAAAGATCCAGAAGTGGTAGGTCATATCCTGTAAGCCAAAACTCGGTTAAGCAGAATATTCGAAGGCTGATACCAAGTATCAGCCTTTTGTTTTATTAGCGCAGCAGAATCTCACTATGGCTGCCAATAGAGTAAAACGCTATCTATCGAGTAAATTACTATCAATATAGTAAATGGTTTGCTTTATAAACACCTTGCCTCATAATAGTAAGGTTCATGAGGTAGGGATAGTATGAAAACAAGCGACAAAATCTTACAGACCATTAAGCGTCAAGGCGCGGTAACCGCGAAACAACTGTCAGAAGAATTTGGCATGACGACAATGGGGGCAAGGCAACATCTGCAAAGCCTGGAAGATGACGGTATTCTTGCGTTTCATGATGTGAAAGTGAAAGTGGGTCGCCCGACTCGCCACTGGTCCCTGACTCAACAAGGTCATAGCCAATTTTCAGACCGACATGGTGAACTCACCATTCAAGTGATTGATGCTGTCGAGAATCTATTTGGTAAAGAAGGGCTGGCTAAGGTTGCTGCCGAGCGTGAACAACACACTCTTAAGCAGTATCAAACTGCGCTGTCTGGCTGTGATTCACTCATCAGCAAGCTTAAAAAACTCACCCAGCTTCGTGAAGACGAAGGCTACATGGCTGAGCTTCAAGAGCATGATGATCACTACATCTTGATTGAGAACCACTGCCCTATCTGTAAGGCTGCAACTCGCTGCCCTAGCCTGTGCCAATCTGAGCTCAACGTGTTTACTGAGTTACTAAAAGATGAGTGTCACGTGAGCCGTACAGAGCACATCATTGCTGGCGAACGACGCTGCACTTACACCTTAACACCCGCCCTTTGATTGCAAAGGTAATCGGCTAATACCGTCTCAATATTGAGAAAACACAAATAGATTAAAATTTGTACAGATTTCTTTCTTAAGCTTAGAGCATATGAAACACGCTTAATGCTAAGGAAGGAATGATGGCGCATCCACAACCCGCTCAAAAACTGCCACCCTTTGATGAACTTGTCCAACTCGCGAAAAGCGACCCGAAAGCATTCAATCAATTCAAACACGAGATGTGCGAACAGATGATTTGTTCGGCTTCAGACGTGATGCAAGACCGACTTCGTGCGCAGCAAAGTCACATCGACTTAGTGGTTAGCCGTTGTAAAAACCCACACCACGCCAATATCGTACTCATGCAAGAGCTGCGCTGTCAGGTCTGTAAGTTCCAAGATGCACTCGAAGGGCGCTGCGGCTTTGAAGAATCTCTGCCTGAAAATGTCGTGCCTTTTAAGCCGAATACCGAACCTAAAATGTACTGAAATTAGCAAAGCACTAAAAAGAAAAAGGGAGCTTAATGCTCCCTTCTTATCGATCAATATTTACATGGATCTTCGCCGTAGTCATTACGGCCTTCTGTACCTTTCAACAAACCACACTCAATCAGAATCCAGAAACCACACACTAATGCCGCGACGGTTGCCGCCATATGAATTGGCGATACCGGCTCTGTCGTCGTTGCAACCATTGGCGAAGCTAAACGACCCAATACTAATGGCACATTCAATAGTAGCCAGTAATTAGACTTATTGCGGTCGTGCCAGCGCTTAGCGGTTACCGCAAGGTCTGGGATCACAAGCATCAATAGGATGATTGGTAGCAGGATATAAGAGTAAGCAGGGAACAACACAGAGATACCTGAAGCAAAACCGGTAATCGCTATGTAGTAGAAAACATTCCAAATCCAGTAAGTCTTACGACCAATTCTCCCCTTGAAAGAGAGCAGTAATTCTTTCATCGACATCTTAAATACTCAAATTTATACGCCGCTAAAAGTCAGCAGCAATGGTTAGTTTATTACTTTTTGAAAGCAACTTTTATCCATATCACGAATATTCACTGTTAAGCTTCTTACATGACTCGCTTGTTCTTGCAGGATCTGCATTAACGATCGTGACAATTCTCGCTTTTGCTCTTCCGTTCGTCCCGAAAGTAACTCAAAGCTGATATGAATAAAGTCTACACTATCTTCCTCATCACCGACCAACCAATTATGGCAACGCAGTGAACGAGATTTCACTGATGGCACATCAAACAAGCCACATGTGAGAGCGACTTGGTGGAGATCTTCCAGTAAGCCTTGGATATTTACTCGCTCATCCACTGAATTGGAGTACTCTAGAACTAGATTCGGCATTGTTACTTCCTGTTGTTAACGCAATCGTTTGTCCCTTAATAACAACTAACGATGAAAAATCCGAGAAGTTAGCTATTATTCTGTCTGCCGGATCACTGATATATGCTCAAAATCTACTCTGACCATTGAGTAAGATCCAAGAAAGTCATGACCACAGTCATGATCTGTTGATATTAATCTGTTATATTATTTCGTAATAAAGTTTACTTTTTTACATTCGATTTATTTAAATACTTTGGAGATATTCCTATGCGTCATCCTGTAGTTATGGGTAACTGGAAACTAAACGGCAGCAAAGAAATGGTTGTTGATCTACTAAACGGTCTTAACGCTGAACTTGAAGGCGTAACAGGCGTAGACGTAGCAGTTGCTCCACCAGCACTTTTCGTTGATCTAGCAGAGCGTACGCTTACTGAAGCGGGCAGCGCGATCATCCTAGGTGCTCAAAACTCTGACCTAAACAACAGCGGTGCATTCACTGGCGACATGTCTCCAGCAATGCTTAAAGAGTTCGGCGCATCTCACATCATCATCGGTCACTCTGAGCGTCGTGAATACCACAACGAATCAGATGAGTTCGTAGCTAAGAAATTCGCATTCCTAAAAGAGAACGGCCTAACTCCAGTTCTTTGTATCGGTGAATCTGAAGCACAAAACGAAGCAGGCGAAACTGTTGCAGTATGTGCTCGTCAACTTGACGCTGTTATCAACACTCAAGGTGTTGAAGCTCTTGAAGGCGCTATCATCGCTTACGAACCAATCTGGGCTATCGGTACTGGTAAAGCAGCTACAGCTGAAGATGCACAACGCATCCACGCTCAAATCCGTGCACACATCGCAGAGAAATCTGAAGAAGTTGCTAAGAAAGTTGTTATCCAATACGGCGGTTCTGTTAAGCCAGAAAACGCAGCAGCTTACTTCGCACAACCAGACATCGACGGTGCTCTAGTTGGCGGCGCAGCTCTAGACGCGAAAAGCTTCGCAGCTATCGCTAAAGCAGCAGCTGAAGCAAAAGCTTAATTTAAACCTCACCGTTTAGATTAGATGAAAGGTCAACTTAGGTTGGCCTTTTTTATTACCTGTCATTCCTAAAACCTCAAACGGCAGGCACAAAAAAACCGCTGAATAATCAGCGGTTTTTAAATTCTTTAAGCGAACGCTAAGCGTGGCTTAGAACAACTCTTCTGCAACGCGGAACAGCTCAGAACGGTCTGGGTTCTGCATGTTCTCGATACAATCGATGATGTCGTGGTGAACAAGTTCTTCTTTCTCGATACCAACACAACGACCACCGTGACCTTCTTGAAGAAGGTGAACAGCGTAGTTACCCATACGAGAAGCCAATACACGGTCAAATGCAGTAGGACGACCACCACGTTGGATGTGACCAAGAACCGTTGCACGAGTTTCACGACCTGTTGAAGATTCAATCTCTTTAGCCAGTTCGTTAGCATCCATCATTAACTCAGTTAGAGCGATGATTGCGTGCTTCTTACCTTTAGCAATACCATCTTGGATGTTGCTGATAAGCTGTTGTTTATCTAGGCCAGTCTCTGGAGTAATGATGTACTCACAACCACCCGCGATTGCTGACATAAGCGTAAGGTCACCACAGTGACGGCCCATGATTTCAACAATAGAAATACGTTGGTGAGAAGAAGACGTGTCACGTAGACGGTCAATTGAATCAATAACAGTGTTAAGCGCTGTTAGGTAACCGATTGTGTAGTCAGTACCCGCGATATCGTTATCGATTGTGCCTGGAAGACCAATACATGGGTAACCCATTTCAGTCAGCTTCTTAGCACCCATGTAAGAACCGTCACCACCGATAACAACAAGTGCTTCGATACCGTGCTTCTTAAGGTTCTCAATGCCTTTCTCACGAACAGCAACGTCTTTAAATTCAGGGAAACGTGCAGAACCTAAGAAAGTACCACCACGGTTGATCACGTCAGATACGCTTGAACGGTCAAGCTTTTCGATACGGTCTTCAACAAGGCCTTGGTAGCCATCGTAAATACCGTAAACTTCAATGCCAACTGATAACGCAGTACGAACAACGCCGCGAACTGCTGCGTTCATACCTGGAGCGTCACCACCACTGGTCAAAACACCGATCTTCTTAATCATGCTCACCCTCGATTTTTGGGAATCTATTATTCAATTCTTGTTCTTGCTGATTGTATATCAACAAGATTTTAAATCTATATTTGTGCGTTATGTTACATTTCCTCAACAGGAATAGCACTCAAATCGCGTAAAATTATGTAACATTTCTACTTCTGTAAGAGTATTACAGTTTTACTCAATAACTTTGTTGATTCACATCAGAATCAACATTAATTGTTACTAAGGTGGTTTTTGAATCACTTAACAGTTAGTAATTTTTACTCACTTTAGTTCAAAAGCCACCCACTTACCATTTGCCCGCTGATTTTTAGCACGCATTACCACGAGTGGAATTTCTGCTGCTTCTCTGGTCCAAATACGACCGAATACGGGTCTTGGTGAATTAATACATCAGCATCAGGGAACACGGAGATAAGCTTAGCCTCTACTTCGTCAGAAATGCGATGCGCTTCAATAAGTGGGATATTATCTTCCAATTCTAGATGCAGTTGGATGAAGCGTATTGGCCCCGAGCGACGCGTTCGTAATTGATGCACACCCAACACACCTTCCACGCTCAATGATGTCTCTTTTATCTGCTTTAGTTCTTCATCAGGCAGCTTATGATCAAGCAGAGACTGAACCGCTTCCATCGCCATTTGATAAGCGCTGTACAGAATGTAGATACCAATACCCACCGCAAATACAGAGTCCGCTTGGCCAAGCCCAAACCAACTTAATGCCAGTGCCAGCATGATCGCGGCGTTCATATAAAGGTCTGATTGATAGTGCAATGAATCGGCTGCAATAGCTTGGCTACCCGTTTTGTTGACCACATGTTTTTGGAAGCGAACCAGACCAAAAGTCATCACCATCGCGAATAAGCTGACGTAGATACCAATTTCAGGAGAGTTCAGTTCGTGAGGCCTAAAGAAGCGTTCAATACCATTAAGTATAAGGAAACAAGCGGAGCCGGAAATAAACATCGCTTGTGCTAGTGCTGCAAGAGATTCAGCTTTGCCATGACCAAAAGTATGTTCTTTATCGGCAGGCTGGAGAGAGTATCGAACGACGATTAGGTTCACGACTGACGCCGCAATATCTAACAAGGAATCAACCACGGAAGCCAACAGACTCACAGAGCCGGTCACCCACCATGCTGCGACCTTCACGATCAATAAAATTGTGGCGATGGTAGTGGCTGCCCAAGCGGCGAGCGTAACTAAACGTGCGTATTCTTGTTTCATAATTTGGCTATAAAATGACTGATAGCACAAAGTATAACCTGCAAACAATCAATTGAATATGACAGACATGATGTAAGAGATTCATTTTAAGGGATCAAAAAAAGCGGCACACGGCCGCTTTTTCACATTATTCTGGGGATTAAACACCAGATTAGATGAAAGACTATTTGTCTTTGTTCATGCGTTTTTCCATTTTGTCAGCGCACTTACTCATACGCTCTTGTTGGATCTCTTTCAATTGAGTTTTTTGCTCTGCTGTCAGAACGCTCATCATGTCGTGTTGTTTCTTCAGCATTGCGACACGACGTTCAGTTTGCTTAGCAACCATTTGGCTTGCTAGATCGTTTGCAGCGGCTTCATCGAAGTTGTCGGCCAATACTAGAGCTTGAACCTTTTCGTGATGCGCTTTCATTTGCGCCATTTTTGCCGTTTTGTTTGCACCGCGCTTTGCTTTCATCTCAGCACGGTCTGCTTCACGCATCTCTTTTAACTGTTCTTTTTGAGCGTCGGTTAGGTCTAGTTGGCGCATTACTTTTTTATCGAAACCGCCACACTTGTCGTGCATACCTTTGTGGTCACCTTTATCACCACCACCGTAAGCATACGCGCTTGCTGTACCAAAAATAAGTGGAAGTGCCGCAGCTGCTAGTACAAGTTTCTTAGTCATTTTCATAATTGTTGCCTCAATTCGGTATAATAAGTCATGTGTTGCGTCTGTTTCTCAGCGCTTGAATATAGATTAGTCTTTCCCTCGTAAAGTGACGTTTAGAAAGCGTAAAGAATCGTAAAGAGTGAAAGTTGACGAATAATTAGCAGTATTATTAACCTAACTAAATGATTAAGGCTTCCCAATGGCGAACATTCTTCTTATTGATGACGACACCGAGTTAACCAGCTTACTCAAAGACATTCTGAGCTTTGAGGGCTTCACTGTTTCCGAAGCCAATGATGGCTATGCAGGGCTGGAAGCTATCAATGATGAGATTGACCTGATTCTTTTAGATGTGATGATGCCGCGTCTTAATGGCATGGAAACACTAAAGAAACTGAGAGAAAATTGGGAAACACCCGTGCTAATGCTGACCGCAAAAGGCGAAGAGATCGACCGTGTGATTGGTCTTGAACTTGGCGCGGATGATTACCTGCCTAAACCTTTCAGTGACCGAGAGTTGTTAGCGCGTATTCGAGCTATCTTGCGTCGTACTCAAACCGCCACCGCGCCTAAAGCGGCCAGTGATAGAGTTCAAGATCAAGACATCGAAGTTTTCCCGGGTAAACAAGAAGCTTATTGCAATGGTCAGATTATCGATCTCACCACTACCGAGTTCGCTCTCTTGAGTCACCTAATCCAGAACCCTGGACAAGTGATCACCAAAGAAGCATTGAGTTTAGACGTGTTAGGTAAAAGGCTAGCGGCGTTTGACCGTGCGATTGATATGCACATATCTAACCTGCGCAAGAAGATTCCAGAACGCAGCGACGGGAAATCTCGCATTAAAACCTTACGAGGTCGTGGCTACTTGTTAGTAGAGGAGGATTAATGCGTATACCTAAAATCACCAGCTTATATGGACGTATCTTTGCTATCTTTTGGTTCACCATGTTACTGGTGCTTTTGTCGGTGCTATCACTGCCACACTTAGATCCTCGAGTTGCTCGCGATGTACCGGTCGAGCACCTCAAGAAATTAGAACGCATTGCGAAAAGTACAGAGAAGCGATTCGCCAAAGAAGACAACTTAGGCAAGATTGTCTTCCAACTGGAAGGCCCAACCCGCAGCAGAAAAGACACACGCCCTCGGATGTATTTGACTGACCTTGAAGGCTCAGTACTAACGACTAAAAAGCATTCAGATTACAAAGTGAAAGCAATTCGCAATTTCGTGACTACGATTGATAACCCTGAAGTGCCAAAACAAAAGCTGTATGGGCATTACATGGTGGCAGGCCCAATCCCAGTTTCACTCGCCGGTGAAGACCTGATGATGTACATCGGAGTTAAATGGGATCAGCCACCACCATTTTTACTGCGACTGTTTGATAAACCATTACAGTTATTACTTGCCGTGATGCTGGCGAGTACCCCGCTGCTGCTTTGGTTAGCTTGGGCGCTAAGTCAACCAGCACGAAGGCTAGAACTTGCTGCACAACGCGTTGCTAAAGGTCAATTTGAGGTTGACCCTCAACTGGAAAAAGGCACATCAGAATTCAGACAAGCCGGTGAGAGCTTTAACCAGATGGTCGAAGCAGTAAACCAGATGATTTCAGGGCAGCAACGTTTATTGTCTGATATATCTCATGAATTACGTTCTCCACTCACTCGATTACGCATGGCGAATGCACTCGCCATTCGTAAGCAAGGCGACAGCCAAGAGCTAGAGCGTATCGATACTGAAGCGCAGCGTTTAGAACAGATGATCAGTGAACTTTTAACTTTGTCTCGTATGCAGGTCGATAGTCACATCACACGTGAAGTGCAACCCTTATCGAGCCTGTGGGAAGAGATCCTAAAAGACGCAGAGTTTGAAGCAGAGCAAATGGGCAAGCAGATGAGGTTTTCAAAAATTCCTAATCGTTCTATCTCGGGTAATCCGAAGTTATTGATGAGCGCGCTCGACAATATTACTCGCAATGCCATTTACTATGGTAGAGACCAAGTTGATGTTCAATTTAGTGTTCAACAAGACCAACTGACGATTTGCGTGAATGACAACGGTGAAGGCGTTCCTGATGACGAATTAGATTCAATTTTCCGACCTTTCTATCGTGTTTCAACGGCAAGAGATCGAAACTCAGGCGGAACAGGATTGGGGTTAACCATTACAGAAAGTGCGATTCGTCAACACAGTGGTTCGATCACAGCAAGCCGCAGTAAACTAGGTGGATTACAGCTCGAAATCACGCTGCCTATCTTACCGGTGTAATACCCCCACAAAGATCACAGTTGATAATGATTGTTATTATCACTATGGTAAATCCTCTAATTATGGAGGATTTACTATGTCGCACACTTTCCCTACTTTACCCTACGCTTACGACGCCCTAGAACCTTACATTGATGCTAAGACGATGGAAATGCATTACAGCAAGCACCATAGAACCTACTACGATAAGTTTGTTGCGGCTATTTCTGGCAGCGAGCTAGAGCAACAGTCTCTGACCGAGATCTTCGCTAACATTTCTCAGCACAGCCCAGCGGTTCGTAACAATGGTGGCGGTTACTACAACCACATCTTGTATTGGAACTGCATGTCGCAAGACGGTGGTGGTGAAGCCACGGGCGAGCTTGGCGAGGCTATCAGAAGTACTTTCGGAGATTTCGAGACATTCCAAGATCAGTTCGCTCAAGCGGCAATCAATACCTTTGGTTCAGGCTTCGCTTGGCTAGTGGTTGAAGAAGGACAACTGAAGATCATCTCGACCTCAAATCAAGATAATCCGTGGATGGATACCGTTGCCAGTAATGGCGAGCCCATTCTTGCACTCGATGTTTGGGAACACGCCTATTACATCAGCTACCAAAACCGTCGTCCTGATTACATCAATGCATGGTGGAACGTAGTGAATTGGAATGCCGTATCTGAAAACTACGCGCAAGCACTAACGAACCAAGCTTAAGCGAATGGTGACGGTGGCGAACTGTACTCACTCAGCTTGCCACCGTATACTCTGGCTATCTTTGATTATTCTTGTGAACCAACATGTTTGATATCGCTCTATACGAACCAGAAATCGCGCCCAATACGGGTAACATCATCCGCCTATCAGCTAACTGCGGCGCAAACCTGCACCTTATCGAGCCGCTTGGTTTTGATTTCGAAGAGAAAAAAGTTCGTCGTGCGGGCTTAGATTATCACGACCTTGCACGAGTTAAGCGTCACAAGAACCTAGAAGCTTTCCTTGAGTATCTAGAGAATGAACGCGAGGGTGACTTCCGCATCTTTGCTTGCACCACTAAAACGACAGGCCACCACGTTGATGCGAAATTCCAACAAGGTGATGTACTGATGTTTGGCCCTGAGTCTCGCGGTCTGCCTGCTGAGTTCATCGAAAGCATGCCAATGGAGCAACGTATTCGTATTCCAATGATGCCAGACGCACGCAGCCTCAACTTGTCTAACGCAGTGGCAATCATTGCTTTTGAAGCATGGCGACAAATGGGTTTTGAAGGCGCGGTATAACCGAACACCAAGCTTATCTTTTATCTGTTATCTGTTATCTGTTATCTGTTATCGATAGTAAACAGTAAGTAACAGCTAGCGACAGACAATAAAAAAGGCTCTTACCATTATCACTTTCTTGCGAAGGATAAAGGTAAGAGCCTTTTCTGTTTTCCCTCTATATAAAGAAGAGAGAAAAACAAAGAATAGAAACAACGGATTAGTTTAAGCGGTTACGATCGTTGTCGTCGTCTTTCTTCTCAAACTCACCTTCAAAGGTGTTGCCGTCTTTTGATTGGTCAGATGGATCGCGATTGAATGGGTCTTGTCCAAATGGGCTCTGGCCAAAACCAGCTTGTCCACCGGCATGGAAACCACCAGACATGTTGGTCACCACCATTTTTTCCATCATTTTCTTGGCAATCATCGCTCTTGGTGCTGGCAATAATACCAACATACCGAGTGCGTCCGTCATAAAACCCGGAGTCAGCAGCAATACACCGGCAACTGCAAGCATCACGCCTTCAAGAATCTGTTGTGCTGGCATTTCGCCTTGTTGCAAACGACCTTGCACAGACATAAGTGTCTGAATGCCTTGGCTACGAACCAGCGATGCACCCACAAATGCAGTGATCAAAACCAACGCAATAGTTGGCCACAATCCTAAGAAGCCACCAACTTGAATAAATAGCCCAATCTCAATGATGGGTACGAAGATAAATAGTAATAATAAGATAGGAAACACACGCCCTCCTTTGTTCCTTGCAGTTTACGCTGAAAGCCCTAACAATCTCAAATTTATCCTGTAAATAAGCGTGTTTATTGACCAAGAATAACTTTGCAAAATATTGACGAAACAAAACCGAAAAAGGTGATCCACTTAATATTTTTATGCGCTAAGTACAGTATCATGTGCCACATAAGTCAGGACGGATTTATCAGCCCAATATTCTAGCGAACGGAGTATTTGCACACAGAATAGGCTAATAACTAACTATATAATCAGAATAATTCTCTAAGGATCCTGTTATGGCTACTCAATCAGAAGCTCAAGTTGAAGCTCCTCAAGCTACTCGTCTCGAAGAAGATCTATTAGGTCAACGTCATGTTCCGGCTGATGCTTACTACGGCATCCACACTCTACGCGCAGTTGAAAACTTCAACATCTCAAATGTAACGATCTCAGATGTACCTGAATTCGTTCGCGGTATGGTGATGACTAAGAAAGCAGCGGCTTTAGCAAACAAAGAGTTAGGTGTAATTCCAAGCGAAGTGGCTAAATACATCATCCAAGCTTGTGACCTAATTCTAGACACGGGTAAGTGCATGGATCAGTTCCCATCGGACGTTTTCCAAGGTGGTGCTGGTACTTCTGTAAACATGAACGCAAACGAAGTTGTTGCGAACGTGGCTCTTGAACTTATGGGCAAAGAAAAAGGCCAATACGAGTTCATCAACCCGAACGACCATGTAAACCGCAGCCAATCTACAAACTGTGCTTACCCAACTGGCTTCCGTATCTCTGTTTACAACAGCGTTCGTAAACTGATTGATGCGATCGAATACCTAAAAGGTGCATTCGAGCTTAAGAGCCAAGAATTCAACACGATTTTGAAGATGGGTCGTACTCAGCTTCAAGACGCAGTTCCAATGACGGTTGGCCAAGAGTTCCACGCTTGGGCTGTAACCATCAATGAAGAAATCAAAAACCTAGAATACACTTCAAAACTACTGCTTGAAGTAAACCTAGGCGCAACGGCTATCGGTACAGGTCTGAACGCAGCACCGGGTTACCAAGGCCTAGCAGTTAAGCACCTAGCAGAAGTAACTGGCCTAGAATGTGTAGCGGCTGAAGATCTTATCGAAGCAACGTCTGACTGTGGCGCATACGTAATGACGCACGGCGCACTTAAGCGTCTAGCTGTGAAACTGTCTAAAATTTGTAACGATTTGCGTCTGCTTTCTTCTGGCCCACGTACTGGTCTGAACGAGCTAAACCTACCTGAACTACAAGCCGGTTCTTCAATCATGCCTGCTAAAGTAAACCCAGTTGTGCCAGAAGTAGTAAACCAAGTTTGCTTTAAAGTTCTAGGTAACGACAACACGGTTTCTTTCGCTGCAGAAGGTGGTCAACTACAACTGAACGTAATGGAACCCGTTATTGCACAAAGCATGTTTGAGTCTCTAGACATCCTAACAAACGCTTGTGTGAACCTACGCGACAAGTGTGTAGACGGCATTACTGTAAACAAAGAAGTGTGTGAATCTCACGTATTTAACTCTATCGGTATCGTTACTTACCTAAACCCATACATTGGCCACCACGAGGGTGACATTGTTGGTAAGATCTGTGCTGAGACAGGTAAGAGCGTTCGTGATGTGGTTCTAGAGCGCGGTTTATTAACCGAAGAAGAACTTGATGACATTTTCTCTGTTGAAAATTTGATGCATCCTCAGTATAAAGCGAAGCGCTACGAATAAAGTTAGCGAGAAAGGGTTCCAAACGGAGCCCTTTTTTAGGCTCCAATACGGTTAACCATGATTATTTTGTGGATTTCCGTTGGTTGCGCTTTTGCCAAATTGAATCTAAACCATAGAACTATTATGTGAACATTCCAGCGGCGAATGTTCACATAATAAAATCTAAATGAGGTGTTACTTATGATTGCAGTAGAACTGTTTGTCGTCCTGCTCTTTATCTTTTTGGGGGCCAGAATTGGCGGTATCGGTATTGGTTTTGCCGGTGGTGCTGGTGTTATTGCCCTTTCACTTATTCTTGGCGTTCCAACAAGCCAATCTTTCATCCCGATCGACGTAATCTTGATCATCATGTCAGTTATCACCGCAATTGCTGCAATGCAAGTTGCTGGCGGTATGGACTGGTTGGTACAAATTGCCGAAAACTTTTTGCGTAAACACCCTGAACGCATCACCTTTTACGCGCCGATTGTGACCTTTGTAATGACATTAATGGCGGGTACTGGTCACACAGCATTCTCTACGCTTCCTGTTATTGCAGAAGTAGCGAAAGGCCAAGGTGTTCGTCCTTCTCGTCCACTGTCTATCGCAGTTGTCGCTTCTCAAATTGCTATCACAGCTTCGCCAATCTCGGCTGCAGTTGTGGCTTTCGCAGCAATGTTGGCACCCTTTGGTGTTGATTACCTAACGCTATTGATGGTTTGTATCCCAACAACCTTCATCGCTTGTATGGTTGGTGCGATTGTCGCGAACTACATGGGTAGCGAATTGAAAGACGATCCTGTTTATCAAGAACGTCTAGAGAAAGGTCTAATCAAGCTAGCAACAGAAGAGAAACGCGAAATTCTACCTACAGCGAAGAAAGCAACGTACATCTTCCTAGCAGCAATTGGTTTCGTGGTTTGTTACGCAGCGGCTATCTCTAGCTCTGTTGGCCTAATTGAAAACCCAGCGCTAGGTCGTAACGAAGCGATCATGTCTGTAATGCTGGCAGCAGCAGCGGCTATCGTGATGTTCACTAAGATTGATGCAGCGAAGATTTCTTCAGCACCAACGTTCCGTTCTGGTATGACGGCATGTGTATGTGTACTTGGTGTGGCTTGGTTAGGTTCAACGTTTGTAAACGCACACGTTGCTGAAATCAAAGACGTAGCAGGCGCTCTACTGGCTGACTACCCATGGATGCTGGCTCTTGTTCTGTTCTTCGCTTCTATGCTGCTTTACTCTCAAGGCGCAACAACAGTTGCACTGATGCCTGCAGCACTAGCGATTGGCGTAGCACCACTAACAGCCGTTGCTTCTTTTGCTGCGGTAAGTGCGCTGTTCGTACTTCCAACTTACCCTACGCTACTGGCAGCGGTTGAGATGGATGACACAGGCTCAACGCGTATCGGTAACTACGTATTCAACCACCCATTCTTCATTCCAGGTGTGGTAACAATCAGTACTGCGGTAGCACTCGGCTTCGCATTCGGCGGTCTGTTTATCTAACATTCGCTGGTGATTGAACATTTAAAAGGAAGCTTCGGCTTCCTTTTTTGTTTTCTGCTCAATGTGTTATTTGATACGCATCAAATAACCATTATAAACTTTAAAAACCGCCTAAAAATAAAGTTTGAATAAAATTCCAAGATTATTCTGCCTAATCATAAACAACACCTACCAAATCAATCTCCTTCCACTTCCAGTTAATCCACAACGAATATTAATCCAAGCTAACTAACCAAAAAACCTTGACGATTTTCTGCCATTTCTCAGCCCGTTCATTAGCCATTATTTTTGTGAACAGCACCAAACTTAAATACCGGAGTAAGGAATAAAATAACCGCAGCTAAATTAAATCTAACTTCATTTGGATTAGTAAATATAAAAACAACCTTAATTTAAAGTCAGCAACTTTATATCGTTGAGTGCTTTATAAGTGTCCATGTATTTACAATCTATAAATCATTAGTCGCTAATTCACATCACTTATATTTAAGATGATGTAAGGAGATAGCCATGACAACTCAAACGATACCAAGCGAGAAAAAAAAGGGCGGCTTCTTTGCCAACTTTAAATTCCCTTCTGCCTACACCATTCTATTTATTCTGATTGCGTTCGTCGCACTGCTTACCTGGATTGTTCCAGCAGGCCAATACGACCGTGCAATGAATGAAGAGCTAGGCCGAGAAGTACCCGTAACCGGAACCTATCAAGCGGTAGAAGGTAACCCTCAAGGCGTGATTGATGTACTGCTCGCGCCTATTGACGGCTTCTATGACCACAATAGCTATGAAGCGGCGGCTATCGACGTTTCGCTGTTCATCTTAATCATTGGTGGCTTCTTAGGGCTAGTAACCAAAACGGGTGCCATTGATGCCGGTATCGAACGCGTCACCGCCCGCTTAGAAGGGCGAGAAGAGTTGATGATACCAATACTGATGGCGCTGTTTGCCGCAGGTGGTACCGTCTACGGCATGGCCGAAGAATCACTGCCCTTCTATACATTGCTAGTGCCGGTAATGATGGCAGCTCGCTTTGACCCTCTTGTTGCCGCTGCGACCGTACTGCTTGGTGCAGGTATTGGGGTTCTGGGTTCAACGATTAACCCATTCGCAACCGTGATCGCTGCCAACGCCTCTGGTATTCCATTTACGGACGGTATCGTGTTGCGTATTGCGATGTTGATTATTGGTTGGGGTATTTGTGTTGCCTACGTGATGCGTTACGCAAGAATGGTTCAAGCCGACCCAACAACATCAATTGTCTACGACAAATACGAAGAGAACAAAGCGCACTTCTTGGGTAATGCGAGCGGCGAAAAACTTGAATTCACAGCAACTCGCAAACTGATTCTGACCATTTTTGGTGGCTCGTTCGCTGTGATGATTTACGGTGTATCCGTTGCTGGATGGTGGATGGCTGAAATCTCAGCGATGTTCCTAGCAGCAACCATCATCGTTGGTATTGTGGCTCGCATGAGCGAAGAAGAGTTTACCACCAGCTTCATTGATGGTGCCCGCGACCTACTTGGCGTTGCGCTTATCATAGGTATTGCACGTGGTATCGTTGTGGTGATGGACCGCGGTATGATCACCGATACTATTCTGTTCTCTGCAGAACAAATGGTAACGGGACTCTCTTCGGTTATCTTCATTAACGTGATGTTCTTCTTAGAGATTCTACTGTCGTTTTTAGTGCCATCAACCTCTGGCTTAGCGGTGCTTACCATGCCAATCATGGCACCATTGGCTGACTTTGCCGGTGTAGGTCGTGACTTGGTTATCACTGCGTACCAATCAGCATCTGGCTTGGTGAACCTAATCACCCCAACCTCCGCGGTGGTGATGGGTGGTTTGGCGATTGCTCGCGTCCCTTATGTTCGCTGGGTTAAATGGGTGATGCCACTAGTCGGTATCTTGATGGTTTTCTGTATTGTTGTACTGAGTATTGGTGCGCTTATCTAACTAACAGCACTTCACACCTATCTCATCCAAAGCCGCTTCTCACAGCGGCTTTTTTATTGTTCCCTCTACAATATAACCCTCTGCTACTGAAACAGCTCCTCAAAGCCATACACGCGATATTCAAGGTATCTTCTGTTCGTAGCAAAGCTCAGCCAAACTCAAAGTGCTTGCAATAGAAGAATCAATCCTACTTTTTAACATCCAATTTTCTTGATGAAATAACACTCTATTTTCAACCATGATGTTTAAACAAATAGTTAGTCACTTATTAGCGTTAATTATATTTAAAGTAATTTACAGCCTAATAAATAGACGAGGGTTAATGCCCTTTTTTATCAAAAAACACACTTAAATAGCCGATTTTAAAATGTGATCACAACAGCTTTATTCGCATTTACTTTGTTAATAAATAATTAATTCCACATTCAAAATTAAATATCTAAATAAAAACACTGCATATTTCCAAGCTAAGTACATTCTTATCAACAAAACTATTCTGCATATAATCCCTCGTAAATTAGATTCTAGTAAGTTTCGTCAAAAAAGCGTGCATAAAGTTCCCTAACTGCTAACTATTTAGAAGGTATTAGTCATGACTGAAAGTGCATAAATTTTGTTAAAACCCTTAATTTTAAAGGGCTGCGGGATAAAAAACGATTTGTGATAGATCTCTAAGAATACCTGACTAGCAGGCGTAATATTAATTCCAGACAAGAGATATGAATAAAATAATTCATTCTTCTCAACTGAAAATAAATAATTACTCTTAGCGATAAAAGTAATTCAAATATATAAGAGAGAGACGATCATGAGTAAGTTCTATGTAGGTTCTGAAATAGGTCAATTACGCCGCGTTCTAGTTCACCGTCCAAGACGCGCACTGACTCACCTAACACCCTCTAACTGTCACGATTTACTGTTTGATGACGTACTGGCTGTTGAGCGTGCAGGTAAAGAGCATGACGCATTTACTCAAACGCTGCGTGATCAAGGTGTTGAAGTTCTTCTTCTTACTGACCTACTAGCAGACACGCTAGCCGTGCCAGAAGCGAAAGATTGGCTTTTGAATCATCAAGTTTCTGATTACCGCTTAGGCAAAACTTTTGCTAACGATGTGCGCTGCTACTTGGGCGACTTACCAAACCTAGAACTAGCAAAAATCCTAACCGGCGGTCTGTCTTACGCTGAGATGCCAATGAAATCATCTTCAATGATGCAAGGCATGCACGCACCAACCGACTTCATTATCGAACCGTTACCAAACCACCTATTTACTCGTGACACATCTTGCTGGGTATACGGTGGCGTATCCATCAACCCGATGGCGAAACCTGCTCGTCAACGTGAAACCAACCACGTTCGCGCTATTTACCGCTGGCACCCAACATTTGCTGGCCAAGACTTCATTAAGTACTTCGGCGATGAAGAAAACATCAGCTACGACAACTCAACCATTGAAGGCGGTGACGTTCTTGTAATCGGTCGCGGCACGGTTCTTATCGGTATGTCTGAGCGTACAACAGCACAAGGTGTTGAGCACTTAGCATCTAGCCTATTCAAACACGGTCAAGCGAAACAAGTTATCGCAATGCAGCTACCAAAACACCGCTCTTGCATGCACTTAGACACCGTGATGACGCACATGAACGAAGATACGTTCTCTGTTTACCCTGAAGTGGTGAGTAAAGACGTACAGTGCTGGAATCTAACTGGCGATGAGTCTGGCGCAGTGAAAGTGAAAGAAGAAGGCTACTTCGTAACGGCTATCGAAAAAGCACTTGGCGTAGACAAGCTAAACCTAATCACGACCGGTGGTGACAACTTCCATGCAGAACGTGAGCAGTGGAACGATGCAAACAACGTTCTAACGGTTAAACCTGGCGTTGTGATTGGTTACGAAGGCAACACCTACACCAATGAAAAATACGACAAAGCTGGCATCACGGTTCTTCCGATTCCAGGAGACGAACTTGGCCGAGGTCGCGGTGGCGCACGCTGCATGAGCTGCCCAATTGAGCGTGATGGTATCTAATCACTAAGACGAAACGGCCAAGTTGAACGATCTTAAATAATCTCAGCTTGGCCAAAATGAGAGAACACAATTATGACTAAGCAAACTGTTGTTGTTGCACTCGGCGGTAACGCCCTACTTCGTCGCGGTGAGCCGTTAGAAGCCGATGTTCAACGCCGTAATATTGAAACAGCGGTTAAAACCATCTCTGAAATCGCGAAAGTGTACAACGTGGTTCTAGTACATGGTAATGGCCCACAAGTTGGTTTACTGGCTCTGCAAGGTTTGGAATACAAAAAAGTAAATCCATATCCGCTAGATGTGTTGGGCAGTGAGACTCAAGGCATGATCGGCTACATGCTGATGCAAGAGTTCAAGAACTATCTGCCTAACCGCAACATCTCGTGCATGTTGACGCAAATGACGGTTGATCCAAACGATCCTGCATTCGCCGATCCAACTAAGCCGATTGGCCCGATCTACGAAGAAGCGGAAGCGCGTGAATTAGCGGAGAAATTCCACTGGATCGTCAAACCAGACGGCCAACACTTCCGTCGCGTTGTGCCAAGCCCACGCCCTACTGGCATTGTTGAGCACGAAGCGATCACCCAACTTATCGATGCAGGCCACCTCGTAATTTGTACCGGCGGCGGTGGCATCCCAGTGAAAAAAGAGAACGGTAAATTAGTCGGTGTTGAAGCAGTTATCGACAAAGACATGTCAGCGGCTTTCTTAGCGAAACAACTGGATGCGGATGCGCTGCTTATTTTGACCGACGCGGACGCTGTTTACCTTGATTGGGGCAAACCGACTCAACACGCACTGCGCAGCACCACACCAAGTGAACTGGCGCAATTCGAATTTGATGCAGGCTCAATGGGGCCAAAAATTGAAGCGTCATGCGAATTCATCCAACAAGGCGGCAAGGTCGTCGGTATCGGTGCGCTCGAAGATGGTTTGCAAATCCTGCAAGGCCTGGCGGGCACCAATATCACCAAAGATTAATCCACTCGCGAGCTTTTTAAGCCTTGCGAGAAAACTGAATCACCGTTTGAACTGAAATTAATACACAAAAATTGAATCGCGCTTTCTTGAATTTTCTTTCCCTGTAACAGGAAAGCGCCTAAATCTAAGAAGGAATACATCATGGCTTTTAACCTACGCAATCGTAACTTCCTAAAACTACTAGATTTCACTCCACGCGAAATTCAACACTTGTTAGATCTTTCTATGGAGCTAAAAAAAGCGAAGTACAACGGTTACGAACAGCCAACACTGACTGGCAAAAACATCGCACTTATCTTTGAGAAAACCTCAACTCGTACTCGCTGTGCATTTGAAGTTGCTGCATTCGACCAAGGTGCTCGAGTTTCTTACTTAGGCCCATCTGGCTCTCAAATTGGCCACAAAGAATCAATGAAAGATACCGCTCGCGTTCTTGGCCGTATGTACGATGGCATTGAATACCGCGGCTTCGGTCAAGAGATCGTTGAAGAGCTAGGCGCTTACGCTGGCGTACCAGTATGGAATGGCCTGACTGACGAATTCCACCCAACACAAATCCTGGCTGACTTCCTAACTATGACGGAATACGGCCGTGGTAAACAACTGCATGAAATCAGCTTTGCTTACCTAGGTGATGCTCGTAACAACATGGGTAATTCTCTGATGGTTGGCGCGGCGAAAATGGGCATGGACATTCGCCTTGTTGCTCCAAAACAATTCTGGCCACAAGAAGAGCTATTGGCTCAATGTCGTGAAATCGCAGAACACACTGGCGGCAAAATAACACTGACTGAAGATGTTCAAGAAGGCGTGCAAGGTTGTGACTTCCTATACACCGACGTTTGGGTATCGATGGGCGAAGCGAAAGAAGCATGGGCTGAGCGCATCAACCTAATGATGCCTTACCAAGTCAATATGGACATGATCAAGGCAACAGGCAACCCACATGTGAAATTCATGCACTGCCTACCCGCTTTCCACGGCGAAGATACAACAGTCGGCAAACAGCTTGCTGCTGAATATCCACAGCTTAAAGATGGCGTAGAAGTGACGGATGAAGTGGTCGAGTCTGAATACTCAATCGTGTTCGATGAAGCAGAAAACCGCATGCACACCATCAAAGCAGTAATGGTTGCAACACTTGGCAGCTAATAAATTAAAAAGTTAGAAGTTAAGAAGTTAAGAAGTTAAGAAGTTAAGCACGCACTTGTTCGCAAGATATTGACAAGTTAAGTGCAATAACAGGGAAATGCGGGTGGCGTTCTTGGGATTTTAACCTTGGATAAAACCCGCATTTTTTTTCATGTCCTTGAAGAGATTATTACCTGAAAAAGCCTGAGATTCGCAGTTCCAACAAAGGCTTAAATGGAAGCTAGAAACGGACGTAATTTCGCATAAAAATCCATTAAATTAATACTTTACGGAAAGTATTGCATGGCCTTTTTATCTGAGTATAATCCTCCGCAATTTGTCTAAAGAGAGCAAAAAATGAACCGCAATTCTGTCGCACATAATTGTCAAACTACACGCCAAAGAGTGGCGGTGGTGTCATTTTTATTTTGCTCTATTGATCGTTTCGAAGCCTCCTATTTTTAGGGGGCTTTTTTTTGTCCGCAATTTGACTGTATGCATAGAAAAAGGAAGACCCGTTATGGCGCATTCGTTATTTAACAAGCACATCATCTCCATTCCAGAGCTATCTCGTGATGAACTGGAGCTTATCGTCGATACTGCCGCAAGACTCAAAGCAGAACCAAATCCAGAGCTGCTGAAAAATAAGGTGGTGGCGAGCTGCTTCTTTGAGCCTTCAACTCGAACTCGCCTTTCATTTGAAACCGCAGTTCAACGCCTAGGTGGCACGGTCATCGGTTTTGATAATGGCGGTAACACATCGCTGGCGAAAAAAGGCGAAACACTTGCCGATTCGGTGCAAGTTATCTCTTCTTACGTTGACGCCTTTGTGATGCGTCACCCACAAGAAGGCGCAGCACGTTTAGCTTCTGAGTTCTCTAACGGTGTGCCAATTGTGAATGGTGGCGACGGTGCCAATCAGCACCCAACACAGACCTTGTTGGACCTATTCTCAATTTATGAAACGCAAGGCACGCTCGACAACCTCAATGTGGCATTTGTTGGCGACCTAAAATATGGCCGCACCGTGCACTCATTGACGCAAGCACTATCAAAATTCAATAACGTGCGTTTCTTCTTTATCGCGCCAGAAGTGTTAGCCATGCCAGATTACATTTGTGAAGAACTGGAAGAGATGGGCATCCAATACAGCACCCACAGCAGCATTGAAGAAGTGGTGCCTGAACTGGATGTTCTGTACATGACTCGCGTACAGAAAGAGCGCTTTGATGCGTCAGAATACGCGCACATGAAATCGGCTTACATTCTGACGGCCGATACGCTGAAAGACGCTCGCCAAAACATGAAGGTGCTTCACCCACTGCCACGTGTCGACGAAATCACAACTGACGTCGATAAAACGCCACACGCTTACTACTTCGAACAAGCTGAAAACGGCGTGTATGCACGTGAAGCTTTATTAGCCCTAGTTCTAAACGACACTTTATAAGCAGGAGATACAGTCATGGTTAAACAAACTCAGCTACAAGTAGAAGCGATCCGTAACGGCAGCGTGATTGACCACATCCCTGCTCATCTTGGGATTAAAATTCTCAAACTGTTCAAGCTGCATAAAACAGAACAACGCATCACGATGGGGTTAAACCTGCCATCATCAGCGCTCGGCAACAAAGACCTAATCAAGATTGAGAACATCTTTCTGACCAAGGAACAAGCCAACCAATTGGCTCTGTACGCTCCACAAGCGACTGTGAATCAGATTGAAGAGTACAAAGTGGTCAACAAGCTAACACTTGTGCTGCCAGAACAAATCAACAGTGTGTTCGCTTGCCCAAATAGCAACTGTATTTCGCACGGTGAACCTGTCGAAAGCAGCTTTAAAGTGCAGCTAAAACACGAAAACGTACAGCTAAAATGTCACTACTGTGAAAAAGTATTCTCTCGCGAGATCATGAGTGAAATTCGCTAACCCTTAGCGCTATTACCTGCGCAATAAAAACCCTTAATAATTCATGGATATTTATTCCCAACACGGAATAAATATCCATTTAACCAAAGAATAAAACCCCACAATAAAAGCAATTAACCAGAATTTTGTTTGGTGATCGCCTTCAAAAAGATAACTATCCTTTAGTGTTAGACTAAATGAATAGATGATCATACATCTCGCATACCCTCCCTCTTATTTCGGGGTTCATCGGTAAGCCCTAATTAACAATCGTACTCTACGGCTTTGGGAGTGCGTTCTGCGCTATGGACAAGCGATATCAACACGTTGACCTTAAGGAGTTGTTCATGAACCAAATCACTGAGCACGGTTGCTTGTATTCAGCTGAAGATAAAACACTGACTGCCGCGTGCAAACGCTTACTACAACAACAAAGCTTCTCGACCCAGAATCAACTGCGCGAGAAACTCGTCGACATTGGCTATACAGGTATCAGTCAATCGACCGTCTCTCGCATTTTGTCACAGCTTGGCGTTGTCAAAATTCAGAATGCCTGTGGTAAAAAGGTTTACTGCATCACGGTTGAAAGCGCGCC
Source organism: Vibrio splendidus 12E03 (assembly GCF_000272105.2). Taxonomy (GTDB): domain Bacteria; phylum Pseudomonadota; class Gammaproteobacteria; order Enterobacterales; family Vibrionaceae; genus Vibrio; species Vibrio splendidus_I. Next base: position 39,693 of record NZ_AJZD02000121.1, read on the forward strand.
TGTGCGTGTCGATGCCTCAATCTCATCACAAATCGAATTAATTACTCACAACCAAGCGATGGTGATCGTAAAAACAAACCCTGGTTGCGCACAGTTGGTCGCAAGATTAGTCGATATCGACCCACATACCGAGATTATCGGTACGGTTGGCGGCAATGACACCGTGCTAATTATCCCGAAAGACACGATGAATATCGATGCTTGTGAACAAGTAGTCAGAGCACGCTTAGGTGTTGCCTAAATGTCTTATTGGCAAGGGCTGTTCACTGCAGTTGCACAGCTAACCTTCTCTCGACTGCCTGAGAAAGTGGCTCACCCGCCGTAGCGGATATTTGCTGGTCGATGAAACTAATCACAAACTATTACGGTCTGATTGAGTTAAGATACCTTCAACTCCATTTTGATGACTAAATAGTATGCGACGACTTGCCACATTACTTTTTGTTTGTGTTTCCCTGTTCACCCAGCCTGCGTGGGCGCTTTTTGGAAACGACAACGCCGAGCCAAGCTTCGGAGGCAATAACAACGGTTTTGTCCCTGTTGACCAAGCTTTCCCTTTCAATTACTACCAGCAAGACGGCAAGGTGCTTCTCGACTGGCAAGTTAAAGAAGGCTACTACCTCTACCGACATAGCCTCTCTTTCACTGGGCAAAATCTCGCGCTCGGCAATGTTGAATTAGAAGATGGTAAGCCACACCAAGATGAATTCTTTGGTGAGGTGAGCATTTATACCCAGCCATTATTCGTGCAAGTTCCGCTACAGAGTTACCAAGATGGTTCACAGCTGATCGTTAAATATCAAGGCTGTGCGGATGCAGGTTTCTGCTATCCACCCGAAACTCGAATCATCGATATTGAACCATTTACAGCTACAGATTCAGGCGACTCTCAAACTAATGTAGTGTCGCCAGAGTCATCGGCTGCAAACAATGACGCCGATGTTTCAACACAGCAAGCATCTCCAAAAGCAGACGTTGCAACTAACACCACTCCACAATCAAGTGCACCCGTTTCAAAAGAAGCGAGCCTAGCCGATAAGCTCGGTGACAGTTGGTGGACGCCACTATTATTCTTAGCGCTTGGTGTTGGCTTAGCCTTTACACCGTGTGTTCTGCCTATGTACCCAATTCTAACGGGTATCGTATTAGGTGGCGGCAAGCTCAGCCAAGGTCGTGCGCTGATGTTGTCCTTCATCTATGTGCAAGGTATGGCACTAACCTACACCCTATTAGGTTTAGTGGTTGCCTCTGCAGGCATGCAGTTCCAAGCGGCGATGCAACATCCTTACGTGTTAATTGCGTTGAGCGTTCTGTTCGTGGCTTTAGCCATGTCGATGTTTGGCGTTTATAACCTGCAGCTTCCAAGCAGCATCCAAACCTGGCTCAACAACCAAAGTAACAAGCAACAAGGTGGCAATACCTTGGGCGTGTTCGCGATGGGTGCTATCTCTGGCTTGGTGTGTTCGCCTTGTACTACAGCCCCACTATCCGGTGCGCTGCTGTATGTCGCTCAAAGTGGTGACCTGTTTACCGGCGCAATTGCTCTGTACGCATTGGCGATGGGTATGGGTATCCCACTGATTTTGGTTGCGGTATTTGGTAATAAGCTACTGCCGAAAGCAGGCAGCTGGATGGACAAGGTAAAAATCGTATTCGGCTTTATCTTGCTAGCAGCACCTATCTTCCTGCTAGAGCGCATTATCCCTGAATTATGGGCAACTGTGCTTTGGTCTGGCCTTGGCTTCATCGCCTTTGGTTGGCTTTACCACAGCAAAAATGCACTACCATTCGGCGGCTGGAAACAGAGCGCGGTGGGCATCATTGCGATGCTTGGCTTATTCGCTTCGGCACAGCCTGCATTGAATTATTGGTTTGCGGAGAAGAGCGTAACCGTAGAACAGCAGCACATCCAATTTGCACGCATCAACACCGTTGAAGAGCTAGAGATTCAACTCATCGAAGCGAAGAAACTGGGTAAACCTGTGATGCTCGATTTCTACGCCGATTGGTGTGTAGCGTGTAAAGAGTTCGAGAAGTACACCTTCCATCAAGCTGATGTTGAGAACAAGCTTTCTGACTTCGTATTGCTACAGGCTGACGTAACAAGAAACATGCCTCAAGATATTGAACTGCTTAAACAATTGCAGGTACTCGGCTTGCCTACGATTGAGTTCTGGGATGGCGAGGGTAACCATGTTCCAAATGCTCGTGTGACTGGTTTTATGCCTGCCGATGTATTCTTAAAACACATGCAAGACCACCAGCTATAACGACGACATTCGTCTAAATACAAGCTCTAGCAAAAGCCGCATTGCTCCTCATAACGAGATGGCAGTGCGGCTTTTTTGTGATTATAGGAAACGCTTTCCAAGAACAGGGATAAAAGTCGATATGGTTCAGACTTTTAATGCATAGATATTGTCCACATACTCAATCAGGATGATAATAAATATTAACTAAATTGTTAAAAGTATGAACGTCATGGACTCGACCTATACCATCATCATTGCTGATGACCACCCTCTCTTCCGCAACGCCCTGTTTCAGTCAGTTCATATGGCGATCAGCGGTGCGAACCTGCTTGAGGCTGATTCTCTCGACGCCTTACTGACTCTGCTTAAGAAAGAGGATGAACCCGACCTGCTACTTCTCGACCTGAAAATGCCGGGAGCAAATGGTATGTCTGGCCTCATTCAACTTCGTGCTGAATACCCAGATCTACCAATTGTGGTGATTTCTGCCAGTGAAGATGCCAGCGTAGTGACCCAAGTAAAGAGCCACGGTGCGTTTGGCTTCATTCCTAAGTCGAGTGATATGCGTGAATTGGTGAGCGCACTCAATCAAGTGCTGAATGGCGACCCGTTCTTCCCTGAAGGGCTGATTACCAACAATGCTGCCTGTAGCGACCTTGCGGAAAAGATTTCCACATTGACGCCTCAGCAATACAAAGTATTAGGGATGCTTTCTGACGGTCTGCTGAACAAGCAAATCGCCTATGAATTGAATGTTTCGGAAGCGACCATCAAGGCACATATGACAGCCATCTTCCGTAAACTGGATGTGAAAAACCGAACTCAAGCGGTTATCTTGCTACAAGAAGTCCATAACTAGGTTTCGCTTATATCCTCTTCTAAAGTCGTCTTAGGCAAACACAAACCCAGCTTGACGACTTTATGATCATCTATCTCTGCGACTACCCAATTGATGTCATGCCACTCGAAGCTATCGCCCAATACTGGGTGCGCGCCAAGTTCCCGTTCAGCCAATTGTTTTAAGGTCATGTCGCGCTCTTCTTCCGAGCCAAGCTCAATGCCATAGCAGTCACTCACCGCGGCAATCGATAATCCAACCTCAAGGAAGAAATCACCAAAGAATCGAGCTGCGTCTTCAGCTAAAGGTGCCTCACTGAATAGCTCACTTAGGCTATCTAGGTCTTTATCTTGGCCAAGCACACAGAGAATATCGTTCGCCTCTAGCACGGTACTGCCCGATGGGTGAAGCAAGGCATCCTTTCTAAACAGTGCAGTAATTCGCGTTCCTTCCGGCATAGACAAGCGTTTCAGTGGTTCGCCCACACACCACTTCTCTTCTTTCAGCTTATAGACAAACATCTCCCACTCACTAGCAGGGTAGATTTCAATGCCTGTACGAGAAATCGGTGTCGGCGTCGGAGGTAACGTCACCTGAGCCAATCTCGCGACTTTCATTAAGCTGCCGCCTTGAACAATCAGCGACACCATAACCACGAAGAAGGCGATATTGAAGTACAACTGAGCATTAGGTAGGCCAGCCATCATCGGGAACACAGCCAGAATGATCGGCACTGCACCACGTAAACCGACCCAAGAAACAAACCAGCGCTCTTTGGTGGTAAAGCTTCTGAACGGCAGCAAGCCCAACCAAACCGACAGTGGACGAGCAAACAAGATCATGCCGAAAGCCAATGCTAATGCTGGAAGTGCAATATCCATCAAGGTCGATGGCGTCACCAATAGACCCAACACTAAGAACATCACGATTTGGCTGAGCCACGTCATGCCATCGAGAACATTAAGAATCGAGTGTCGAGAGCGCGTCGGACGATTACCAATGAACAAGCCCACTAGGTAAATCGATAGGATGCCACTACCGCCAAGCATGTTAGAGAAGGCAAACAGAGCCACACCACCACTGAGCACAAGAATCGAATACAGGCCATCAGCCAGCTGTACTCGGTTGATTAGACTCCATAGAACCCAACCACCACCAAGCCCGATAAGCGTGCCAACACCAAACTGCATCGCGAAGCTTTTCAGTAGGAAGTTCATTCCCATCTCGGCATCTGGGGTGCCAAGTAACGCGATTAAGGTCACCGTCAGGAAGACCGCCATTGGGTCGTTGGTGCCCGATTCAATCTCTAGGGTTGAGCCAACACGCTCGTTGAGGCTCTGCCCTTTTAGCAAAGAGAATACCGCTGCCGCATCGGTTGAACCGACAATTGCGCCGACCAAAATGCCCTGCATCAGTGACAGGTCAAACAGCCAAGCCGCCATTAAACCGGTTAGAG
>NZ_AJZD02000122.1 GCF_000272105.2 Vibrio splendidus 12E03
TTCCCGTCTTTGTCAAAAAATCGAACTTTGCACGCAGGGAAACCACTGCATCCCCACCAAAACGACCCTTCACGTTTACCGGCTCGACGAATCAACCCTTTATTGCACTTTGGACAGGATTCTGTGTCACTGGCTTGAGGCTGAGGTGTTTTCGGTTTGGGATTTAAGTTCGGTTTACCATTATCATCAGGAAAGGTGGTTTTGCAATCCGGATAACGGTTGCAGGCATGAAACGCCCCGTTCTTCCCTTTTCTTTTGAGTAATAACCCTTCATTACAACTCGGACAGGTTATCCCATCCTTAATGGTGATAGGCACCCCTTCGGTTTTGACTTGGTTCACGCGCTCATGGATATAATTATCTACCGTTTTAACGAACTCAGCGACGCTGTACTGTCCTTTACCTATCTTGTCTAAGTCACCCTCCCAAATTGCAGAAATGTCCGGCATGATGATTTCTGGCGGCAATAAGGCACAGAACTCTTGTCCAGATTCTGTCGTTTTATAGACAGGGTTCTTATAGCCTTTCTCCTTTTGCACGCTAATGAGGTGTTTGAGGCTACCTAGTTTCTCGATGTGGCCACTTCGCGTTGCTTCTGTACCAATAGAGCCGTTCTCGCCTTTGGTGTTTTTGTCTTTGGCTTCAAGTTGTTTTCGTAACGCGGGATCTTGCACAAACTTGGCCGCTTCCGTCATGGCTTTCAAAAGACTGGCATCATCAAAGTACTTAGGCGGTTGAGTTTCTTTGGTCAGCATTTCTAGGCTTTCGCACACACCGGTATCACCTTGCTGTAAGGGCTTTAAATCATCGGTGTTGTCATTGGGCTTGTCTTCGTTGTCACCCTTAAAAAGCGTTTCCCACCCTAGTGTCAGTATTGTAGTTTGTGTGGCGCGGTAAATGCGCCCTAAACAGCAACCAATGTCTATTGTCACTTTCTCTCGTACGGACTCAGGGTAGAACA
>NZ_AJZD02000123.1 GCF_000272105.2 Vibrio splendidus 12E03
GCATTTCTAGATTTGACATGTGATCCAAGACGTGTTTTGAAACTAAATTTCGTAAGTGACTAGAAAGTTAGTTCCCCATCAATATATATTTAGCGGCAGAAAATATAATGCAATACATGGTTACATTTTCGCAGGGTGCTAACATATAGGCTACGGGGGTGTGCCGTTAGAACCCAATATAATTATTTTATCTTTATCAGGAGCATAAACATGTTTAAGAACCTTTTTGCTAGCCTGCAGAAAGTTGGTAAGTCTCTGATGCTTCCAGTATCAGTTTTACCAGTTGCGGGTATTTTGCTAGGTGTCGGTGCAGCAGATCTTCCTTTCATTCCAGAAATCGTTTCAAACTTAATGGAACAAGCTGGTGGTTCAGTATTTGGTCAAATGGCACTACTGTTCGCAGTAGGTGTTGCACTTGGCTTTACTAACAACGATGGTGTGGCTGGTCTAGCTGCTATCGTTGGTTACGGCATCATGACTGCTACACTTGGCGTAATGGCTGGTGTAATGGGCGTTGATAAAATCGATACTGGTGTACTAGGTGGTATCCTAGTCGGTGGTGTTGCTGCTTGGGCATTCAACCGTTTCTTCCGTATTCAACTACCAGAGTACCTTGGCTTCTTCGCTGGTAAGCGTGCAGTGCCAATTATCACAGGTTTCTCTGCGATTGGTCTAGCAATCCTACTATCTGTAGTATGGCCACCAGTTGGCGGCGCTATCTCTGCGTTCTCTGATTGGGCTGCTCACCAAAACCCACAAGTGGCGTTTGGTATCTACGGTATCGTTGAGCGTTCTCTAATTCCATTTGGTCTTCACCACGTTTGGAACGTACCTTTCTTCTTTGAAGCTGGTACTTGTGTAAACGCTGCTGGTGAAACTCAAAATGGTGTTCTTACTTGTTACCTAGTTGCTGATGACGCATCTCGTGCAGCGGGCAATGGCTTCGGTCAGCTAGCTGGTGGTTACATGTTCAAGATGTTCGGCCTACCTGCTGCTGCAATCGCGATTGCACACTCAGCTAAGCCTGAAAACCGCGCTAAAGTAATGGGCATCATGGCTTCTGCTGCGTTGACTTCATTCCTAACGGGTATCACTGAACCAATCGAATTCTCTTTCCTATTCGTTGCTCCAGTACTGTACGCAATCCACGCTCTACTAGCTGGTTCTGCATACGTTCTTGCTAATACTCTAGGTTTTGTACACGGTACATCTTTCTCACACGGTCTAATCGACTTCCTAGTTCTATCTGGCAACGCGTCTAAGATGGGCCTAATGGTTGTATGTGGTATTGCTTACGCTGCAATTTACTACATCGTATTCCGCACTGTGATTAAAGCTCTAGACCTTAAAACTCCAGGCCGTGAAGACGAGACTGAAGAAGAGTCAGTTGCGACTGGTTCTGAACTTGCTGGTGAGCTAGTTGCTGCATTCGGTGGCAAAGCGAACATCACAGGTCTTGACGCTTGTATTACTCGTCTACGTGTTGCAGTAGCTGATACAGCTCTTGTTGACCAAGACAAACTGAAGAAACTAGGCGCTGCAGGTGTTGTTGTAGTTGCTGGTGGCGTACAAGCTATCTTCGGTACTAAGTCTGACAACCTTAAGACAGACATGGATGAGTGGATCCGTAACAACGGTTAATTCACTGATTCAATAAATTGAAAGGAGGCCGAAAGGCCTCCTTTTTTATTTTCAGCTCTATGAAAGACCTATTATGCTTAATCTCCATTAACTCAGATACTTATCATTCAACTCGATCAGTTGATGGTTGCTCTTAAATTTTTCGTGTCTTTTATCTTTTACCTAGCGATGACACCTTTCGTTATTATTCCAGTAAACTACCGCTTTTAAACACAGTCTGAGAATATTATGAAACATCGTTACTTGATCGGCCTTATGTGCTACAGCGGAGCCTCGTTTGCTCACGCTTCTGAAGCTCCAGCTTTGGAAGTTGGACTTGCCATTGACCAAGACCTGAGTGTCGTTGTGGAATTTGATCAGAAATACCGTGCTACGATTGGTAATGACGGCGCTGCATTTGACTACATTTGGAAGCGTGGTCAGTTCGAGACTGAAGCTCCATTGAGTTGGTACGTCGGTGCTGGTGCTTGGGCTGAATGGAATGACGACTTTGGCTTACGCTTGCCATTAGGCGTGAAAGTGAATTTCTACGAAGGTTGGAATGCTTACGCTCAAGTTCACCCTGAACTCGATATGTATAAAGGTGTTGAGTTGCAAGTGGGCGGCGCTTTAGGTGTTACCTATAAGTTCTAACCTGAACTAAAACCGCTTTAATAATGAAAAAAAACAGCATTTAGCTGGTTTTTTCATTTGGGCCGATCTTATATTTTTTGCTTCATTGAGCCGCTTAGAAAGTAAAACTCAGTCCGACATTGGCTTGGAATTGGTTCATCCAGTCGGTATCAAAACGAATGATGCACTCTTGGCCGTTACTTGGGATGTTACAAACGCCGGAGGTATCGTTATCGACAACTGTACCCAGCCAACGTACTTGTGTGTTCAACGCTAGTCGGTCACTAAATTTGTACTCTAAGCCGCCAAAGATAGAAGTTGAGAATCCATACTTATCCTTTGCCCAGTCTACATCGACGTAAGAAGCACCAAGACCTAACCCTAGATAACCCGACAACACAGGCGAAGCTGGGTAGTAGATGCTGCTTTGAAGGTGCAGATATTGGATGGAGGAGCTTAGGTTGAGTGTTTCTAATTCCGAGCTCTGATTGGAATAGAAGAAGCCGATACGTCCTTTTTCAAGTGGCGTTTCAATGGCAAAGGTGTAGTTTTCAGAGCCTTTCATGTCATAGGTTTTACCGTCCTGGTCTTCGACACTGCCACCGCCGGTATAACCTACCATAGGTGTAATGATGATCTCCGGCGAAGCATACGCGCTTGAAACGGAGAGAAGCGTAATCAGTGCCATCATATTTGCTTTGTTATTCATGAGTATATCCTTATCCATACACTTACTAATTGTGATGGTTACATCAATATTGTGCGACTAATTTCGACGATTCTTGAAGATACTTCACACACCTGATAGTACTTAAATAGAGACTCGACAAATTAATAATAAGCCAGAGGTGTCTATGGACCATAATCTGAAAAATGCCCTACAAATTACCGTGTTTATCTACGTGATCATTCTTTCATTTGGCTTTATTGCGATTGGTAGTTAATACCATCTATTGCGAGGCTGAGTTTTGATACTCAGGGAATAATGAATAGTGGGATTATAACCAATATTGATACAGCAATAGACTTGGATTATTACGCTAAGTTTATTGCTGGAAAAACAGCACTGGTCGCTCAAGGTGGCGGACAGAGAAGTATTTTTACTTCTGGAGTGCTGGATGCCTTTCTTCTCTCAAATTTTGACCCCTTCGACGAATTTTTTGGTACCTCAGCAGGTGCTCTCAACTTATGTGCTTATCTGTGCCGTGATAAAGGCCTTGGACGTTCTTTTGTTCTTGACCTCACAACCTCTCCCGAGTTCTTCAATCTCTTTTCCTATATACGATACAGAAAGAACCTAGGATTAGAATGGGCCCTAGAACAAATTATGGCTTACCCATATAAGCTCGATCTGGATTTAGGGCGACAAACGCTAGGCGATCGCCACTTCTATGCAGCTGTAACGGATTCCAAAGACTTACGAGACCACTACTTCCCATTATTGGGCGAAGATTGGTACAAGGTGATGATTGCGACCTGCGCCATTCCTCGTTTGTACAATGATGAAGTCTTTATTGGTGACAGTGTTTATGTGGACGGTGGTGTATCGGCGTGTATCCCGGTTCAGGAAGCGTGGCGAAGACAAGCCCGTTCTATTGTGGTGATTCGTACTGAGCCAGTGGTGGAGGAAGGTAATACCCATTTGGTTGAAGCACCAGTTAAGGGATCTTCAGTCAAAGCGCCTAAACCAATCTCTGCCGAAGAACTGGAGTGGTTCCGCGAATCTTTTGTCAGTGTTCAAGGTCATTGGCAACAGAAAATGGAACAGTGGAAAACCGACTGGACCTCTTTCTTCCAACAACAAATTATGCGCTCAAAAGAGCAGAAGCGTGACCGTGGGCATTTAGACCTGCTGAACGGTGGTCGCTGGCTATTTGGTGCAGATGATATTTATCGCTTAAGTCATTTAATCGGAGATAAGTTTGATTCAGGCTTGGCTGACATGCTAATGGTGCATTATCAGACCTACTCATTGACTCAGGATTTTTTGAATTCGCCACCAGACGACGCGTTTGTGGTTCAGATAGCGCCAAGTCAGCCACTAAAATCGAGTTCATTAATGAGCGACAAAGAAGACCTGTTGCACGATTACGAAATGGGCTTAGAAGCCGGTTACCGATTTGTGGAAACCTATACCTCAACGGAAAACGCTCGCAATTCTCATATGCCACAGTTAGCCACCATTGCTGCTGGCAAGTAATTCTCGAAGTTGATGAGCTAGCATGCTGTGAGCTCGTTATGCTGTTTAAGCAGATTGTAGTGAGTCGTGTTCTGAAATGAAAAAGGGTTATTGAACTTGGTTCGATAACCCTTTTAAGTTTTTGAGATTAGGCGAATCGTTTCGCCTTAAGGTCAAATATTAGGTGACAGGCAAGATTCTCATACAGTTGGTTGACCCTGCTACATCCATAATGTCGCCTTGAGTGACGATCACTAGGTCACCAAACTTAAGGTGTCCTTTTTCTTTCAGGCAAGTGAGTGTAGATAGTGCGATGTCAAAGCTGTCTTCAGCTTCTGTCTCGAAGTAGATAGGTGTCACACCTCGGTATAAGGTACAGCGATTAAGCGTTCCTTCGTTACGAGACAGCGCGTAGATCGGCATGTCGGCACTTAGGCGAGACATCATCAGTGCAGTGCGGCCTGACTCGGTGAGAGTGACAACGCCTTTAATGCCTTCCATATGGTTCGCAGAGTAGATGGTCGCCATCGAAACGGTTTCTTCGGCAGTAACAAAGGTGCGGTCAATACGGTAATTGGATTGGTTATTAATGCCTGCCATTTTTTCCGCACCAATACAGACTTCAGCCATCGATTTTACGGTCTCGACTGGGTAGTCACCAGCTGCAGTTTCACCAGACAGCATCACAGCATCGGTGCCATCGAGTACGGCGTTGGCAACATCCATAACTTCGGCACGGGTTGGCATTGGCGCAGAAATCATTGATTCCATCATCTGAGTTGCGGTGATGACAGTTCGGTTAAGCGCTCTGGCACGGCGTATAAGCTGTTTTTGTACTCCGACTAACTCAGGATCGCCAATTTCCACTCCGAGGTCACCACGAGCCACCATGACCACATCTGAGGCCATTATGATGTCATCCATGTTCTCAACTGTAGCTACTGTCTCTGCTCGCTCCACTTTTGCGACGAGGTGAGCTTCTAAGCCGGCTTCTCGTGCAAGCTGACGAGCATAGTGCATGTCTTCACCATTACGAGGGAAAGACACCGCTAGGTAATCCACTTTGATTTGTGCGGCGGTGACGATGTCGCGCTTGTCTTTTTCTGTTAGCGCTTCTGCGGAAAGGCCACCACCTTTTTTGTTGATGCCTTTGTTATTTGAGAGTGGGCCGCCAATGATGACTTCGGTATGAACGCGACAGCCTTCTACTTTGGTTACTTTGAGTTGAACACGACCATCGTCAAGCAACAGGATATCGCCGGCGGATACGTCGTTAGGCAGTTCTTTGTAATCAAGGCCAACGGCTTCTTGATTGCCTTCACCTAAACCTAAGCTACTGTCGAGAGTAAATAGATCGCCTACGTTAAGTTGGATTTTACCTTCTTTGAATGTCGATACACGAATCTTGGGTCCCTGCAAGTCACCGAGAATAGCTATTTGAGTGCCGAGCCTTTTTGCTATCGCTCGGACGTTTTCTGCGCGTTGTATATGGTCGTCGCTGGTGCCGTGAGAGAAGTTCATACGAACGATATTGGCACCGGCTTTGATTATCTCTTCAAGCACGTTACCTTTATCAGTAGAAGGGCCAAGCGTTGTGACGATTTTCGTTTTTCTTAATTCGGCTGTCATGAATACTCCTAGAGTGAGGCCAAGTAATCTTTTGAAAGACTGAATTAAGTATATGCATTAATTGATAATTTATTGGGAGCTAGGAGGATATTTCTTGATTTGCCTTTAATTATTGAATTTAGGGCTCAAACGCGATGTTTTATTCTGAAAATTAAGTCGCAAATTATCGATGTGGGTGTTAATTTTCCTCGAACTATTTGACTCGATACACAAAGATTCATGTATATACGTGATACTGGTCACGGCGATATACCAAGTGACTTCACAATTACTTCGCAAAGTAAAAAAATTACCTCGTTGATGATTTCTGGAGCGTAAAATGTACATGGCTCAACCGGGCCATATTGATCATATCAAACAGGTCAATGCTGGTCGTGTATATAAACTAATTGACCTTAAAGGTCCTATTTCTCGTATCGATCTGTCCAAGCAAAGTGAGTTGGCTCCGGCGAGTATTACTAAAATTACCCGTGAACTCATTGAAGCTCACCTTATTCACGAAACGACGGTTCAAGAAGCCACGACTCGTGGGCGTCCTGCTGTCGGTCTGCAAACCAATAACGAAGGTTGGCAGTTTTTGTCGATGCGTCTTGGTCGTGGATACTTGACGATCGCGCTCCATGAATTGGGCGGCGATGTACTTATCGATACCAAGATTGATATCCATGAACGTGATCAAGATGATGTGCTTGCGCGTCTTCTCCATGAAATCGATGAGTTCTTCCAAACCTATGCCGAGCAACTCGACAGGGTGACGAGTATCGCTATCACACTGCCAGGTCTGGTGAATTCAGAGCAAGGTATTGTGTTGCAGATGCCGCACTACAACGTTGAAAACTTAGCGTTGGGGCCGGAGATCTACAAAGAAACCGGTTTGCCAGTTTTTATTGCCAATGATACCCGAGCGTGGGCATTAGCAGAGAAGCTGTTTGGTAACTCACAAGACAATGACAACTCTGTTCTTATCTCGATTCACCACGGTTTAGGTGCCGGGATCATTCTTGATGGTCGCGTTCTGCAAGGACGTCACGGTAACATCGGTGAGTTGGGGCATATCCAGATCGATAAGGAAGGCAAGCTTTGCCACTGTGGAAATCGAGGCTGTTTAGAAACGGTGGCGAGCTCTCAGGCAATCCGTGAGCAAGTCAAAGAGCGACTGGCAAATGGTGAAGAATCAACGCTAACGGTGTTTGAAGATGTCACTATTGAGCAGATCTGTGCTGCGGCTGCTAATGGGGATCCGTTGGCTGTTGAAGTGATTGAACAGTTAGGTCGTTACTTAGGTTCTGCGATTGCGATTGTGATTAACCTATTCAACCCAGAGAAAATCTTGGTGGGTGGTGTTATCAATCAGGCGAAGAGCGTGTTATACCCGGCGATTCAAAAGTGTATCGAAGAGCAGAGTCTATCGGTTTACCATAAAGACTTAGAGCTGGTGGAATCTCGTTTTTATAAGCAGGCAACCATGCCAGGTGCTGCGCTCATCAAGCAGGCCTTATACGATGGCCAACTGTTAATGAAAGTTATTGAAGGTTAACCCCTTTTTCTCGTCTTGTAGCCTTACCCTGAACCTTTCCATGTACTTAAGCTTTGTATAACATCATTTGTTGTACTTAGTTTAAGCATTCTGTGCATTGGCGCTTTGCTTTAACCTATTGAAGTAGGCTATTGTAGCCACAGTTATTATTTGTCACTAAGGTGTTGTATGTCTGGCGTTTTAAATTCGGTTGATCAGAGAACCAAACTGGTCGGTGAAAACCGTCTGGAACTCTTGTTATTCAGCTTAAATAGTCGTCAACTATTTGCGATTAACGTATTTAAAGTGAAAGAAGTCCTCAAAGTGCCAGTACTTACTCGCTTACCGGGCTCTCATCATCATATTACGGGTGTTGCGTCTTTACGTGGTGAATCGGTGCCTGTTATCGATTTACGCAGTGCCATTGGCTTTCCACCATCTCGTGCGGAATCTCAAGAAAGTAACTTGATCATTACGGAATACAACCGAACCGTACAAGGTTTCTTGGTTGGGCAAGTTCGTAATATCGTGAACACGACATGGACAGAAATCCAACCGCCGCCAAAGACAACAGGTCGCGCAAATTACCTAACCGCTATCACGCATATTCAAGAAGAAGAGCAGCACAAGATCGTCGAGATCATCGATGTTGAGAAAGTGCTGGCTGAGATCATTGATTACGATGTATCGATCTCTGAAGGCGTTTTAGATGAACAATTAGCTCAGGAGATGATAGGACGTAATGTGCTTATCGTTGATGACTCTTCAACAGCGCGTAACCAAATTAAAGGCACCTTGTCGCAGCTTGGTTTGAACATTATTGAGTGTTGTGATGGCTTAGAAGCACTGACCTTACTTAAGGGCTGGTGTGATGAAGGCAAAGACATCAATCAAGAAATATTGTTGATGATCACCGATGCTGAAATGCCTGAAATGGACGGCTACAAGCTGACACACGAAGTACGTACTGACCCTAGAATGCATGACCTGTTTATTACGCTAAACACTTCATTAAGTGGAAGTTTTAATGAAGCTATGGTTGAGAAAGTAGGGTGTAACCGCTTTATTTCTAAGTTCCAGCCAGACCTCTTGGTTGAAGTGACTCAAGAGCGAATGCGTCAGATTTTATAATTAATGCTGCTGTACGGTTTGTTTTGAGTGACCTTATAGAAAACGTTTGCTAATATTCACACGGCATATTTTTCTTAACGAAATATGCTCAACTACTAGCGTAACTTTTCACACACAATCTAAGGTAGTTCCTCTTAATGATATGGTTAACGTCTAAAGTCGTTATGACTTTGAGCTTATTACTGTATAGGGAATTTAAGAAAAGACGTACGGAAGCTGAAGTTGAGTCATAACTCAACAATTGGAATCGAAGGGAAGCGGATGCTTCCCTTTTTCGTTGCTCTTTCTCTCGTTTCTTTAGCCAATGATCGATTGAGAACTATCGGTACTTCGCTAATGAAAATCCCGAGATTTGGTTTTCAAGCCAACAATTTCATCGGTAATATCGATAAGTTTCCCCGCGATAACATGCACGACTTCTCCTTCTTTTTCTAATATCCCTTGTACTTTTAACGCCTTGGCTGTGAGATAAGCTTGCTGTTGAGCGCGCGCGGTTGCTCCCCATACCACGACATTAATATTACCAGTGCTATCTTCTAGCGTGACAAAGGTGACACCTGCCGCGGTTCCGGGAGATTGTTTGCCTGTGACTAATCCGACAACGGTGACCATGGATTTATGTCTCTGTTGCATTAAATCTTTCATGTGTGTGAATCGACCTAATCGTCCTGCTTCTTCGAGCAAAGTGATGGGGTGCTTGTTCAATGAAATTCCGACACTGGTGAAGTCTTCGAGTAGATCTTGCATCTCATTGGGTTTGTGCAGTGTATGTTCGTCATGTCCTGCCTCAGCATCGTCATAGGCTTGGCTAAACAGAGGTAAATCAGACGCTGAGTCCATGATCGCCCAGCGAGTCTGGAAGCGGTCTCCAGAAACGTTATGTAGCGCATTAGCTGATGCCAGTAGCTCGATGTCTTTCTTATTCATCGATAACTGTTTCACCTGGCTAGGGTGGCGATAACCGGATTGAGGACGATTGGCGAGCACGCTTTGAATCCCATGCTCGCTGAATCCTTTGATTTGTCGCAGTCCTAAGCGAATCGCTAAACCATTCTGATGAGAGACAACCGTGTGGTCGTTTTGAGAAGCGTTCACGCATACCGGAAGTATCACCACATTATGTCGTTGTGCGTCCTGTACCAACTGTGAGGGGCTATAAAACCCCATCGGTTGGCTATTCAACAGAGAAGCATAGAAACATTGAGGGTAATAGCATTTCAACCAAGCGGAGCAATACGCTAACACCGCAAACGAAGCCGAGTGGCTTTCAGGAAAACCGTACTCGCCAAAGCCGCATATCTGTTTAAAGATCTGCTCAGCAAACTCTGTCTCATAGCCGCGCTTTTGCATTCCTTCGATGAGTTTGTTTTTAAACTTAAAGACGTTGCCATTTTTCTTCCAAGCGGCCATTGCCCGTCTGAGTTGATCCGCTTCACCACCAGTAAACCCTGCGGCCACCATCGCGAGTTTGATCACTTGCTCCTGGAATATCGGCACCCCTAAGGTGCGCGACAATACCGATTCCACATCTTTAGATGGATAACTGATTGGCTCAATGCCATCTCGACGCTTGAGAAACGGATGCACCATATCGCCCTGAATAGGACCTGGGCGTACGATAGCGATTTGAATCACTAAGTCGTAATAAGTCCTCGGTTTAAGCCTTGGCAGCATGCTCATTTGCGCACGTGACTCAATTTGGAATATCCCGACCGTATCTGCTCGCTGAATCATGCCGTAAACCTGAGGATCGTCCTTAAGGCGAGTGATCTCAGCAATGGTCAGTGATCGCCCGTGAATGCGTTTGATCAGGTCGAAACATTTACGAATCGCAGAGAGCATACCTAACGCGAGCACGTCAACTTTCAGCAAGCCTAAGGTTTCTAGATCATCCTTATCCCATTGGATAATGGTTCGGTCGTGCATAGCGGCATTCTCGACGGGAACCAGTTCATACAAAGGCCCTGAAGATATGACAAAGCCACCAACGTGTTGAGATAGGTGACGTGGAAAGCCGATGATCTCATTAACCAAATGGATAAACTGTTGTCCCTTCAATGAATCAGGTTGTAGCCCCAATTGAGTGAGCTGAGCCTGCCAACCTAAGCTTTTGTCCCTGCGATTGGTGTTCTTGATGAAGTAGTCGAGCTGAGTTTCTTGTAGCCCTAATGCTTTACCGACATCTCTTACCGCACTTTTAAAGCGATAAGAAATGACCGTTGCAGCAAGCGCGGCCCTTTCTCTACCGTATTTTTGGTAGATGTATTGGATGACTTCTTCACGGCGTTCATGTTCAAAATCGACATCAATATCAGGCGGCTCATCGCGCTCTTTACTGATGAAGCGTTCAAACAGCACCGAGATCTGCCTTGGGTCGACTGAGGTGATTTCTAAGCAATAACAGACCACGGAATTGGCAGCTGAACCTCGACCTTGGTAAAGAATGCCTTGGCTTTTAGCAAACATCACGATGTCGTGGATAGTGAGGAAGAAGAAAGGGTAGTCTAGCTCGTCAATCAGCCCCAATTCTTTATCTATGATCTGTTGGATGTCATTAGGTACACTTTGTTGGAAGCGAGCCTGTTTTCCTTTTTCGACCAACATGCGCAGATAACTCATGGGCGTCTCACCTTGAGGAATCAGCTCACTGGGATATTCGTAGCGCAAGCTATCTAAATCAAATTCACACAGCTCAGCGATGCGGTTGCTCTCTTCTAGCCACTCCGCTTTGAAGATATGAGAGAGCTTATTGATACTTCGTAAACAGCGCTCGGCATTAGCGAGTAAGTGACTGCCCACTTCGGTAATGGGTTTTTGGTATTTTATCGCAGTGAGTGAGTGCTGTAAGGGTAAGCGATTCGCGTTGTGCATCAGCACGCCACCACAAGCTGTAATCGACAGTTGATGATGTTGTGACAGCTCAACGCAGTAATCTGTGTATTGCTGGTCGGTTTGCTTTAGGTGTCGTTGTAAGCCGATCCAAAGCCTGCCTGAATGATGCTGAGAGAGCCATTGCCCCCAGTGCGCGTCTTCATTTTTCTGTTGAGGAAGCCAAAGAATAAAGCAGTGTTTAGCCGACATGATATCCCACTCAGAGAGCTGATAATATCCCTTGCTGCTACGACGTCTCGCGTTGGTAATAATACGGCACAGCTCGGCGTAGGCTTGTCTGTTTGGGCATATCAAGATTACTTGGCACTCGTCATTTAACCAAAACATGCTCCCTACAATTTGCTTGAGCGACAGTTTATGTTGCTTGATTGCAGAGTGAACCTTGACGATGCCCGCGACCGAGCACTCGTCGGTGACCGCAAGGGCTTTGTAACGTAAGAAGTCGGCCTGTAAAACAAGCTCCTCTGCGTGTGAGGCTCCCTCAAGGAAGGATTAATTACTTTGACAGAAGAGCTCTGAATATTTCTGAGACATAACGTAATCTCACTTAACCATTGCGAGTGAACATGATTGAAAAGGGACGTTTAAATGGAATAAGTGGTAAGAACGACTTACCAAACAGCCTTACGGCTAGCTAAATAAACCGTGCAAAAACCATTGTTTATCTGGCGTTCTAAATACCCATAATCTGCGGCCGTTTTCACTGTGAGCAATAAAGTAGTCACGAATGACTTTCTCTCCGTCCCACCAGCCAGACACAATGCGCTCAGGGCCTTGAGATAAGGTGACGCTTTCGGTTAAGGCTTCGGGCTCTGGCAGTAAAATACTGGGCCTGAGTCGTTGTTGGTTGATGTTGAAAGCAGTGGCTTGTTGCTCGAACCCTGTGGGCGTTTGTCTCTTTGCCACAGACTTACTTAGTGTGGGGATCGAATACTGATTGGCCTTTTCTGGCCTTGGGTCGTGCTGTATTTTCGGTGTTTGAATGCAGGCTTGCCCAAGCTTTGCTTGCAGTAGTGAGAGCAAATCTAACGCGGCAAGTGTTCCGGTATTACCATCGAAAAGATCATGGTAGTCCATTTGAGGCTCACCATGACGAATCAAGCTGAGAGTTAGCCCCTGAACCGGTGCGGTGATCTTCAGTGACTCTAAGGTGAGATGCGTTAGGTTCGCCCATTTGCTAGCAAGATAATCGCCCTGCGCCGAATAGAAAGAGACAGGGTGATCGTCTTTATCCCTAAGGTGCAAAGTCAGCGTTAACTCAAAAGCTACTCGGTCACGTAGCTTCAAAAAACACTCGAGTTGATTCAGTAATTTCAGCAACGGCTTTTCGATAAATAGGATGTTTTCAATATCAAACAACAGTTCCAAATATTGCTGGAAATTCTCTGGTGGGTGATAGAAATCAATAGGGTGCTTGAACTGCCCATTAAGACGACCCACATAGTTCACCAAGTCGATATCAAAGCGGCGCGCGACATCTTGCAAAGGCAGCTTTAATAGGTCTTCTACGACATTAATACCAACACGATTTAGGCGTTCAACTTGCTTAGTTGGTAGCTCGCTTGAACTCAGCGTCTGCTTACTTATCCAAGCTTTCATCTGCTCAACATTGTTCGTCGCTTGGTTGATCGCTTGCTTGCCCAAAAGGATTGCAGAAAGCGGCGAATAACCTGTGGCAAAGCTGAACTGGATATTGAGCGTTTCTAAGTGGCTTTTGAGCTCATGCCAGTAGTTATCTAGCCCGTCGTAAAGTGACAGCATGTTAGAGGCTTTAATCAGCAAACCATTAGGTGGCAATAACGCCATGTCGGAAGTGATTAGATACGCCCATTGAGCGATCTCTTTGAGCTTACTTTTCTCCAGTTCAATACTGTAAGGGTGGACGTGTAAGTGATGGCAAAGCGCCGCCGCAGACCCTAAGCCCATACCAAGCGAAATTCCCGATTGCAGCGCAGCTGGGTTAGCTTGCAGTACACGGTGATCTTTTTCATCCACGATGATAATAGGTTGCTCGCGTGAGTCTTCGTTCGAACCCAATTCATTAGAGTTAAACAAGGTATCCAACTGCAGAGACGGAAAGTGCAGATAAAGCCACAACATCCGCTAGCCTTGCTTCGCAATAGGAAAAGCCAGCACAGTGTTACCGGGCAAAGTACGGTCTAAATTGTCTTCATAAACGACTTTCTCTGTGAGTAACGGCCAGTTGTGTGTCATGTCTAGAACAAAGCTGCCATACGACCAACTGCCTTTTCTTTTTGTTACCTCTACCTTCAGCCCTTGGGCGTGAGAAGACAGTTTCATGCATAAGGAAACGGGCAGGGATAATTGATTATGGCTGGTGGCTTTAAAATGAAATTGCAGGCACTTGCCCGTTTCACTTGCGGCTTGTAGGCGTTTGGTTTGGTGGATTTCGAGATCGGTTCCCCATAACAATACAGAATGACAAGCACCACTCTTGAGGCATTGTTCAGCAGCCCACAATGCATCGAGATCGCGTTGAGGCTCAATCACCAAGATGTTATCGATCTCAATCCCTTGGCTGCTAAAAAACTCGGCACAGATCTTCCCTGGCGGGTTAATGAATATGGCCAGCTTCTGTGAGTTTTGCTGAGCTAAATAAGGGGTAAGCAGGCGCAGTTCGCCAATCCCCTGTTGTGATTCAACTTCAATAACGCCGTGTGTAGGAAAGCCACCATCAAGCTGTTTATCCAATTGCGGATAGCCTGTCGAAGTGGTACTTCCTTGCGTTGTTGATTGTAGCCCTTTCCAGATTAGCTGGCGGTCTTGTAAGTTTTTTATGAGTTCATGCATAATCAAATACCTGTGTATTTATACAGTATATTTAACAATGAAAAAGATGCAAAGCAAAATGATGAAAATTAGTGGAAGTAAGTATTAGGTGGTTGATTTAGATACAAAAAAAGCCACTATGGAAGCGGCTTCTTGTTATTGGTTATAATATCAACTACTTAGGTTGAGCATCGATACATTGACCATTAATGTCTGTCACACTTGGGTTCATTAAGTGTAGGTACAGTGGGATGATGTCCAGTGGCGTTTTCAGTTTGTTAGCATCTTCACCTGGGTACGCTTTTGCACGCATACGTGTTTGAGTGCCGCCCGGGTTAATCGCATTAACACGGATGTTTGTGTCTTCAAGCTCATCCGCTAAGATCTGCATCATACCTTCGGTAGCAAACTTAGAAATCGCGTAAGTGCCCCAGAATGCACGGCCAGAGTGACCAACGGTAGAAGAGGTGAATACGATACGACCCGCTTCCGCTTTCTTAAGTGCAGGTAAAAGTGCTTGAGTCATCAAGAACTCAGACTTCACATTGATCTGCATAACATCATCAAAGGTCTCTTCATCAATCTGCTCAAACGGGCTCAGAGTACCTAAAACGCCAGCGTTATGAAGTAGACCGTCTAAACGACCGAACTGCGATTCAATGGTTTCAGCCATATCAATGTAGTTCTGTTTTGTCGCGCCTTTTAAATCCAATGGGATAATCGCAGGCTGCGGGTAACCAGCACTTTCGATTTCATCGTAAATGAATTCTAGGTTTTTTACATTGCGGCCTAACAGAATGACAGTTGCGCCATGTTGAGCGAAGCTTAGTGCAGCTTGGCGACCAATGCCAGCACCGGCACCTGTAACCAAAATTACTTTATCTTTGAGGGCATCTGTAGAGATTGGGTAATCCACTGTGCTTATCCTTCTTTCTTTTATTATGTTCGTCATTCCATTGATGTTTAATCACACAGATAACCGCAGGAATGATGAGAAATTCTTGGTAATCGTGACAAGATGGTTACAATACACTAATTCATACAATAGGGGATATGACATTGGAATTTTTGTTGGACTACGGCTTGTTTTTAGCCAAGATTGCGACCGTTGTAATCGCCATCATTGCAATTTTAGTCATTGCTAAATCTGTGGGTGGAAAATCAAGCGCGATTAAAGGTGAGCTGGAAATCACGAACCTATCTGAACACCATAAACAGACGATTGAACAATTAGAGCACCATCTACACGATGATGCTTTCATCAAAGCCCGTGATAAAGCAGAAAAGAAAGCGGAAAAAGAGAAAGTAAAATCACGCGGTAAAGAAGTGAAGAAAGCAGCGAAAGAGGGTGAGCTTGATAGCAAGCGTGAACCACATCTATTCGTTCTTGATTTTAACGGCAGCATTGATGCAAAAGAAGTGGCTTCATTACGTGAAGAGGTAACGGCGGTTCTGGCTGTGGCTCGTGAAGGCGATGAAGTATTGCTGAAACTTGAATCTGGCGGTGGCATGGTCCACGGCTACGGTTTGGCGTCTTCTCAACTTGATCGTATCAAAGCGGCAGGTTTACCTTTGACTATCTCGGTAGATAAAGTAGCAGCAAGTGGCGGTTACATGATGGCATGTATCGCAGACAAAATTGTGTCGGCACCTTTCGCTATCGTTGGCTCTATTGGCGTTATTGCTCAATTGCCAAACTTCAACAAACTGCTTAAAAAGCACGACATTGAGTTTGAACAGTTAACAGCGGGTGAGTACAAACGCACTCTAACCATGTTTGGTGAGAACAGCGATAAAGCTCGTGAGAAGTTTAAAGAAGAGCTAGAAGAGACACATGGTCTATTCAAAGACTTCATTCGTGATCACCGCCCAGCGCTAGACCTTGATAAGGTTGCAACGGGTGAGCACTGGTTTGGTACACAAGCTCATGAACTTGGGCTGGTGGATGAGATCCGTACTTCTGATGACTTGGTTGTCGAAGCATGCAAAGACAAGACGGTTCTAGCGATTCATTACGTACAGAAGAAAAAGCTGTCAGACAAGCTTGCAGGCGTGGCAGGTAAATCTGCAGACAGCGTGCTGATGAAGCTGATTGAACGCGGTCAAAAGCCGATTGTTTAAGCTTATTTAGTTCGAGTGCCTCACGTTTATTTAAAAACGTTTGAGCCTTGAAAAGAAAGCGCATAAGTCATCAGACTTATGCGCTTTTTTATTGCTCCACTTCCGAGCGGGTGACCACTATGTTGTAGGGGGAGCGGAGTTTTATACCAAACACTGACTTACTGTGATTAATATTAAATCTTGGCTCCATAATCATTACGTTTTGGACAAGTAGTCAAAATCTCTCTATGACCCGTATCTTTGAGCTCTTCCAAAATCACATCAAAGCCCCACAAGCGATAGAGATGCTTCATCACTTCGTCGTAGCCTTTATCAAGCGGGATGCGGTCGTGAGGCACATATTGCAGTGTCATTGAGCGGTCACCACGAATATCGACATTAAACACCTGAATGTTTGGTTCAAGGTTACTTAGGTTGTATTGCGCCGCAAGCTTCTCACGAATCAGGCGATAGCCCGGATCATCATGAATAGCACTCACCTCGATGGTGTTTTTACGGTCGTCGTCGAGTACAGAGAACAGCTTAAAGTCTCGAATGATTTTTGGAGAAAGGTATTGGCTGATGAAACTTTCATCTTTGAAGTTGTGCATCGCAAAGTGCACTGCTTCTAACCAATCACTTCCGGCTAACTCAGGGAACCACTCTCTATCTTCATCGGTTGGCTCTTCACAGATGCGTCGGATGTCTCTAAACATCGCAAAGCCAAGCGCATAAGGGTTTATTCCGCTGAAATAAGGGCTGTTGTAGGCGGGTTGTGCGACGACACTGGTATGGCTGTGTAGGAATTCTAAGATGAACTTATCACTCACCAAGCCTTCGTCGTAAAGGTGGTTAAGAATGGTGTAATGCCAGAAGGTTGCCCAGCCTTCGTTCATCACTTGAGTTTGTTTTTGAGGGTAGAAGTATTGGCTCACTTTGCGAACGATGCGAACACACTCTCGTTGCCAAGGTTCAAGCAGTGGTGCGTTCTTCTCGATAAAGTAGAGAATGTTTTCTTGAGGCTCGCTAGGAAAGCGGATCTTGGTCTCTTCTTCCTTACTTTTATTCTGAGGAACGGTTCGCCATAGCTCATTCACTTGAGATTGCAGATAAGCTTCGCGTTCTTCTTGTCTTGCTGTCTCTTCTGCAATGGAAATCTTCTCAGGGCGTTTGTATCGGTCTACGCCGTAATTCATCAGTGCGTGACAAGAGTCAAGGAGCTGCTCGACTTCAGCAACACCATATTTCTCTTCACAACCACTGATGTACTTCTTAGCGAACAACAAGTAATCGATGATGGAACTGGCATCGGTCCATGTTTGGAACAGGTAGTTGCCTTTAAAGAAAGAGTTGTGGCCATAACAAGCGTGAGCCATTACCAGCGCCTGCATCGTGACCGTGTTCTCTTCCATCAGATAAGCGATACAAGGATCGGAGTTGATTACGATTTCGTACGCTAAGCCCATCTGACCATGCTTGTAGTTTTGTTCGGTTTGAATGAATTTCTTACCAAATGACCAGTGGTTGTAATTGATAGGCATACCAATGCTCGAGTAGGCATCCATCATCTGTTCTGAAGTAATCACTTCAATCTGGTTTGGGTAAGTGTCTAAACGGTAATGCTGCGCCACACGCTTAATTTCTACGTGGTATTTCTCCAAGAGGTTGAATGTCCAATCTGGACCATCAGGCAGCATCTTGTCGTTTTTCTTCTTTGCAGCTTTGTCTTTCTCTGCAACGTTTGATTTCGCTGTCATGGCAAACTCCCTTACGCTGTCTCTTTCTGGAACAGTTCTCTAAACACAGGAAAAATATCATCCACCGTTTTAATGTTTTTCATGGCGAAGTTGTCGAAGCTACTCTCGAGTTTTTCGTATTCGTGCCAAAGCGTTTGATGAGAGCGGCGCGTTATTTCGATGTAAGAGTAATATTGGCAAGTTGGCAGAAGCGTATTGACCAGTAACTCTTTACAACGAGGAGAGTCATCAGCCCAGTTATCGCCATCAGAGGCTTGTGCTGCATAGATGTTCCACTCATTCGCAGGGTAGCGGTCTGCGACAATTTCCTTCATCAGTTTCAGTGCACTCGAAACAATGGTGCCACCGGTTTCTTGTGAGTAGAAAAACTCATGTTCATCGACTTCTTTAGCCTGAGTATGGTGACGAATAAACACAACATCGACGTTTTCGTAGGTGCGGTTTAGGAACAGATACAGAAGGACATAAAAGCGCTTCGCAATATCTTTCGTGGCCTGATCCATAGAGCCCGATACATCCATTAGACAGAACATCACGGCTTGGCTAGATGGAATAGGGCGCTTCTCATAGTTTTTAAAACGTAAGTCAAAGGTGTCAATGAACGGCACGCTTTCAATCTTTTTACGTAACTCGGCAATCTCTTCTTTGAGGCGACCTTCTTCAAAAGGTTGCGCCGGCTCCGTCATTTTAACTTGGTCAAGCTGCTCCATCAGTAGGTTAAGCTCGCGCTTTTTACCTGCTGTCATCGCGGTTCTACGAGCCAGAGATTGCTGCAGTGAACGAACGATAGCGATGTTGGATGGAATCCCCGCGCTTTGGTAACCAGAGCGGTGAGTTTTCCATTCGGTGATTTTGTTGACCTGATTTTTCTCTAGATTAGGTAGAGCTAAATCTTCAAAGAGAATATCAAGATACTCATCTTTTGAAATTTGGAAGGTAAATTCATCTTGGCCTTCGCCATCAGGGCTTGCGTCGCCTTGGCCTGAGCCGCCACCTTGACCACCACCTTTAGGGCGTTCGATTTTATCGCCAGTGATGAACTGATCATTACCTGGGTGAACGTGCTCTCTAACGCCGCCTTGACCTTGGTGAAAGTTTGGCTCTTTGATGTCTTTATGGGGAATAGTGACGTCTTCACCCGTTTCAGTATTGGTGATTGAGCGTCGGTTGACTGCATCGGCCACAGATTCTTTGATTTGCTCTTTATGGCGTCGTAAGAAACGCTGTCTATTCACAGCACTCTTATTTTTGCCATTGAGCCTCCGATCGATAAATTGTGCCATAAGAACTCCCTCTCAGCTGATGTCGCGATCCTACTTATTATTCGGGTATAAGAGTTATTGGTTTACTAAGGTATAAAAGTTATTGGTTTTTACGAGCTGCTCAGTTGAGCAGCTCAATACCGTTTAGTTATGAGGATTTACGAACTCTTAAATACCACTCAGATAGCAGTCTCACTTGTTTCTCGGTGTAGCCTTTTTCCATCATACGAGCAACGAAGTCGTCATGTTTTTTCTGATCATCCGTTGAGGTCTTAGCATTGAACGAAATAACAGGAAGTAGCTCTTCTGTGTTAGAGAACATTTTCTTCTCAATCACAGTGCGCAGTTTCTCGTAGCTCGTCCACACTGGGTTTTGACCGTTATTGTTGGCTTTGGCACGAAGCACAAAGTTCACAATCTCATTTCGGAAGTCTTTAGGGTTACTGATCCCGGCTGTTTTCTCGATCTTCTCTAGTTCACCATTCAGAGAAGCACGGTCAAATAGTTGGCCTGTTTCTGGATCGCGGTACTCTTGGTCTTGAATCCAGAAGTCAGCGTAGGTGACATAGCGGTCGAAGATATTCTGTCCGTACTCAGAGTAAGACTCTAGGTAAGCGGTCTGAATTTCTTTACCAATGAACTCTACGTAACGTGGTACTAAGTATCCTTTCAAGAACTCAAGGTACTTCTCAGCGGTTTCTTGAGGGAACTGCTCACGTTCGATTTGCTGTTCAATCACATAGAACAGGTGCACTGGGTTTGCGGCTACTTCTGCTTGGTCGAAGTTAAAGACACGAGACAGGATCTTAAAGGCGAAACGCGTTGATAGCCCAGACATGCCTTCGTCAACACCCGCATAATCTCGGTACTCTTGGTAGCTCTTCGCTTTTGGATCGGTGTCTTTTAGAGTTTCACCATCGTAAACACGCATTTTTGAGAACAGAGAAGAGTTTTCAGGCTCTTTCAGTCTAGATAGGATGCTGAATTGCGATAGCAGATCGAGTGTGCTTGGTGAACAAGGGGCTTTCGATAGCTCACTGTGTTCTAGCAGCTTCTGGTAGATCTTAACTTCTTCAGAAACGCGCAGACAGTAAGGGACTTTTACAATGTACACACGGTCGAGGAAGGCTTCATTGTTTTTGTTGTTACGGAAGGTCTGCCACTCAGATTCGTTCGAGTGAGCCAGAATCATACCGTCAAATGGCAGTGCAGAAAGCCCTTCGGTACCGTTGAAGTTACCTTCTTGCGTTGCCGTTAGTAGAGGGTGTAATACTTTGATTGGAGCCTTGAACATCTCCACGAATTCCATCACACCTTGGTTGGCTTTACACAGCGCACCAGAGTAGCTGTAGGCATCAGGATCATCTTGAGAGAAGTGCTCAAGTTTACGAATATCAACTTTACCAACCAGAGACGAGATATCTTGGTTGTTTTCATCACCTGGCTCTGTTTTCGCGATCGCAACTTGATCGAGAATAGAAGGGCGTAGTTTGATGACTTTGAATTTGGAAATATCACCGCCAAAATCGTGCAGACGTTTTGCTGCCCACGGAGACATAATTGAGCGAAGATAGCGTTTCTCAATGCCATATTCGTTCTTCAATAAGTCGCCGTCTTCGTTAACATCGAATAGACAGAATGGGTGATCGTTTACTGGGCTTCGTTCACCGTCAGCAGACAATACATAGATTGGTAGTTTCTGCATCAGGGCTTTGAGTTTTTCAGCGAGAGAAGATTTACCACCGCCCACAGGGCCAAGTAGGTAAAGGATTTGTTTACGTTCTTCTAAACCTTGCGCAGCATGTTTTAAGTAAGAAACAATCTGTTCAATCGCATCTTCCATACCGTAGAAATCTTTAAATTCGCTGTAGCGTGAGATGACACGGTTCGAGAAAATACGACTCAGATGAGGGTCTTGAGCGGTGTCAATGACCTCCGGTTCGCCAATGGCTAGTAATAAGCGCTCGGCAGCATTAGCGTAAGCACTTTTATCGTCTTTACACAGCCCTAAGAACTCTTGCAATGTCAGCTCTTCTTCCTTGGCTGCTTCATAACGTGATTGATAGTGGTCAAAAATACTCATAGTCACATTCCCCTTGTTAACCAGTCAAAACTGACGAGCGATTGAAAAATAGGCTCTCCCTACATTTTAAGGTTAGACCCGCTTCCACAATTTTGCTTAACAATTATGTATTTATTTAAAATTTTGCGTGTGAAAAACGTGGCGAGCGCAATAGGCAACTTGAGGCGCGTAGAATCAAATTATTTTACATTCGAGGGGGAACTGGCCGTTTGTTTTGAGATTTTAGGTCGCTTAATAATACTCACAATGGATTTATGTGCATTAGATGTATAACTGGTCTCTATTGATTTTTTGGAATGGAGTACCATATAATGCGCGACGTTATCAAAAATTGCTCAATAAATAGGTAGATGTAGTGAAGAATAATGGGTTAAAAATAGTGGCTATCAGTGCTGCGTTACTGGCTTCAACAACACATGCAAGAATCTCGCAGTGGTCACTGGGTGTTGCCGCCTCTTATTCTCCTGCTGTTTATAAAGATACACCGTCAAACCGTGCCGTAATCCCTATGGTTGGTTATGAAGGCGAGCACTTCTTTATGCGTGGATTCAGCGCTGGTTATCGCTTATTACCAGCAGGCTCACCGCAAAACATCGTATTTCGAGCGGTTTATGATTCAAGAACATTAAAGCCGGGTGATTCCGATAACGTCGATATTAAAAAGTTGGATGAACGTGATGCCTCAATATTGGGCGGTATCAGCTATCAAGTGATCACTCTGGTTGGTATGTTTGAAGCGACTGCGGGTTCGGATTTAGGCTTTAAGCACAACGGTATTTATGCGGAAGCAGCATGGCGCCTACCTATTCGTCGTAATGGCTGGGCGATTACCCCATCTATTGGTTACGCCTACAACAGTGAGCGTTTGAACAATCATTTATATGGTGTGAGTTCAGCTGAAGCGGCAAGAACTAACTTAAATGAATTCGACGCAGACTGGGATGGTCAGTACTTTATTGGTTTAGGTGGCTATCTGCATGTTACGCCAAATGTTCGAGTAACTGGTGGCGTTCGTTATACCAACCTTGAAGGTGATATAGAGAATAGCCCAATACTTGAAAGTGGTATCAACATGGCCGCGAACGTCGGTGTGGCTTACGTTTTCTAATTGCTTTGGTTTTTCTCTTGGTGTGCGAACATTAAAAAAGGGTTACTCATGATGAGTAACCCTTTTTATTTATGCGAAGTACAGGCCGATGACTACAAGAATCAAAGCAAAGAAAGGCATTGTATGGCTAGATTTAGCACTCATTAGCTCAATTGATGTAAAACCTTTCTGCTTCATATCTTAGAAAGTGAAACCAGCTTGTAGACCTAGAGTTGCATCACTGCCTAAGTTCATGCTGCCTGAGCTGAAGTCGTACCAATCGAAACCGACACGTGCCATAAACTTCGAGTTACCAAACATTGGTTGCGCTGACTTAAATTCAGCACCGATGCCGTAAGTTGCGCCCCACTTGCTATCTGAATACTTGTGAGTGTCTGATTCGTCTGCATTAGCCCATGTTGATTTAGAATTAAAGTTTGAGTAAGCAACACCAACCTTACCGTAGATAGCAAAAGAGTCATCGAAGCTATATTTATACATTGGCGCTAGAGACATTTTGAAGTGTTGGTAATCGCCCTTGTACTTAGTTAGGTCGCCGTTTACGTCTGAAATAACATCGCTGCTGTCTGAGTCGATGTAATTCATCGTTGATTCTAGATAAAAGTTTGTATCAAGAATTTGTGAACCAACAGTGAATTGTGCGCCTGTATCGTCTTCGTTAATGCCAACGCCACCAAGTACGTACATTTCGTTAGCTGCGAAAGCTGAAGTAGACATGATAGCTAGTGATGCAAGGATGAATTTTCTCATTTTGTTTATCGCTCTGGTTAATAAATTTCGGGGAGCATTCTAGCTATCTTATTTAAAATAAAAACCACCGTTCAAAATTGAGCGGTGGTTTTTAATTTGTATTAAAGGTTTCGAAGTGGAATTAACAAAGATGAATGACCTAATTGCTTGTAAATACAAGGTTTGTGTTCGTTGGTTAATAGGCGATATCAGAGAAATTAATTGGAAATGGTTCAATATTTAATATCTTATCTTTATGATTCATTCGCGTTTTCTGTATCTGAAGTACACTTTTTATCCACATCGCTTCATAAGCCCCGTTTTCTGTTAGTGAATATTCCCTACCTGCAGGCTTACACAACATCGTTACTTGCTCTTTGATATAAAAAAGCCCACTTCTGAAAGTGGACTATCTATATACATGCGGCGTCAAATGTCGGTACTGCTTACGTTTTCTAATTGCTTTGGTTTTTTTCTTTGTGTGCGAACATTAAAAAAGGGTTACTCATGATGAGTAACCCTTTTTCTTGAAACTTTTTAAAAAGTTATCGCTGATCTATTAACGTATTAAGCGCTAAAGATTTGAGATAGCTCTGTCGCACATAGGTGGTACTGACGAGGACAGTTGCGCCATGTTGTTAGCATGCGACGGTACTTCTCTAGCATTGGCATTTGGCTATTGAAGTGGTGATCGGCTTTGTCGAATTGAGGGTAAAGACCTTCAGAATCAACAAGGAAACGCACGTAATGTACGATCTGCGCTTCAGAAGCGATATCAAAACCTAAGAACTGCAGGCGACGTTGGTCTACTTCAGCACGTTCTTGTTCTGCAAGCATTTTGTTCGACTCTTGCATTGCATGGTACATCTCCATGATGTCGATAATTTCGCGACATTCTGCTTCAGTCAAACAACCAAACTCTTTGTTAAGCTCACGCATTTGGAGTTCGTAACCACGTTCTACAATCGTTTGTAGACGTTGGTATTTAGCGGAGTTCTCAGGATCCATTTGAGACATTAGGTAGTATTGATTTGATAGAATTAGACGCTGAGCATTGGTCATTTCCATGGGAGGAGCCTCACTAAAAACTAAATGTTGTATTCTTTTGTTGCAGTAAGAGTAACAGCATTCCTACGAGTGGAAACATGATCTCAACACGGATTTAATATGATTTTTTGAATTGATAAACAAAAGTTGTAAAGAAAAGTGAAAGGATTGTTTGGCTCGAAAAGAAAACGCCCCAATCGAAATTGAGGCGTTTGAAATCACTATGAACGTAAGTCTAGATTAGTATTTTACGTTTGAATGGTATTGGCTAAGAACAGCAACAATCTCATCCATTTTTTCTTTACTTGGCGGGTTAACACCATCAAGTGGGTAGTCGTGACCCAGCGCTTCCCATTTATGAGCACCAAGCTTGTGGTATGGAAGCAGTTCTACTTTCTCGATGTTGTCCATATCTTTAATGAATTCGCCAAGAAGATGCGCATCTTCAGCTGTATCCGTGTAGCCAGGAACAATCACATAGCGAATCCAAGTTTTCTTGCCGATTTTGTGCAGGTAGCGTGCAAAATCCAGAGTACGTCGGTTTGATACACCAATAAAATCGTGGTGAATCTCGTCTCGCATGTGCTTAAGATCAAGCATCACTAGATCAGAGGCTTCTAGTACTTCATCAACCACTTCTGTGTGCTTACGAATGTAGCCATTAGTATCAAGACAAGTGTGAATGCCTTCGGCTTGAGCTGCACGGAAAAAGTCACGAACAAACTCAGGTTGTAGCATCGCTTCGCCACCTGAACAAGTGATACCACCGCCAGAAGCTTTCATGAAATGACGGTATGATTTTGCTTCGTTAATGATCTCTTCGACCGTTACTTCCTTTCCGTCATGAAGATCCCATGTATCGCGATTGTGGCAGTACATACAGCGCATTAAGCAGCCTTGAAGAAACACAATAAAGCGGATACCAGGGCCATCGACAGTACCACAAGATTCGAATGAGTGAATGCGACCAGTTGTAGACATGAGCTATTCTCGTAGAGGAATTTATACCCTTTATTTTATTACAAAAACGGTACATAAAATAGGGTCAAATGGTAACGAGGTCTTTAAAAATAAGGGCAATCACCTGTGAAGATGATTGCCCTTATTAAACTTGAACCGTGAAGGACGAAAGCCCTTGCTGGTGGCTAGAAGAATGCAAACATTGTGATACCGCCAGTGGTGTACACCGACTCTTTTGCTTCTTTGTAATCAGGTGTTTTTGCCGTAAGTGCGAAGGATGCACCAACGTATTGGTTATACCAAGCCACACCTAGCACAGCGGTTGCCTGAACGTTCTCTAATGTCACATCGTAGATAGCAGGATCTAGGCCGTTTTTATCAGAATATTCATCTACACCAGAGCGGTCGCCTTCGATTGTTAGGTCGTTAAATCGGTAACGACCTTCAAGGCCAGCATAGGTAAACCAACCTGTGTTTGATGCACCGATCATACCTGCTTTGAATGGGTTTTCGGTGCTGATGTTCGCCGCACCAAAGTTGCCACCTAGGTCTGTACCCCAACGGAACATGAAGCCCGTTGAAATGTCACTTCTAAAGTTACCGACGTTGATTTCTGAAACGTTAGAGATCTCGAAGTCTGTATTTGCTAGTGCTTGATTACGCATTAAGTTGAAATGGCTTAGGTAGCCAACGCTTCCCGCCCACTCATCATCAACTTGATATTCCCAGCCCATAGGTTCATCTGATTTTGTGATCGAGTGAACCAGTTTTTGAGCATCTTCAGACAGTGCACGTTCGCCTGTTGTACCAAACGTGATGTTAAAACGCTGAGCTTGTTGTGGGTTCAAGCTGATGTAGTTGAATTCTGTGTGTAGGTAACCAGCGTATGGACGATCATTAGGAAGAGGCTTTTCTTCTTCGATATCTGAAGGCGTATACATTTTGTGGCCAATGGTGATTTCCCACTTATCTAGAGAGCTTGCGCCCCAGTAAGAAAGGCTCAGTGGTTTTACCCAATTGTATGGCGTAATACTTGATGATGTGTAACCCAGAAATAAGCCGTTGGTATAGTCTTGGTCGACACCAAAAATACCATCATTATCTAAAGCAAAAGTCAGCGTAGAACGCTCAGATGCTAAAGATGAGAAAGAGAGAAGAATCAGGGGTAAACAACGCAGGTATTTCATGGAGCAGTTACTCTTAAATTATGAACCGCGATATTACCGTAATTTGACAGAATTTGTGGAAAAAAAGTGAATGGCAGGGTGCTTTTTTGCTCAATCTAACACTTCGAGGGATGGGTTAAGCGTGTGCGATTTACAGCAGATATAAAAAAGCCCCGCACATTGGCGAGGCTAATATTATTTACTGTCTATTGAGCGTGAGCTTATAGAGACTCAGTAAATGTACGTGCGATTACGTCAGCTTGTTGCTCTGCAGTTAGAGAGTTAAAGCGAACAGCGTAACCAGATACACGGATTGTTAGCTGAGGGTATTTCTCAGGGTGCTTAACTGCGTCTTCAAGAGTTTCGCGGTTAAGAACGTTAACGTTAAGGTGTTGACCACCTTCAATGCCAGCTTCGTGGTGGAAGTAACCATCCATTAGGCCTGCAAGGTTAGCACGTTGGCTGTCTTGTTCTTTACCTAGTGCGTTTGGCACGATAGAGAACGTGTAAGAGATACCATCTTGTGCGTCAGCAAACGGTAGTTTACCTACAGACGTTAGTGAAGCTACAGCACCTTTCTCATCACGACCGTGCATTGGGTTTGCACCAGGAGCGAAAGGAGCGCCAGCACGACGACCGTCTGGAGTGTTACCTGTTTTCTTACCGTAAACCACGTTAGACGTGATAGTAAGAACTGACTGTGTAGGGATAGAGTTACGGTAAGTCTTAAGCTTACGGATCTTGTTCATGAACGTAGAAACTAGTTCACAAGCAATATCATCTACACGAGAGTCGTTGTTACCGTATTTAGGGTAATCGCCTTCGATTTCGAAGTCAGTTGCGATGCCATCTTCGTCGCGGATTGGTTTAACAGTCGCGAACTTGATTGCAGATAGTGAGTCAGCAGCAACAGATAGACCAGCGATACCACAAGCCATAGTACGACGAACGTCACGGTCATGAAGAGCCATTAGAGACGCTTCGTAGCTGTACTTGTCGTGCATGTAGTGGATGCTGTTTAGCGCAGTCACGTATTGCTTAGCTAACCAGTCCATGAATGTGTCTAGGCGACCCATTACGTCATCGTAGTTAAGTACTTCGTCAGTGATCTTGTCGCCAACTGGGCCAACTTGCATTTTAAGCTTCTCATCAACGCCGCCGTTGATTGCGTAAAGCATAGTTTTTGCAAGGTTAGCACGAGCGCCGAAGAACTGCATTTGCTTACCAACGATCATAGGAGATACACAACAAGCGATAGCGTAATCATCAGACTCTAGGTCAGGACGCATTAGGTCATCATTTTCGTACTGGATAGAAGAAGTATCGATAGATACCTTCGCACAGAAACGTTTGAAGCCGTCAGGCAGTTGCTCAGACCAAAGAACAGTGATATTTGGCTCTGGAGAAGGACCCATAGTGTATAGAGAGTTTAGGAAACGGAAGTTTGAACGCGTTACTAGCGTACGGCCGTCGATACCCATACCACCCATAGACTCTGTTGCCCAGATTGGGTCGCCAGAGAACAGTTCATCGTACTCAGGAGTACGTAAGAAACGAACCATACGCAGCTTCATTACGAAGTGGTCGATCATTTCTTGTGCTTGGTCTTCTGTGATTTTGCCAGCAGCGATATCACGCTCGATGTAGATGTCTAGGAAAGTCGAAGTACGACCTAGAGACATTGCAGCACCGTTTTGAGATTTAACAGCAGCTAGGTAGCCGAAGTAAGTCCACTGGATAGCTTCTTGAGCAGTTTGAGCTGGCTCAGAGATATCGAAACCGTATTTCTCAGCCATTTGCTTGATTTGACCTAGAGCACGATGTTGCTCAGAGATCTCTTCACGCAATTGCATTGTTGCAGCAAGATCTTCGCCGTTCTCGAAACGCTCTTGTAGAGAAGCGAATTGAGCAGCTTTGTCCTTCATTAGGAAATCAATACCGTAAAGTGCAACACGACGGTAGTCACCAATGATACGACCACGGCCGTAAGCATCAGGAAGACCAGTCAGAACACCAGACTTACGACATTTTAGGATATCAGGAGTGTAGATATCGAAAACGCCAGCGTTGTGTGTTTTGCGGTATTCTGAGTAGATTTTTGAAACCATTGGGTCAAGAGTTTCACCGTATGCTTTACAAGAACCTTCAACCATACGTACACCACCATTAGGGATGATTGCACGTTTTAGTGGCTTCTCAGTTTGTAGACCAACGATAGTCTCAAGATCTTTCTCAATGTAACCTGCATCGTGAGCAGTAATGGTAGAGATAACAGAAGTATCGAAATCTACAGGTGCTTTAGTTGCGTTTTCCTGTTTGATACCTTCCATTACCGAAGACCAAAGCTTGTTAGTTGCTTCAGTACCCTCAGAAACTAGGAAAGACTCGTCGCCTTCATACGGCGTGTAGTTCTTTTGAATGAAATCACGAACGTTTACTTCGCTTTGCCACTCACCTGCAGCAAAATCTTCCCAAGCTTTAGCAAATTGCTCTGCCATGACATACCTACCTTTTTAGTAGAAAAAATACGTACATTAACACTGTTGAGCCAGCGCCCCTCGTAAGGGTAGTACACTCTTATTAATAACAATATATATGAGCATATAAGCGTCATATGGTTATATATATTGTCACTACCTTTTATATGTTGTCTTTACTCTATGTATTCAAGACTACGCTAAAAAATTTCTGCAAACCTTAAACTAAATCAATAAATGCCAAAAAAAGTTGAAAAAATTTGAGTGGCAGGGGTTGCCACCCAAACTTTTTTTTAATCCTAATACTACTTTTGTGTAGTAAGGACCATTATAGCCAAGCTTTTAGGCCATATTGGCTTTCTAGCATACCAACTGCAAGCATTGCTACTAAACAAATAACTAAAACGCCAACTGGGATAACAATCTTATCTACAAATGATAGACGCTTCGCACGTTCTTTATCACCAATTAGACCGTTATTATCTAGAAGCATAGTCAGTGCCCATGCTAATACTGGGTTAACAACCGCTGAACCGAAGATACAGATACCAGCCGCTTGAGAATCTTTTGAATCCTTAACCATTTGCATACCCGCTTCAAGTAGAGGCAGAGATACACCTACAAGTAGCGCAACACGCATCACTGGTGGCCATACTGCTACGTCCATTGGGAAACCAAGAATCGCAACGATGATACATAGCGAACCAAGTAGAATCGCACCGCCTGGAATAGGACGCTTCGCGATTGCAGCTGGGATCATGTAAGTACCCCAAGAAGAAGTGATGTTACCACCACCCACTGCAGTACCCACCATTTGACGTACAGAACACATCGTCATTGTGTCATCAACATCCATCAGAACTTTTTCAGAACGTTTAGGGTAGTTCAGTTCTTGGAAGATACGGTGACCTAGGAAATCTGGTGACCACATTGCTACGGCAAGAATTGCGAATGGTAAAGAAGCGATGAAGTGTTCAACGTTTGGCAAGCCAAGCATCCAACCTTCAGAAGTAGAACCCCACCAGTAAACTGGGTTTAGGTTTGGAATGCCCATTTCAGTTTCGAATACGATGTCGAAGCCAGCACCTAATACTAACGCTATAGCAAGGCCAGTGAATGCACACACTGGAATAGCTAACCAACGCTTGTTCACTTTTGCTAGGAAAGCGTAGATAGCAATAGTAATAGCAAGAACGATTAAACCAACGTAACCCATGCTGCCCGCTTCAACAGTAGAAGATTGAAGACCAACCGCCCATTCTTGAATCGAGTTGATTTGGCTCATGGTACCCGTTAGGCCTAAGAAGATAAGCAAGCCACCCGCGGTACCTTCAGAAGTCAGGTTAACCAGCTTGGAGCCGCCTTTTAGGAAACTTAGGATTAGACCGAAGACACCGATAAGGATTGCCAATGCAAGAGGGTGAGCACCAGCTAGAGCGATGGTACCAATAAGAGGAATCATTGGGCCGTGGTTACCGGCAAGGTTTGCTTTAGGGTTAAAGAAACCAGAAGCAAGGATACAGAACA
Organism: Vibrio splendidus 12E03; assembly: GCF_000272105.2. Classification (GTDB taxonomy): domain Bacteria; phylum Pseudomonadota; class Gammaproteobacteria; order Enterobacterales; family Vibrionaceae; genus Vibrio; species Vibrio splendidus_I. Next base: position 30,607 of record NZ_AJZD02000123.1, read on the forward strand.
GCAGTGCAGGGATAAGCATTTCTACACGAGCGACTTCAATCGCAAACTCTTTACCAAGGTTTACGTGATCCCAAGCTTGAGTTAGGCCATCAGCCCAAGACATCATTACTGCAGAGTACATCGCGATGATACCAATGGTACCAGCAAGTGCAGGAACAAGGTCTTCAAGTTCAAAGCGGAAGTCACGACCTGGAAGGTTTAGACCGAAGCGGCGAGGCTTCATGATTTGAAGCTCGTGATCTAGATAATCTGAGCGGCTCTCAAATTCAGAAGCAGGGCGGTGTAGCTCTTTATAGCTTTTCTCTTCTACTTCAGAGTTCGCATTGTTCACAACGTCTGACATAGATTCCTCATATTTTATGTTAGTAATTCTAAAATTGAATTCTATAAGTTCGCGTAATTGCGTTATTTCTTAGTTATAACTCATTAACATTATGTTGCACGCCTTTAATGTGCTTTATGCAGCTAAGTTAAAAGAAATGTTTGGCATTTTTAATGCCTTATTCTTTGCTGAGGAGTCTAACAAGCTTACCCTTTAGGGTGATTGATCTTGATCACTTTATGAGTGTATGTGAAAGAAAGCTACAAAACGCAGCGATTCATTAACTTCCCATTGATGAATCGTGTAATTAGTTTTCACAAACTGTCGTTTTCTTATCTTCTCCGAGCCTTTACCGCTATGGCATTGGCTGAATGCTTTATGTTTACTGAGTTATCTCACTATTACTCGCTTATCCCACGCTCTGAGTAAAATACTTACAATATAATAACCTTAAAATAATTTTGCCTTATGGTGAGGTTGGTGTGCTGAATGCGTGCGCTATATTTTGTCGAAAGTAATGTTTATAAGTTCACAAAACGTGTTTTTCTTGTGAGATATCCAGCTACGAGAATCTCATTTTGATTAACTTTATTTAAACAATGTAAGGGGTGTAATTACAGCTTATTGATAGAACTCATTCATTAAATTGAGGTGAAAACGCTACCTTTTGCATAATAAGTCAGAGTGAATCGCTATTTATTCCAAATTATTAGGTTAATAATTTGTTGCATGTTATTCCGTGTGGTGCTAGTTTGTATCGCATGAAAAGGTCGGAGTACCTTGCATTTTCACAAACTTGGGAGAGAAAGCGCATGAAAGATGTACCAGCGCTGGACATAAAGGATCTACACAAAACGTTTGGTCAAAATGAAGTTTTAAAGGGAATTTCACTTTCTGCGCATAAAGGCGATGTAGTATCGATTATCGGATCTTCAGGGTCGGGTAAGAGTACTTTCCTTAGATGTATCAATCTTTTAGAGACACCTACCGCAGGCGAGATTTGGGTTAATGGCGAATTAATTCAAATGAAAAACAACCGCCAAGGTGTTTCTGTTCCTGCCAATGAAAAACAAGTACAGCGAATCCGTTCTCGTCTGGCGATGGTTTTTCAGGGTTTCAATCTGTGGTCTCACCTGACCGTTCTCGAAAATGTTATCGAAGCGCCTGTTCACGTCTTAGGCGTACCTAAAGCACAAGCGATTGAAAATGCAGAGTTACTACTTAAGAAAGTAGGGCTGTATGAGCGTAAAGATTACTACCCGGGTCATTTGTCTGGCGGCCAACAACAGCGTGCTGCTATTGCGCGAGCGCTAGCGGTTGATCCTGAAGTTATGCTGTTTGATGAACCTACATCGGCATTAGACCCTGAGTTAGTCGGCGAAGTGCTTGGTGTAATGCGCGATCTAGCAGAAGAGGGAAGAACCATGCTTGTGGTAACGCACGAAATGGCTTTTGCTCGTGACGTATCTAACCATGTGATGTTCTTGCATCAAGGTCTAGTGGAAGAACAGGGCGATCCAGCTAAACTGTTTACGGAACCTGAATCTGAGCGTTTACAACAATTTATCTCATCGATTTACTAATCAGAATTGAAATGCCGTTGCCAAGGCAAACAGCGACGGTGTGAACAATAAAACACAACAAGTAAGTTAATAAGCAACAACAAACACAATATTAAAACTAGCAAAACATAAAAACCTAAATCACAGGAGTAGGGATATGAAAAAGTGGTTATTAGTCGCGGCACTTGCTGCAACTGCTGCAACGGGCGTAGCTCAAGCAAAAGAATGGAAAACAGTACGCTTTGGTATTGAAGGTGCTTACCCTCCATTTAGCTGGACAGAAGCTGACGGTTCACTGAAAGGCTTCGATGTCGATATGGCTAACGCGCTTTGTACTGAAATGCAGGTGCAGTGTAAGATCGTTGCACAAGACTGGGATGGTATTATTCCTTCTCTACTTGCTCGTAAATATGATGCGATCATCGCGGCAATGTCTATCACGGAAGAACGTAAGAAAAAAATCGACTTCACTGGTAAATACGCACTTATCCCAAACAATTTCATCGCTAAGAAAGGTGCAGACCTTAACTTTGATGATCTAAGTGGTAAAAAGATCGCCGTTCAACGTGCAACAACGCACGATAAGTACCTAACAGACAACTACGGTGACACTGTAGAAATCGTTCGTTACGGTTCATTCGATGAAGCTTACCTTGATCTAGCTAACGGTCGTGTTGCTGCTGTACTGGGCGATGCATCTGCTCTAGAAGAAGGCGTACTAAACAAAGCTGGTGGTGAAGACTACGAGTTTGTTGGCCCATCACTAACAGATCCTAAGTGGTTCGGTGAAGGTTTTGGTATTGCTCTACGTAAGCAAGACAAAGATCTGACTAAGCAATTAGATGCTGCAATCCTTTCACTACGTGAAAAAGGCATCTACCAAGAGATCGCTGCTAAATACTTCAACTACGACGTATACGGCCAGTAATCTTTAGCGTCAATTCTTAAGGGAGAGGTTATCCTCTCCCTGTCTACCAACTTTTTCGCAGTTCTGTTGGAATTCATTATGTTTGATTTACAAGGATATGAAGCTTCGATCCTGAAAGGGGCGGTGCTTACGATCGAAGTTGCCTTGCTGTCGCTAATTTTAGCTATGGTTCTTGGTATGCTAGGTGCCTTAGCAAAACTAGCGCCTTATCGCTGGGCTCGTGCTATCGCAACCCTCTACACAACTGTTATTCGAGGCATTCCTGATCTCGTCTTGATGATGCTGATTTTCTTTGGTGGACAAATCCTTTTAAACAACAGTTTGTATTCCATCAATGAGTGGCTCAATGAGTGGTTCACATCAAGTGATCCTAACCACGAATGGACCGCTTACTTACCTGATTATATTGATGTCAGTCCATTTGTTGCTGGTGTCTTAACCATTGGCTTCATCTTTGGCGCTTACATGGCTGAAACCTTCCGTGGTGCGATCATGGCGGTTGATAGCGGTGAAATGGAAGCAGCAAAGGCCTATGGCATGGGACCTGTTCTAGCGTTCCGTCGTATTCTATTACCGCAAATGATTCGTCACGCACTGCCGGGTTTTGGTAACAACTGGTTGGTTTTACTTAAAACTACCGCGTTGGTTTCCATTATTGGCCTAGAAGATATGGTACGTGTTAGCGCACTGGCGGCAGGCTCAACCAAAATGCCATTTACCTTCTACATGACAGTGGCGATTATCTTCTTATTCTTCACCAGTGTTTCGACGGGCTTACTTAAGCTGGTTGAACGTAAATTCAGTATCCACGCGAGGTAGTTATGGACTTTTCATTGATAATTGAAAGCCTACCGATTTACCTTGGTGGTTTATGGACAACGGCTTGGATGGTTTGTGTCGCTTTGATTATTGGCTTATTCGTCGCCATACCATTAGCGATCGCTCGTAATAGCCCCAATATGCTGATTAACGCTCCGGCTTGGTCATTCATCTATTTCTTCCGTGGTACGCCGTTATTGGTGCAGTTGTATCTGATTTACTACGGTATGGACCAGTTCTTCCCAGTAAAAGACACGCTTTGGGAAAACGCTTGGTTCTGTGCTCTAGTAGCATTCATTCTTAACACATCAGCATATACAGCAGAGATCATTCGCGGTGCCATTAACGGCTTACCTAAAGGTGAAGTTGAAGCAGCAAAAGCGTACGGCATGAGCACACCAAAGACTTACCGCCGTATTATCTTACCAAGTGCTCTACGTCGCGCATTACCGGCTTACAGTAACGAAGTTATCTTCATGCTTCACGGCTCTGCGGTAGCTGGTATCGTAACCATTATGGACTTAACAGGTGCCGCGCGTTTGGTTAACTCACGTTACTACGCTCCATTCGAATCTTTCCTAACGGCAGGTCTGTTCTACATGGCGCTAACGTTTATCATCATTGCGATTTTTAAATTCGCAGAGAAGCGTTTCCTTGCTTACCTAAGACCACTAAGCTAATAAGTACACAGTAACAATCTCAGTTAAACAAACGGTGCTTTCATAGCGCCGTTTTTTATATCGTCAAAACTACTGTTCTTTAATTTTTCGGCGGAAAAAAGAGCGTGTTAACTGAGGATTTTTAAAAATAGTTAACTTGCTTCAAATTGCACTCACATATTCATGAGATTAATTGCTTTAGATTTAGCGATAGATAGACTCAGCGAAATTTTGTTGTTGTATGGAATAATGATGAAAAAAAGTAAGTTACTATCCAATTTGGTGCTTTGTGCGATTGCCTTATCACTTTTAGGATGCGGAGGTGGCAGCGGCGGTGAAAGTGCCCAAACTGGTTCTGGTGGTTCTGGTGGTTCTGGTGG
>NZ_AJZD02000124.1 GCF_000272105.2 Vibrio splendidus 12E03
CATATTGCCGTCGATACAAGCACTCATGAGCTTATTGCCGCCGAGCTAAGTTTACCAACGGTTACAGATGGAGAAGTCCTCCCGAACTTACCGAAACAAACACGCCGAAGTATCTTTGAGGTGTCTGGTTATGGCGCTTACGACACGAGAGCGTGTCACGCTGCTATTAAGATTAAGGGAGCCATTGCGCTTGTTCCCCCAAGAGAAGGGGCAGCATTCTGGGAGCGTGGTCACCCTCGAAATCTCGCCGTTGGTTGCCAGAAATTATACGGCTCAAATAAGTATTGGAAAGAG
>NZ_AJZD02000125.1 GCF_000272105.2 Vibrio splendidus 12E03
CGTTGACTGCATCCACTGGATCGTCTTGTGGTGCAACCCCAACATCAACCGTGATTGTGTCAGTACCGCCCTGACCGTCATCAACAACAACTGTAAAGCTATCGCTGCCGTTGTAGTTCTCGTCTGGCGTGTATGTCCAGTTACCATTTTCATCGACGACTACAGAGCCATTAGATGGTTCTGTACCTTTACTGAACGTTAACTGATCATTATCTGTGTCTGTTGCATTGAGGGAACCGTTAACTGGGGTATCTTCATCTGTAGTTACAGAAACATCTTCACCGACAGGTAGGTCATTAATTGGAGTAACACCGATATTAACGGTTATTGTATCTGTGCCGCCTTGGCCGTCAGAGACTTCTACCGTAAAGCTATCGTTGCCGTTGTAGTTTTCGTTGGGGGTATAAGTCCAATCACCATTTTCATCGATAACGACAGTACCATTTGAAGGTTCTGTCGATATACTGAATGATAGAGAATCACCATCTTCATCTGAAGCCGACAAAGTGCCACTTACTGGCGTATCTTCATCTGTCGTAAATGATACTGTGTCACCAATAGCGTCATTATTTGAATCAACAAACAGCGGGTTAGTGTTTGTTTGAGCTGCGGTAGGTTCAATGAGCGAACGGTAAGCATCAAGTAAGCTTAAACTTTGGGTTTGAGATAAGCCTAATGATTCAAAACCTGTAGTAACGAACTCTGTAGCAGGAATGGTTTCTTCACCATCACGTTCAATAGTACCGCTAGTAGCCAAACTTGAACCGTTTTGACCAGCTGCCGTTGCAAACTCCTCACCTAGCTCAGTCGGATCTTGACCTTCTTCCAATGCAGCAAAGATATTCGCAATATCTTGATCGAGTTCAATTTCGCCTTCCTCGGATGAGAAGCGTTTTGTAGATACCTGAGGTTCATTGGTTCCATTCTGGGATTCAAGAATAACATCCCCTGCTTGTAGTGGTTGTCCTTCTTCTAAGACTTTAATCGTACCATCTACCGAGATAACAATGCGCTGGCCAAGTGCTAATGCACCACCCAAATTCAATGTTGTCATGTCCATACAAACCCCTAAAAAAGCTTTTTTTGTCATTAACGTCAAAATAGTGACATTATATTTATAATATTAGTTAAAATATAACACCTAAAGTCATATAATTCCTAGTTATGAATCGAGTATTTAACAACTAGAGTGACAAGCTAATGACAGTGATCACATCACACAACAATCTTAGTGTTCACAATGGCAATATAAGTTATTGTGTTTAAGGAAAATAATCAGTAATAAAACTTGAGATTAACGTGTACAAGAACACCATAAAACGCACGCCAATCGGTTAACATTTTCACAACCATTTACGAACGCCAGCTTAGCGATCGTGGTTTTTTTGGCGGTTCATCTAAATTTTGTATATAACGGCATGAATTCAAGACTTAGGTGTACGCCAATTTTAGGGAGATTTACATTGAACAGGCTTCAAAAGACAACATTAGGGTTAGCAATAAGTATTACCTTACCGGCGACAGCACAAACCCTAGAGCAAGCCGTTGCGTTTACTTTAGAAAGTAACCCTGAAATCAAAAGTGCTTATAATGAATATGTCAGTAAGCGATATATTAATGATGCTTCTGGTGGTGCTTACCGTCCGAGTATAGACCTGGATGGAGGGATCGGTTATGAACACACCGACCTAGCGACTAACTCGAGCACAACAGATCTAACTCGAAAAGAAGCGACTATTACCCTTACTCAACTTATCTGGGATGGTTCCAATACCTCAAATGATATCGATCGGACCGCAGCTGATGCAGAATCTGTACGCTATCAACTGCTATCAAATGCACAGGACATCGCTTTAGAAGTCACTAAGGTCTATCTTGATGCAGTGAAATCCTATGAAGTACTGTCACTCTCTGAAAACAACCTCGCGACACACAAAAAAATATACAGTGATATCCGCAAACGTGTTGAATCAGGCATTGGATCAACAGCAGATATGTCACAGGTAGAGGCACGTATCGCTAAAGCACACGGTAATTTGCTTGCAGCGCAAAACAACCTTTTTGACACTCACACTCAATTTAAAAGGCTTGTCGGTCAATCTCCGCTAGGGCTAACCTTCCCTCGAGCAGATGCGGGGGCTATCCCTTATACCGTTGATGGCGCATTGGCAAAAGCCTTTAACCAACACCCAGTAATCAAGATTGCACAAGCCGATGTGGACTCAGCCAAGTTTCAATACAAGCAATCCAAGAGTACTAACTACCCGACGGTTTCTTTTGAAGCAGCACAAACCTGGCGTGATGATGCCGGCGGTACCGAAGGAAGTAGTGATGAGTTTTCTGCCATGGTTCGTTTGAGGTATAACCTTTACAACGGCGGAGCGGATCAAGATCGTGCTGAAAGTGCCGCTTATCAACTCAATAAAGCAAAAGACCTACGTGAGAGCACCTATCGTAATGTAGAGGAAAGTCTGCGTCTTTCGTGGAGCGCTCTCGATCTGACCGTCCAACAAAAAGAATTCTTATCTGACCATGTAGATTCAGCATCAGACACCGTGATCTCGTATGAGAAACAGTACCGTATCGGCAAACGTACCCTTCTCGATTTACTTAATACCGAGAATGAACTATTTGAAGCCCGTAAAGGGTATTTGGATGCCAAGTACGACGAACAATACGCAAAATACAGAGTGATGAACGCAACAGGAAACCTGTTGACCGGACTACGCGTCGAAACCCCTCAAGAATGGAATGAAAAGGTAGAATACTAATGAAGCTGATAAAGACTGTATTTCCGCTTTGTATCATGGTTGTCTCTGCCAATGTTTTAGCTGAAACAAGCGATGAAGAATTTGAATATCGAGCTCTTCCTGAGATCACACAAATTTATGATCTCGAAGATGATGATAATGATGGAGTAATCAATGCTAGAGATCTGTGTCCTGATACGCAAATTGGTGCTGAGATAGATAACGACGGTTGTGGTTCATATTTCGAATCTTCAGAAAAGAAAGAGCTCCACATACTCTTTGCTAATAACTCTACGGAGATTAACCCTGTTTTCCTTAGCCAAATACGCCAGATGGCTGCGTTTTTGAAGCGCTACGAGAGTACAAGCATTGAATTGCAAGGTTATGCCAGCAAAGTAGGCAATTCCGAACACAATTTAAAGCTCTCAAAAGAGCGCGCGTTACATGTAAGGCGTGCACTGATAAGCAATGGTATTCAGCCATCTAGAGTTAATATCGTAGGTCATGGAGACTCTGAATTCAGCAGTGATGACACAGAAATCAATCACGCACTACATCGAAAAGTTGTCGCTTCCGTTGTTGGCTTTAAGGGGAATATCAAAGAAGAATGGCACATCTTCACCAAAATTAAAAAGTAGGTGTTACCCTGCTTTTACCATACTGAAACGTTATCTTAAGTTAACGTTTCAGTATGGTGATAATTCCTTGAATAGCATATACCTAAGCCGTCTATAATGTTAATCTTGCCACGTTATCAACATAGAGAATTAATCCATGAGCAAACTAACAGCTGATACTCAAGCAAATCTAGAACTTTTCGTTTCTGAAACACAAGAAACTAAACTTGTATGGGGCCTTCGCAACGAAGAAGGTTGGCTAGCATGTGACTCAAGTGAATTCGAAAACAGCGAAGTGATGCCATTCTGGTCTTCAAAAGAAGATGCTCAAACTCACAACGTTGAAGAGTGGGCTGACTTCGAAGTATTAGAAATTCCACTAGATATCTTTGTAGAAGATTGGTTACTGACTCTTGCTGAAGACGGCGTTCTTGTTGGTACTAACTGGAATGCAACATTAGAAGGCAAAGAGCTCGAGCCTTCTGACCTAGCGAAATTATACATCTAATTTCCGATATCGGTCGTGCGAATCGTGCGACCGATATACCTCTGATTAGTATCAATAAATTAGAGACCTACCTCGCATAACCTCGTAGCCGCACCACTCAAAATTTGAAGCAACATCAAACTAATAATAGAATATCGTTCTTTATCTGATTGATCGTCTCTTGTGAATCACTTCGTTTTTGTTACCTTTCTATTATTCATTAGCTTTTGTTCTTATAGCCAAATATCAACGTCAGATCGTGACCACAATTCACCAGTCTATACCTCCAATTTAAGCACTACTCCAAATGCTAATTGGAACGCGCTTTACCTTTCTACTTTAAACCACTCCCCTGAGCGTGCATTAAACATGCTGCAAACACGCTATATCGGGTCAACGAGTTACGGAGATAAGCTTTACCTTGCGTCTCTTCTGTATCAATACATGAGCCACCGAGATCAGCCGTTCTACGGAATCGCTTCAAACGACAGCGATTACCAAGCGATAGAAACAGCGTTTATTTCTGCTCTGATGAAAGACGGCAAAGGCCAGTATGAACAAGCACAGCAAGGCTTTCTAACACTCTTGGCGAGAATGCAATCTCGCGGTGATTTAACTGGTAAAGCCTTACTAAAGTACCAACTATGCCGATCGCTTAACGAGCAAGCTAAATACCATCAAGCAAACTATTACTGCTCTGCCCTTGAGTCAGATTTACATGACATCGCTGACCCTGTATTACCAAAATTCGGGACTTATCGAGTCATCGCGAACAATCACCATTTTCGAAGTGACTATCAAGCAGCACTAGACACTTACCTATCACTGATAAACGTGTTTCCACAAGGACATGATATTTCAGGGGTTTACAACGATGTGGGTAACTTGCTCAAAGAATTAAAGCAATATGAAAAATCGGCCGAGTATCTAGAGGGAGCTCTCATTCTCAGAACAAACGCTTCAGATTTAATGAAAGCACAAGTGCATCACAGTCTTGCGGATCTCTACCTCAACCAAGAGCAAAGTGACCTAGCAATTCACCACTTTCAGACAGCAAGAACACTGTTGAGCTCATCTTCGCATAGCTACGGTATCGCACTAACAAATCTTGGCTTGGGAAAAGCATACACTCAAAGGAAAGACTATGATTTGGCGAGAGCCTACCTAATCGAGTCTCTTTCAGCTTCGAGCGAACTGAGTAATGATGTCATTCGCACCAATGCTTACTTGGCGATCAGCGATATGTTCGAGGAACAGAAACTGCCAACTGAAGCGCTCAACTATGCTAAGCAAGCGTTAGAATTAGCTGAACAAGTCACAAGGCATAAATACATCGCGCAGTCACTTCTACAGCTTTCTGATATTCATCAATCACTCGGCGATTACCAACAAGCTTTCTATTTCTACCAGCGATACTCGTCAATACAAATGGAAGCTAGAGACATCGATAATCGACTCGCACTCGAAGCGCTCGGCCTGACGCACGCCAAATATGAGCAGGAACTGGAAAACTCTTTCCTGACACATCAGGCGAAACTAGACCGCGTTCAAATTGAAAAAATGGAACATCAAAGATGGATGTACAACATCGTTGTTATTTTGTTGCTTTGTGCTGCAAGCTTTACGGTATTGGTCAACAAAACGGTTCGCGCAAAAGCAGCAATTGATGGCTTAACGAAAGCATATAGCCGAACTGAGATAATTCGAAGAATCAAAAGAGTGAAACGCTGCAAAGGGACGGACAAACAGCATGTACTCGTGCTGCTCGATCTCGATAAGTTTAAGAAGATTAATGATGAGCATGGGCACCCTACTGGTGATCGGGCACTGGTCCATATTAGTGATCAAATTAGAAAACACTTAGTGAATGGTGAATTGTTTGGCCGCTTAGGGGGTGAAGAATTTGCCCTCATGTTAACCGATACCAAACCAGCAGAGGTGCGAGAACGCGTTGAAGAGTTGCACTACGCCATTTCAAGCACTGTCTTCTTATCAGAAAGCAAAAAGTCACTTAATGTGACCGCGAGTTTTGCTTATCTAGCAACCTCAAACGCATTAAGTGACTTTGATGACTTGTATTCAGTGCTTGACCAAGCACTTTATCAAGCGAAGAGTAATGGCCGGAACTGCATCATCGATGCCTATAACGACCCAATAGACTTACCTGATGTTATTTATTCTCAGCCTGTTTGCGAACCAACTCAGCCATGATGCTTTCACGGTCACCTAGGTAATCGTTAAGGCCAACTTTACGTAGTTCACATGCCGGACAATCGCCACAGCCATCACCAACAATGCCGTTGTAACAAGTCAGTGTTTTGTTTCTAACAAGTTCAAGTGCTGAGTACTGGTCTGCTAGCGCCCATGTCTCAGCCTTGTTTAACCACATTAGCGGTGTTTTGATATCAAGCTGCTTATCCATACCTTGTACAAGTGCAGAGTTCATCGCCTTCACAAAGTCATTACGGCAATCAGGGTAACCAGAAAAGTCTGTTTCACACACACCTGTAATCACGGTTTCAGCACCGATTTGGTAAGCATAAATACCCGCTAGAGTCAGAAATAGAATATTACGACCAGGAACGAATGAATTCGGTAGCCCATTCTCTTGCAGCTCATGAGACACAGGAATATCGTCACGAGTCAGAGAGCTAATAGCCAGTTCATTCAACAGAGTCACATCCATCACTTTATGTGCTTTCACACCAAGCTCTTTTGACAATGACTCCGCAACTTCAATCTCGAGTCTATGGCGCTGACCATAATCAAACGTAATCGCATGAACTTCATCATACTCTTTTAATGCCTGAACAAGACACGTTGTTGAGTCTTGACCACCACTGAATACTACCACTGCTTTTTTCATCTTAAATCCTTACGAGAACCTTCTACTTGCGACTTATCTTACCCAGCAAAAATACAACCTATGCGATGCTCAAATATTTGTGAGTTTGTATTGATAAGCGCCAATTGCGCTCAATGCAGATATCAATACAAAGCTGAGTTGCGCGGTCTTTTTGGCTGATTGGCTGCAGAGCGATAACAGTGTCGCTAGGAACCGCAGCTCGCTCCAATAAACCGTCAAGTTGTTCGATGTCTTTGTTTGTACCTACTGGATGCTTAATTTCATTAGCACGTTGTAAGGCGCTATCTAAGATTTCCAGTTTCGCTTTCATTGCCACTTTAGGTGACACCGTAACCCAAGTGTCATGTGTGGCTTTTACTTCTGATGTTCCGCTAGTCTCAATCTGACAGCGACAACCGTGCTGCTCAAATGCTTCAGTAAGAGGAACAAGATCATAAATGCACGGCTCACCACCTGTAATCACAATGTGCTTCGCAGTGTAACCTTGCTTGATATATTCATTCACGATTCCTTGAGCATCGATTACTGACCAAGTAGGCGAGTCCTCTGTCTTAACCATGATATCGCCAAGGCTAGTCTCGTCTTCTGGTAAAGCGTCCCAGGTCTGTTTGGTATCACACCAAGAACAGCCTACTGGACAAACTTGTAGACGAACAAAAACAGCGGGAACGCCAGTAAACACGCCCTCACCCTGAATGGTTTCAAACATTTCATTAATCTTGTACAACTTTCCCTCAGCTCAATCATTGGATGAAATTAATCAACCGCAGACCTTAAAGCACTTCCCCCTTTTGGTCAAACAAATGAGTACTGATAAATGAGTTGATCAAAGCCCTAGCCTGAAGTTTCAAGTTCCCTTATCCTTTCGCCCATTAGATTTCGTTAGCTTTTAATTTTTTAGTAAGGAACAACATGTACAAACTGATTGCTCTTGATATGGATGGCACACTACTCAACAGTGAAAAAGTGATTTCTCAAGAGAACAAAGACGCAATCGCCAAAGCACGAGCTGCAGGTGTGAAAGTGGTTCTCGCTTCTGGTCGCCCTTTAGAAGGCATGCAAAGCAAATTAGATGAGCTTTCGATTGACGGCGAGGATGACTTTGTACTCTTCTACAACGGCTCTATGGTTCAGAACGTATCGACAAAAGAGATCATTCACAGTGAGATCAGCAACGGTAAAGCTGCAAAAGAGATTGCTGCCCTCGCTGAACAGCTTGGTGGTTATGTTCATGCTTTCAGCAAGGTTCACGGCTTAATCACACCTGAGAATAATGAATACACTGGTATTGAAGCGCGTATTAACGGCTTAGATATTACCGAGTTCAACTTTTCTCAGCTAGAAGATGACCACGAAATCATCAAGACTATGATTGTCGCTGAACCAAGCAAGCTGACTGAAATTATCAGCAAGTTACCACCAGAGCTTAAGACTCAGTTTACTATCGTACAAAGTGCACCATTCTTCTTAGAGTTCCTAAACCCAAATTCAAACAAGGGTGTCGGTATTGAAGCGATAGCGAAACACTTGGGCATTAAAGCGGAAGAAGTCATCTGTATGGGTGACGCTGAAAACGATCACCATATGCTTGAATACGCAGGCCTTGGCATTGCAATGGAAAACGCAATGGAAGAAACCAAAAAACTGGCGGATCACATCACAGCGAGCAACGACGACCATGGTGTCGCAGTCGCGATTGAGAAGTTTATCTTCAACTCATAAACGCTCAACAGGTTCTAATAAGAATTACTTTTTGCTTGTTTCAGAAATAACAAAGGCTGCGCACTGCACAGCCTTTTTGATTTTGTGTTAGTCGAGTCACTTACTCTCTTTTCCATGGCAGACGAAATGCCACCACACCAAACAGAATCAATATTGGGAAACGTAACGTTTCAATAATAAATGAAGCAATACCACTGAAAGAGACAAAGCTTCCAGCCCAGCTAATCAGCAGATTTCCCGCTAACAACATCGCCATCACTCCAAGAACGATCTTGAATGAGAACTGACCAACTAAAGGTTTCGAGTCTGTTAACGTCACTAAGCATGCAATTGTCATCAAAATGGCTACCCAGAAAGAGAACGTTGGCAGTGGCCAGATAACCGTAAGAACAATCGATAGAAGACATAGACCCCACCAAACGCCTTTAGAACTCAGTAAAACACTAATATCGACATCAGGTTTCGCATCTAATCTGACTATGTGCCACGTCGTTAACGCGCCTAATACGCCACCCATTAATACATCGCTAAAAAATGCACTGCCTGAATAAGACTTAAATAGCATGATCCAAAGCAGGCCAGCGAGTACTATCAGTATCGATTTTTGCTCCAAGAGGCGCTTTAGTTTCCAAAAAACTAACAAGGTTAAACTGACCCATAAGGCAGCCAACAGGCTTGGAAAGCTATACCCACTGCTCATCACTAGCTTCAATGTTGGCAGGTAGGCATGCGGGCGAGGAAAACCAAAACCTTGGTGTGCGATTAAAGTGAGCAAAGTCACCGAGATCAGAGTGAAGCCGAACTTCAACGCGAAATTACGGCCAAAGTACCAAGCAATTAGCGGCAATATAACGATAAAAACCCATGGCTTCGCCAACAAGTCAGTCAAAAGCACAGTATTCGCGAACACACTCGGCATTCTATCAAACACGTTTTGAAGTGAAACAATCCAGCTCAATTCAACTTGATGGACTTTCGGCGCCGCGCCCACCAGCTCAGTGACGTACGTCACAGGTTGATCAGTGGCCAATAAAAAGAACTCGTTAATCTCAGACCACTGTTCTGGATAGCGGTATTGGTGATCTTGTAATTCAGTAGGAGGAAGTAACATCGCTCGGCTGACTTCCACGCCATAATGAGGAGCAAACCAAATTGGCAGCTCAAAGCCACCTAACTCATTTCGAGCCTTGTAACTGATCACTTCCGAGTCAGAAATACAATCAAACACGACGGCACTGTCGGTATAACCTAGCACATCACCGACCGTTACCGACAAACCCGCCTCTTCCCACGTTTCACGTTGCGCCGCGACTGCTGGCGGCTCACCTGAGACAACAGTGCCTCCCGGTAGAGACAATTGACCTGTGATCAACTCATCAACCAACACGATTTGGTTATCAGCACGTACTACACACAAAGCGCCCGCGATATGATCGGGCAAAGTGTTGTTTGCCCAAGCGGAAGTAGTACTCAAAAGAGACAGTATGAAAACTAATAAATATCGAATAACCAACGAATTTACCTAAAAAATAATAGAAGAAATTTAAGACTGCTGTTGCAGTTGAACTATTGTAATCAAAGCTGCACAAAATCGCTGTCTACGTTTTGTGCAAAGCCTTCCTCATCCATTGAATGTGAGGTGTGAACCCCATTTTTTGATAGAAGTTCTTGGCAGGTGAATTAAAATCCCAAACTTCTACAAAGACTTGTTCAACCCCATAATCATCAAAAGTACTTTCAACTTTGCTAAACAACTTTTCTGCAATTGATTCTTTTCGATAATCAGGCAAGACAAACAGCTCATCGACACTCCCCATCGGCACTGGTTTACTTACCGTTGAGATAAGCTCACAAAAATGCCCAGAGATAAAGCCAACAATGAGCTCACCTTTTAATGCCACATAAACCAAACATTCAGGATCATCCAAGTATCGTGCAATGCTTTTTTCCTGCTCAATCTCTTCTGCCGTTTTAAAGTGCTCTGGGCTAGCAAGGTGGTGGTGATGGTGGAGATCGAACATTAACTCGTTAAGTTGTTCCAAATCCGCGTGCTTTGCGGCCCTTAAGGTGACATTCATGACTATTGTGCTTCTCAAACCAAATTAATATTTAAACTGAGTCTAGTTTACTTGCCGCGAGTATCTATACAAGTTATTGAATTAATTCATTGTTTGAAGTGCGTATTTTAGATACAAAAACGGCCACATTGCGTGGCCATTCTGTTTGAATAATTTAGAATTAAACGAATATCGAGGCTGTAGCTCTCGCTTTATACGCCGTTATCTTCTTTCTCTTCTTTGAGTTCAGCAAGCTGTTGTTCTAGTTCGATAAGTTTAATTTCAGCCTCAACTTCAGCAACTCGCTTTTCTGCATCGGTACGATTATCTTGCGCTAGACCATCGGCAGTAACTTGGGTTCGTTGTGCATTTCTTGCATCATCCGTATCTTTCATCGAACCAGCCACACCACCAGTCACACCACCTAATGCAGCGCCCTTCACAGCTAAACTCGCATCTCCAGTTAGAGCACCGGCTGTTGCTCCTAATAAAGCACCACCTACAGCACCACGATTACGTGCAGCATTCTCATTTTCGTTATCCATTGCTGGTGATGCGCAACCAGAAAGAGTCACAATCAGTGTCGCTAAAAGAAAAGGTTTAGTGAATTTCATAGGAGTCTCGCTTTGTTCTTCGTTTGGAGTAGAGCCATCTTAAGCAGAACCGTTAATGAGATAAATAAAGCCACGTTTAGACGATACATCATGTTCAGCTATGTATTATTCAGCCGTCGAATAACTGCTTAGTGATATATAGCTTTGAGCTCGCTTTATCCTCACCAACAAAAAAGGCGACCAATAAGGTCGCCTCAATCTAGCTTTCTCAATAATTTTTGTCTTTCACATGTCGCTCTTAACCTTTGGACCAAAAGTTTTGCATATTTTCTGCGCTAGGTGGTGGCCTAACACCGCAATCTCGATAATGATTTTTATCGCCAATGCCCAGTATCTTGCCATTTTCGTCATCAATCATAGCGGCAACTTTAACACCGTCTCCCACATGACGAGTTAGCACTACAATTTCACCTGCTCTTTCAGACCTTACTGCACCTAGGATTTGATATTCGTAGCGGCCTTTCCTTGAATTAACGATCATCTTCGAGTTAATAGGGTCGGCTTCATATCCCACGCCAATATCAAAAACCGCCTGATAGAGATCGACGCCTGTTTTGGACACACACTTAAATACCTTGGGATGACTCAAAGGTTCTAACAACGCTCTACTCGCTTCATCCTCTGAAATACTGGCACTAGCAGCACCACTAACCAGTAAAGCAATCAACAAAAAGTAAGCTCGCATAAAAAGACCTCAATATGTGGGATTCATAATGAGGTCATAGTAAACGCAATGGATAAGCGGATGAATAAAGTAGAGTTTAGGTAAACCATCACGCTGGCTTATGTATAAATCAACAAGCCGAAGATCAGATTACCTAAGCAAAAAAACTTATTTTCCGAGCTTTTCAGCAATTTCCGTTAAGCTGGTAGGGTCGTCAATCGTCGAAGGCACCACATATTGTTCACCTTCTGCGATCTGTCGAATCGTTCTGCGTAAAATCTTACCTGAGCGTGTCTTAGGTAACCTCTCAACAACCAAGGCTTGCTTAAAACAGGCTACCGCGCCAATCTCATTACGAACCTTCCCAACCAACTCTGCTTGTAACTCAGTGCCATCGACTTTTACGCCATCTTTCAACACGACTAAACCAAGAGGTAGTTGTCCTTTTAAGTCATCGTGAATCCCGACTACCGCACATTCTGCAATAGCAGGGTGACCACCCACGATCTCTTCCATTTCCCCCGTAGACAGACGATGTCCCGCTACGTTTATCACATCATCAATACGACCCATGATAAATAGATAACCATCTTCATCGAGATAGCCGCCATCACCCGAAACGTAATAGCCTGGGAATTGACTGAGATAGCCAGATTCAAATCGATCATGATTACGCCAAACTGTTGGTAGACAACCGGGTGGCAACGGGCGTTTAAGAGCCACAAAACCTTGTTGATTAGGCTGAGCTATTTCACCGAGTTCATTGAGAATCTCCACTTGATAACCCGGAACAGGTTTAGTCGAAGAGCCCGCTTTCACTGGTAAAGATTCTAACCCTGTTGGATTGGCAGAAATAGCCCAACCCGTTTCTGTTTGCCACCAATGATCGATAACCGGCTTGTTGGTATGAGATTCAACCCAATCCAATGTTGGAGGGTCTAAGCGCTCGCCAGCCATGAAAATCGACTTGAGTGATGATAAGTCATACTTAGTCAGTAACTCGCCTTCAGGATCTTCTTTCTTAATGGCTCTAAATGCTGTTGGCGCGGAAAACAACACATCAACGTTGTACTCTTCGCACACACGCCAGAATGCCCCTGGATCTGGCGTTCTGACAGGCTTACCTTCAAACAGAATCGTAGTACAACCATGAATCAGTGGTGCATAAACAATATAGGAATGCCCAACGACCCAACCGACATCGGAAGCCGCCCAAAACACGCCGTCTTGTGGCATATCGTAAATAGTGCTCATCGAATACTTCATGGCAACCGCATGGCCGCCATTATCGCGGACAACACCTTTTGGTTTGCCTGTCGTACCCGAGGTATACAAAATATATAGAGGATCGGTTGCCAAAACAGGCACACACTCATGAGGCTCAGCGTTAGCAACGGCTTGTTGCCAATGCAAATCACGTTCGTTGTTTAGTTCTGCAAGGCATTGCTCTCTCTGGAATACTACGACCTTCTCCGGCTTCCAACGACTGTCCATGATCGCTCGATCAACCATCGGCTTATATGGCAGGACTTTGTTTATCTCCACACCGCAGGATGCAGTAATCAACACCTTGGGCTCGGCATCTTCAATTCGAACGGCAAGCTCATGAGGGGCAAATCCGCCAAACACCACCGAATGCACCGCGCCTAGTCGTGCACAGGCCAACATTGCCATCGCCGCTTCAGGAATCATTGGCATGTAGATCACCACACGATCGCCTTTGGTAACGCCTTGCGTCGCTAACATACCTGCGACTTTAGCCACTTGGTCACGCAATTGATTGTAAGTGTACGAGGATTTCGTTCCCGTAACTGGAGAGTCGTAAATCAGCGCGGTATTACCACCTCGCCCATTTGCACAATGGTAATCCAGCGCGAGCCAGCAGGTGTTCATCACCCCATCAGGAAACCAACGCTCAATTCCGTTATCGTCAGTTTGTAATATCGTTTTAGGTGACTCAAACCAATCAATCGCTTGTGATTGTGTTTCCCAAAACGAATTGGGGTCTTCCCTCGCCCATTGATACTCGGTGATATAGTCTGTTTTTCTATTCATTCGATTTGTAGCAGACATAGTGCCTCCTCCATGATTTATCCATTGTTCCAAGCGCCTAGCTTTTTGGCAGTGTCACTTGGGTGCACTCTTTTCTCAGCGTTGTGTTCATGAAAATTTGACCGTTCACGACAATCGCTTCACTTGGGAAAAGGCACACGAATGGTACCTTCCATGATCACTCGGGCACTACGACTCATTATCGCCCTCTCAATGTTCCACCCGCTTTCTGTTTGTACCGCTTTAGCCCCCACCTTTAACGTTCCTGACGGATGACCAAAAGTCACAAAATCTCGAGAACCCTCACCGGCTGCCAAGTTCACTAACGTACCCGGAACACTCGCCGCTGAAGCAATGGCGACTGCAGCTGTTCCCATCATGGCATGGTGCAATTGCCCCATAGACAAAGCACGCACCAGAAGGTCGGTGTCTTTGGCTGCGACCGATTTACCACTGGAGGCTTGATACGCTTGAGGCTTAGCAACAAAGGCAACCTTAGGTGTGTGTTGGCGTGATTCAGCTTGTTCTAAAGAATCAATAAGCCCCATCGCTACTGCACCATGTGCTCGGATGGATTCAAACAGAGCCAAAGCTTTGGCATCGCTATTGATGTCCGATTGAAGCTCTGTGCCTTGATAACCAACCGATTCAGCATCAACAAAAATGGTGGGTATCCCTGCATTGATGTATGTCGCTTTGATGCAGCCCAATTCGGGAACATCTAAGAAATCGACAACATTCCCTGTAGAAAACATTGAACCACTCGCATCAGCTGGGTCTAGGAAATCAACTTGAATCTCAGCAGCGGGGAAAGTGACACCATCGAGTTCAAAATCACCTAACTCTTGAACTTCACCATCAGCGATAGGCACAT
The DNA here is from genome assembly GCF_000272105.2 of Vibrio splendidus 12E03. Classification (GTDB taxonomy): domain Bacteria; phylum Pseudomonadota; class Gammaproteobacteria; order Enterobacterales; family Vibrionaceae; genus Vibrio; species Vibrio splendidus_I. The sequence continues at coordinate 14,704 of NZ_AJZD02000125.1, forward strand.
GAACAATGATGGTTTTCTCTATGTTCACTTGCCATACTCGTACCTCGACCACACCGTTTTCTGGAATACGATTCGAATCGACCAATTTACTATGAATAGCGAATGGGCCTACTGCAGCGGACAGATTGCCGCAGTTACCGCTCCAATCAACGAACGGCTTGTCTATTGCCACTTGACCAAAAAGGTAATCAACATCGTGATCGGCTTTACTGCTTTTCGATACAATAACGGTTTTGCTGGTGCTTGATGTCGCACCACCCATACCATCGGTTTGTTTGCCATAAGGATCCGGGCTGCCAATCACTCGCAGAAGTAATGCGTCTCGTGCTTCTCCGGCAACTTGCGCAGCTTCAGGTAAGTCCTCGAGATTGAAGAAAACCCCTTTACTGGTACCTCCACGCATATAGGTTGCAGGTACTTTGATCTGTTTGATGTTCATAACCAGCTCCTACTGTGCGAGAAAGTCTTTGGCGAAACGTTGCAATACGCCACCAGCACTGTACACATTCACTTCGTCTGCCGTGTCTAGTCGACAGGTTACTGGCACATCCAGCTTTTCACCGTTTTTACGAGTAATGACTAGAGCCAAATCAGAACCTGCTTCAATGTCGCCGTACACGTCGTAAAGCTCGGTGCCATCCAATTCTAAGGTGTTGCGATCCGTCCCAACTTTGAATTGCAGAGGCAGCACACCCATGCCAACCAAGTTGGTTCTGTGAATTCTTTCAAATCCTTCAGCCACAATCACTTCAACACCCGCTAAGCGCACCCCTTTTGCTGCCCAGTCACGTGATGAACCTTGTCCATAATCGGCACCGGCAACAACAATCAAGGGTTGTTTACGGTTCATGTAGGTTTCAATCGCTTCCCACATTCGCGTAACTTGCCCCTCGGGTTCAACTCTTGCCAATGAGCCTTGCACGACTTCTCCAGCGTCTTTCACCATTTCATTAAACAGCTTCGGGTTAGCAAAGGTCGCTCGTTGCGCGGTTAAGTGATCACCTCGATGAGTCGCATAAGAGTTAAAGTCCTCTTCTGGAACTTCCATTTTCGCCAAGTACTCACCTGCCGCACTCGAAGCGAGAATCGCGTTTGAAGGCGATAGATGATCCGTGGTGATATTGTCACCTAAGATCGCCAAAGGTCTCATACCAGAAAGGCTTCGCTCACCAGCCAGTGCCCCTTCCCAATATGGAGGTCTGCGAATATAGGTACTTTGAGGTCGCCAATCATAAAGCGGCTCAGTAGTTACCTGATCCTCGTCTGGCTGGAACATTTTCACGTAGATTTGTTGGAATTGCTGAGGCTTAACATGGTCACCGACAACTGAATCGATCTCAGCATCACTTGGCCACAAATCACTTAAATAGATTGGATTGCCGTTATTGTCTGTTCCTAGGCTGTCTTTTTCGATATCAAAGCGAATCGTACCCGCCAAGGCATAAGCAACCACCAATGGCGGG
>NZ_AJZD02000126.1 GCF_000272105.2 Vibrio splendidus 12E03
TGTTACGCGCCTTAGCGCGTTACATCCCCCTGACCGAGCGAGTCATTATTTGCGAAGACACGCAAGAGTTATATATCGACTGGCTTCCCTATGCGGTTTCGCTTGAGTCCCCCAAACGAAGCGATAGCGACGTGGAAATGAAAACCCTAATCGAAACCTCCTTACGGATGAGGCCAGATAGAATTTGGGTGGGTGAGATAAGAAAAAGCAGCGCGGCTGACGCTTTTTTGCAAGCCATCAACACCGGTCACAGTGGTTGTATGACCACGATTCATGCAAACGGTTGTGATGATGCACTGTCACGCCTTCAATATTTAATCGCGTCGCAAGGGATGATTGATTTTGATTT
>NZ_AJZD02000127.1 GCF_000272105.2 Vibrio splendidus 12E03
AATTCATGGCTTTGAAAATTTTAGCGAATAAGGGAGAGACTTTAGTGAGCGAACTTAATTAAGGTGAATTTTACTGTATCGTTGCCTAGATTGGTCTACGATGGGGGCTACTCACGCTTCAGGCTGATATGTAGATGCCAACATCCAAACCTAGCCTAATCAATGCCAATTTAAAAACATTCATGCGTACACCCGCATTACGGATTGAAAAATCTCAATCTCTTCATGACTTACTTGACCACACCAGCTTTGGGATACGCTGTCACACAGGTAAGCTTTCAATGAAAGTTGAAGAGGGGCACTTAGTAAAGCGCTGTTATACCAAAGGCAAAAAGGAATCATAGAAAGTCATTTTTCAATCGTGTAACGTTTACCCTTTTCTATGCAATAAAAGGTGGATCACTTCATGTTCATCCACA
>NZ_AJZD02000128.1 GCF_000272105.2 Vibrio splendidus 12E03
CCGAGACGGTATTGGCTTGCGCCGACCAAGCGGTCGCCATGTTGTAGAGTTTGACGATGCCAAGAAAGAGAAAAACGGCCAGGATGAGGTACATGATGAAATCAATCAGGCTGATACCACGTTGTTGGTTTGGGTTTGAACGAATGCGTTTCATGTTGTGTTTCCTTAGAGTTGTATCGAGATAAAAAGGGATGCCATGGCGCTGCCCACCAGGGCGGCGAGCAGCAAGATACCCAGAACTAAAATGACCTTTGGGACAATGAGTTTCAGCGTGGCCATTTTTTTCGATAAATGGCGGTGGTGTTGTTCGGCGCTTTTTTCAAGCAAAGTCGAAAGCGGTGCGATATCCCCCATCACGTTCAGGTTGACCTGCGCGTCACGAAGCAAAAGACCGGTATCGAGCGCGCGACCTGGGTTGGTTTCGGTTTCAAGCTGGCGCTGCATTTGATTGAGGTGAGACTTCAAATAGCGAGACGAATAAGCGTCCACCTCTGTGATGGCGGCCTTGAGACTCATGCCCGCTTGTGACAGATTGGCGAGCGTGGACAAAAGGTTACCTGCCACGGCCATGCGATAGTCGCAAAATGGCCAGATGTTATCGGCCATATCGCGCCCTTGCCCTGTCCATATCGGCATGAGTAGCGCTTGAATAACAAACGAGCCAATGAAGAGGCTCAGCGCCACCAGTCCCGGCCCTGAAGCCGTCTCTCGAACCTGACTGGCCATCGAGTGTTCAAGACCAGCAGTCGTAATGATTTCACCACTGATGTACACGCCTAATACGCCAAGTCCCAGCAAAGTCAGCAGTGGAAAGGCCATCATGAGTAATAGAGACTTCATCACGCCTTGACCGCCTTCGAGCTCTTTAATGGCAATATCTAAGCCGCTTTTGAGCTGACCGTTTTGCTCAGCAATGGCGAGGGTTGACACCACTACGGGCGAGAGCCAACCACTGAGCACATCGGTAAAGCGTTTGCCTTCCCCTGGCGCCTTTAGACCCGCTTGACCAATTTTTTGCGTGCTCCCCGAACCACTGCTTGCCAGCTTTTGGCAAAAATCCTTGGTGGTCATGCCGTACTGCGCGCAGGTACGCCACTGCTCAAGGAGGGCGGTTTGGTCTTTTTTGTCAAACAACCACTGTTCAAGAGACACCGACATGATTGACCTCCGTTTGGTCTGCGTTCGCCTGCTCATCCATCTCTTGACCGATTTGTTGATATAAAGATTGAGAGGACACCGGCATCAAGCCATCCACTTGCTCAGAGGCGGACGCAATGTCCACTTGACCAAGGGCGATACGATGAAGGGTATGGCGACGAATATCGGGCCAACCTTGCGTCTGCAGGTAACGACTCCAACCCAAATAGTCCTGCGCTTTGATGAACTCGCGGTCCGCATCTTCGATGGCGATAAGCTCCAACACCAACAAACGGCCACTTTCACCCGTTTGACGGCAATACTTGCAGCCAGCAGGATGCTTTACGCGCACTTGATGATGCGCCTCGGGTAACAGCGTTGAAACTTGAGTCAACTTGGTTTGATAGGCGGCTTGCTCATCGTGATGGTCATAGACCGCTTTCGCTTCATCCAGGGTTAAGGCGCAGTGCGGACACAACTTTCGCACCAGCTTTTGGTGGGTAAAGAGCTGCATCAATCCTGGCGCAGAAACAATGGAAGACGGAATGCCGAGCTGCTCAATAAAAATAGCCGGCACCCCTAGCGCGCTGTTGGCGTGCAAGGTCGAGAGGGCTAAACCACCCGTTTCGCCTTTGCGCGTAAACTCTTTGGTGGTGTCATGACTTCGAAGCTCACCAAACGAGGTGATGTCGATGTCTTGACGAAGCTGCTCTAAGGCATAGAAGGTGTAGTCCAGGTATTGCCCCGAGCCATCGACCAACTCACGCTTAGGTTCAACCAAGGTTTTCGTGATGCCTGCTTGCTCAAACTCAATCGGGTCTTCGAGCGTATGGCAGCAACGCGCCACGCGGTCAACCGTGTCAAACAAGGCGTACACTAACGAGGTTTTTCCTGAGCCCATTGGGCCGGTGAGCACAATAATGCCTGAACGGCGCTGCATTTTACTTTCCAGCAAATCACGTTGAGCAGGCAACAAATCCATATTATCAAGCGTGAGAGGCTCCCCAAGGGGCGTCAAACAACGCAGTACCAATTTAATGCCGTGACTGAGCGGCATCATCGCGACGCGCCACTCCACCATAATAGTGACGCGGTGACTTTCTCCCTCCTCATCCAGCTTTGTGACGGAGCAAGGGAGTTCAAAGCGGTCATTAAGTGGCAACCTAGGAGAGTAGTTGGAGTTACCTAAGCTGAACGTGTACGCCGCTAAGGATTGACCCATCGCCCGGTCAAGTCGCTCAGCGCTCTCCCCGCCAGCAAAGGTTTTGAGCCTTTCACGGCGCCCATCCACGCGCAGTAAAATCTGAGTACTGTTGCGATGCACTTCAAGGTGAATGTCTGAGGCTTTGACCTCCACCGCGGCTTGGCAAAGCTGCGTCAGTTTATCGCCATAGGCCGACTCCAACGCGGCTTGCGTCTCTTGATTAAGTAGCGTGCGCGCCATATCTAGTAAGGTTTGCACACGCGTTTCATCGGTTAATTTCACCATCGGGGCACGAGCAAAAAAGCGCCCGCCACTGAGCGATTCCGTCTCTTGTACGTAACGGCGAATATCGGCGTGTTTTGGGCTGTCATAACAGTCCACCCAAATCACCCCCTCCTCATCCACAATGGTGTGGCCATCTTCGATGCACAGCTCAAGTAAGGTTTGGTCGTGCAATAAAGACAGGTCATGTCTGGATTCATTCATCAAAAATCCTCCATGCGTAGAAAGCGCGGCGCGCCGTTATCACGTAAACGAACGCCTTGCTCACTCACGCTGATAATCGACAAGGTTCCGACCACGGTGCCTTTTTGCACTTTATGCCAACGGCCATGCACGTTAATGCGGGCTTGCCACGCGCCGTTGTCGATTTGCACAAGACTGCCCAACATCAAGCCGGCGGTTTGCACCTCCTTTGACGCTCTTGAAGGCGTACTCACCACCGGGGTTATGCTGACGGGGGCACCGATGAGGCTCAACTCGGTTTGCAGACTGTCCGGTTGCGAGCGTAAATTTTGCTCCCGCACCTGCGCATCAAGCGTCGCCATGTTGAGCTCAGACAGCTTATTAAGGTACGTCTCAATATCGTCGCTAAGAGGTGGCAAGGGCGCGACCAACTCTGGCTCAAGGTTAAATTGCGCAAGCGCAACACCCAAGGCGTCAGTTGTGGCCTCTACAGGCTGGTTCAGCTTTGCGTCCAGAACCATCGGCGCTTCTGCACTTAATGTTGATAAAGACGTTGAGGCGAGCGCCTCACTACCCAACTCAATAGGATTGTCTTGCTCGGCGTGCTCCGCGGGCGCACCCGCGTACTCAGACTCAACGTCAGGAAATAACGTGGTGTAGCCCATGGCTACGGCCGCTACGCCCATCAAGGCGATGAGACCAATTTTGACTGGGGGAAGGGTCATATTAGAGACCTCCATATAAAGTGATGGAAAAAGAGAGTGACCAACGATGTGGGCTCACCGGTTTTAGCGTGAGCGCTTTCATCGAGACTGGCATGACCGCAAACAGCGCCGCCAAGGTGTTAAGCTCTGAGGCGCTCACCCCTTGATGCGTCACCTCCCATGTTTTACTTTGCCAAGTGCTTGATGACTTATCACTGCTTTGCTGCGCGATAAAACCCATGGTCACGAGCGCGTCTTGTAAGCGCTGGTCTGTCGGCTGCATCGGCATCACGTGTGACTGCCAGTAAGGCAATCCAGACGCGAGGGGTAAACGCAGCGTGTGTTGGTCCCCATCGTTGCTCAAAAACAAAGAAAATGAGTCATGTTGACGCAGCCATTGTTGCCACACACCAATAAGGCCATTAGGCTCACGCTCAATAGTGGCCGTCAGCTCTGCGCCTTGTTGAGTCAAGCCTTTGGTTTTCCAACTAGGAGGTAGCAGGGCAAGGTGAGTCGTGCTCAATAGCGCCCCTTCCATGACCGTCTGTGCGCTGACCGTTTCATGCAGTACCAAGCGATACATTCCCCATGGCGGGAGCGCTTTTAACTCAGGCGAGACGCTCTCATGACTCACTTGAGAAGTCGCAGGCTCGTTAGAGTCAGAGCGCTGAACATAAAGCGTTAAAGCGATCACTGCGGCGAGCAACACGCTCACTCCAATTATCACTCTGCGATTGTTTAAGGGTTGAGCGGGTGGCGTTAACCGGTACAGCTCCAGTAAGCTCAGCTCTTGGTCGCTTGGCGGCACTATGCGCTCATGGTTTTCACTCACTGACTCAGCTTGCAAAGATTCAACCAAGAAAATATGTGAGGCGCCTGCGTTTGCTGCGCACAAGTGATAGTGCGTGTCAGTCCAGATTTGGCGCACCACTCCCGCGTCAATCAGGGTCGCGTGCCACAGGTCTCCGATATTCTCGATAATGGTGACACTTTGCTCACCAGCCTCTTGCTCATGGAGCAGGCCGCGCGCGGTTAACACATCGAGCCACCACTCGCTGCGCGCCACGCCTTCACAATCACTGCCATACAGACAGACCCAGTCACCACGCTGCGACACGTACTGATAAGGCTGCTGGCTACGGCTTTTCAGGCGACGAATCGTCTTAGTTGCGTGACCGTGATGGGGAAGAGACAGTAATTCCATCATCCGTCCGCCCTCCGTGGAGTGAGGAGCACCAGCGTATCGACGCGCTGTTTCACCGCACTGTTACCGCCTAAAAAGGGGATGCCCAGGAAGGTACTTTCTTCTGTCGTGGTGTCGATTTGTGACACAGAGGCCACCACAATCGTTTGTCCGTATTTGAGCTTGTTGGCAAAGTTGATTTTGGCCTCACGCATTTGTGGGAAGACCAAGGTTTCACCGCCCACCTCTTGCGTCTCCAGCGATTCAATTTTGGTTAACATGCCCGAAGTTCGAAGGTAAACGTGGTCGCGCTGAATGTTCGGAACGACAATGAAATCGACGCCTTCACTGCGCTTACCACGCTCCGTATCAGTGGTGATAACGCCCTCATCACTGTCTGAGCTGATGTTTTCAACAAACTCGATGATGCGCTCTTGTGTGATGTGGTTGGTTTGATGGTTTTGCACCAATATCGTAATAGGCGTTTCCGTGGATACCTGCCCTTGCTGGTTCAATGCATTTATCAAGGCCGTCGAGCCGGACCACTTACCGCCGCCGGTAAACGCAAACCCAGGACTCGATGAGCCAGAAACCAAACTGGTGCCAGGAATGAAAAAGCTCAAGCTGCTGTCGCCACCAATATCGCGAATAATATTCCAGTCAATCCCTCGGTCATGGCCAAGGTTGGAACGAAATTCGAGCACTTGCACTTCCAAGGCCACTTGGCGAGTCAGCGATTGTTTCGACTGCGAAACGAACGCCACCACTTCACGCATACGCCCTGGCGTGGTGCGTACCACTAAGCGAGACAGGGACGGCACCGCTTGCACAGAGCCCACTAAGGATTCTTGTGCATCTCCCTCTCCGGTTAAATCCGGGTCGAGTTGCAGCAATGCTTTCACGCCCAGCGCCACCTCCCCAAACACATCCACATTGCTGCTCGACAAGGTGACGTATTGCCCGTCCACTTTCGCAGAGGCTTCCTCATCGTCTCCGCCTTCGCTGCTTTCACCGCTGCCAATCTGGTCGCTGAGCATCCCTGGCGGCAATTCCAGTTCAAACGTGCGA
>NZ_AJZD02000129.1 GCF_000272105.2 Vibrio splendidus 12E03
TGAAGCTCCAGCTAAAAGCTCTGGCGATGCTAAGAAAGATGCCGTCGCTGCGGCCATTGCTCGCGCTAAAGCCAAAAAAGCACAACAAGCTGAATCAGCTACTCAAACCGAAAGTGAAGCTCCGGTTAAAAGTTCTGGCGATGCTAAGAAAGATGCTGTCGCTGCGGCCATTGCTCGTGCTAAAGCCAAGAAAGCACAGCAAGCTAAGCAAGACCAAACAGCAGAAACTCCTGAGCCAGTGATTGAAGTTGAAGCTGAAATTCAATCAGAGCCCGTCGATCCTAAAAAAGCTGCCGTTGCCGCTGCAATAGCTCGCGCTAAAGCGAAGAAAGCACAGCAAGCTAAGCAGGTCGAAGCACAAGAAACCGCTCCTGAAGCTGTAGTTGAAATTGAAGTGGAAGCTGAGATTCAATCAGAACCAGTCGATCCTAAAAAAGCAGCTGTTGCTGCCGCAATTGCTCGTGCTAAAGCAAGAAAGGCGCAGCAAGAGCAAGACAAAAAGAATAATGAGGAGAAAGAGTAGTGGCCTTCTTTATCGCCAGCTCACCGCACGCACACAATCGTAGAAGCACCCCTGATCTCATGAAATGGGTCGCTATTTGTGCATTGCCAGGTCTACTAGCTCAAACCTACTTCTTTGGATGGGGTACGCTCATCCAGTTAGTATTTGCTATTGCACTTGCTGTTACCTTTGAAGCCGCTGTAATGCTGCTAAGAAAACGTCCGCCAGTGATGGCATTACGTGATTACAGCGCTGTTGTGACCGCTTGGCTACTCAGTGTCGCGATTCCCCCACACTCTCCGTGGTGGATTCTAGTCATAGGTATGTTCTTCGCTATTGTCATCGCTAAGCACCTATATGGCGGCCTTGGACAAAATCCATTTAATCCAGCGATGGTTGCTTACGTTGTTTTGCTGATCTCATTTCCAGTTCAAATGACCAGTTGGAATGCACCGGCCAGCTTAACGGCTGAAGCAACAAGCTTTGTTGACTCTTTCTTGATGATCTTTACTGGTTTCAATAATGAAGGGTTGTCTCTGCAGCAAGCTCGTTTAGGTATTGATGGCACCACTATGGCGACGCCACTCGATGCCTTCAAAACCGCATTAACAGCAGGCAACACCGCTTCTGAAGCTCTATCTCAACCTCAATTTAGCTGGTTAGCTGGCGTGGGTTGGGAATGGGTAAACCTTGCTTACCTTGTTGGTGGCCTAGTGTTGATTAAGCAACGTGTGATTCAATGGCATATTCCGGTAGCTTTCATCGGTAGCTTGACCCTATTTAGCCTAGTGTTCTTGGTGTTGACGCCAGGTGAAACCGCTTCGCCAACCATTCACCTATTGTCTGGCGCAACCATGCTTGGTGCATTCTTCATTGCAACCGATCCGGTTTCAGCCTCGACGACAGTTAAAGGTCGCTTGGTATTTGGTGCCCTGATTGGCGGGTTAGTCTTTATTATCCGCAGTTGGGGTGGCTTCCCTGATGGCGTGGCGTTTGCTGTATTGTTAGCCAACATGTGTGTTCCACTGATTGACTACTACACCAAACCTCGTACATACGGCCACTAAGGAAGCAGATACTATGCTAAATGCAATTAAGAAAAACGGTCTTGTACTTGCGATTTTTGCCTGCGCTTCGACAGGTTTGGTGGCCGTTACTCACTACCTGACCAAAGATCAGATCAAACAACAAGAACAGGCTCAGTTACTGTCTGTGCTTAACCAAGTGATCCCGCACGATCTTCATGACAACGAGCTGTTTTCAGCTTGTACTTTGGTGGAAGCTGAGGAGCTTGGAACAGAACAAGCAATGCCGGCTTATATTGCTACACTCAACGGTGAACCTAGCGCGATTGCGATCGAGGCGATTGCCCCAGACGGCTACAATGGTGCAATAAAAGTAATTGTTGGGATGAAAATTGACGGTACCATTTTAGGTACACGTGTGCTTTCCCACAGGGAAACTCCGGGGTTAGGCGATAAGATTGACCTTCGAGTGAGTGATTGGATACTCTCTTTTGCAGGTAAACAAGTAACCGAGTCGAATCTTGACCATTGGAAGGTTCGTAAAGATGGTGGTGATTTCGACCAGTTTACCGGCGCAACCATCACACCAAGAGCTGTCGTTAAGTCCGTCAAACAGGCGGTTCAATACGTTAACCAAAATAACCAAGCATTGCTTGCTCAACCTCTAAATTGTGGTGGTGAATAATGAGTGACCATAAAACACTAATCAAAAATGGCATGTGGGCTAACAACCCTGCCCTAGTACAACTTCTTGGCTTATGTCCTCTGTTGGCTGTATCTTCAACGGTGACCAACGCACTTGGACTGGGTATTGCTACTCTGCTTGTATTGGTAGGTTCGAACGTTGCTGTTTCTCTGGTTCGTAACCACGTGCCAAAAGAAGTACGTATTCCAGTTTTCGTAATGATCATTGCATCACTAGTAACCTGTGTTCAGCTTCTGATGAATGCTTACGCGTATGGCCTTTACCTGTCTTTGGGTATCTTCATCCCACTGATCGTAACCAACTGTATCATCATTGGTCGAGCTGAAGCCTTCGCTTCTAAAAACGAAGTTCTGCCTGCTGCTCAAGATGGTTTCTGGATGGGTCTTGGCATGACATCGGTACTGGTTGTACTGGGCGCAATGCGTGAGGTTATCGGTAACGGCACCCTGTTTGATGGTGCAGACCTGCTTCTTGGTGATTGGGCTTCTGTATTACGAATCCAGCTATTCCAATTTGATAACAGTTTCTTGCTAGCCCTGCTTCCGCCAGGTGCCTTTATTGGTGTTGGTTTCTTGATTGCGTTGAAAAACATCATCGACAACCAAGCAAAATCTAGACAGCCTAAACAAGAAAAACCAGTCATTGAACGCGCTCGCGTTACCAATGCTTAATAAGTTACAGTAGTTTAAAGCCTGCTGAGTAGCTCAACCGCTCAGCGGGTAATTAGATTGACCAAATACACATAATAATGACGCTCATAAGAGCGCGTAACAGATGATAAAGCCTGAGCATTGAGAGTTTATTGAATACCCACTCTGGAACTCAAGCCCTAACTATTTGAAAGTAATGTCGCTATGAACAATGTAAAACGAGTAGAAATACTTGAGCGTTTAAGAGAAAACAACCCAAAGCCAGAGACTGAGCTTAACTGGAACAGTCCATTCGAACTGCTGATTGCTGTTCTATTGTCTGCACAGGCAACTGACGTCAGCGTGAACAAGGCCACGGATAAGCTTTACCCTGTTGCCAATACTCCAAAAGCGATTTTTGACCTAGGTGTTGATGGCTTAAAAGAGTACATCAAGACAATCGGTCTATTTAATTCAAAAGCAGAAAACACCATTAAAACGTGTCGCATGCTGCTTGACCTACATAACGGTGAAGTGCCGGAAGATCGCGCGGCATTAGAAGCCCTTCCTGGTGTTGGCCGTAAAACTGCTAACGTAGTATTGAACACCGCTTTCGGTTGGCCAACCATTGCCGTTGATACTCACATCTACCGTGTATCAAACCGAACTAAGCTAGCAATGGGTAAAACCGTCGACGATGTCGAAGCTAAGCTACTTAAAGTTATTCCAAAAGAATTCAAACTGGATGTCCACCACTGGCTCATTCTTCATGGACGTTACACCTGTGTCGCGCGTAAACCACGTTGTGGCAGCTGTATCATTGAAGACCTATGTGAGTTCAAAGAGAAAACCGACGTCTAGGCTAGCTCTAAGCGAAAGAAGCTAAGAAGCTAAGAAGCTAAGAAGCTAAGAAGCTAAATATCGCCGCGTTTTTCTAGCGGCAGAAAACTGAATTACAAAAACGTAAACATAGTTAAAGCTAGGAGCAAATCATGTCAAACGGTCGTATTTTACACACCATGCTACGCGTCGGTGATCTAGATAAGTCTATCGAATTCTATACAAAAGTAATGGGCATGCAGCTATTACGTAAGAACGAAAACAAAGAGTACGAATACACACTAGCTTTCGTTGGCTTTGGCGACGAATCTCAAGGTGCTGTGATTGAACTAACGTACAACTGGGGTACGACAGAATACGACCTTGGTTCTGCTTTTGGTCACGTTGCGATCGGTGTTGATGACATCTACACAACGTGTGATGCAATTAAAGCGGCAGGCGGTAACGTAACGCGTGAAGCGGGCCCAGTAAAAGGTGGCTCTACGCACATCGCATTCGTTAAAGACCCTGATGGCTACATGATTGAGCTAATTCAGAACAAGCAAGCAAGCGCAGGTCTAGAGGGTTAATTCCTCAATATTTTGCGAAACTGGGCTAGAACGCCTGATGAAATTAAAAAAGAAGCGAGCACTATGCTCGCTTCTTTTTTATGTTTCCACTCATGAACAATACTCTTCAGCAATTATTCTTAACAATCTCACTGATGAAACTTTACATGATAATAATTATCATTTAAATTAAACATCTATTGATTAGTGAGGTAATACAATGATTAGCGAATGGGAAAAACACACGTTACTTGCCGATACTGCATTGCAGCTCGACGATCCTGTACGAAGTATTCTTCATTATCAGCAGGCTTTGAATTTAAGTGAAGAAATTACGGAACGCACAGATATTCAAGCCGACGAGCGCTTACTTATCTCGGTGATATCTTGCCACAACCTAGCCCAATTCTGGCGTTGGGCTGGCGATACTGAATACGAGCTCAAGTATCTTCAACTTGCTTCCGAAAAGGTACTAACACTGATCCCACAGTGCCCTAATACCCAATGTTCAAGCTTTATCGATTCAATTGGTTGCTGCAAAAAAGCGCTTATCGATTTCATGAAACGCCATCCAAACCCTAAAATTGCCTCTATGGTGGAAAAGATTGATACCGCAACCAACTGTGAAATGATCGCTCGTTTCCGCTTGAACTAAACAAGTTGCGTTTAGAAAACGACTAGAGATTTAAAATACAAAAAGCCCGTCATTAAAAGACTAATGCCGTTCGGATAAGCATTACTGCTTG
>NZ_AJZD02000130.1 GCF_000272105.2 Vibrio splendidus 12E03
AGCCCTATTATTTTACTGGGTAAATAAAATAGGAGCTAATGTTATTTTTAGTAACAAAATTACAAATGTTATAATTAGCGCTCTCAAGTTCAACATAATTCGTAAACATTAAAAAAAAACGCATTTTTGGTGATCAAAAACACAAAAAGGGAGCTTTCGCTCCCTTTTATTTGTTTAGTTAGATTTTTATCGCAAAAAAAGTTTCTGGTAATTTTTGGTCGTTTGTTCAGCAACCTCTTTCATCGACATACCTTTTAATTGCGCAATATAGGCCGCCACTTCCACGACATATGCAGGTTGATTCTGCTTCCCACGATATGGAATTGGCGCTAAATATGGAGAATCTGTCTCAATCAATAGCCTATCGAGAGGAAGCTTCCTAACAACTTCTTTGAGTTCTGTAGCTTGTTTGAAGGTCACAATACCTGAAATTGAGATATAAAAACCTAACTCCATTGCCGCTTCAGCGAACGCTTGATCTTCAGTAAAGCAATGAATAACACCACCACACATCTCAGCTCCGCCATCACGTAAAATAGCCAATGTGTCTTCACGTGCGTTACGAGTGTGGATGATCAAAGGTTTATTAAGCTCAACGGCCAATTCAACATGCTGCTTAAATCGTAGCTGTTGTAGCTCTGCAGTCTCTGGTTGATAGTGATAATCTAAACCTGTCTCACCAATCGCCACCACTTTAGGGTTACTCGCGTACTCACGCATTGCCTCTAAACAGAAATCACTTTCAACATCGAGAGGGTGAACGCCACAAGAGGCTTTAACGTTATCAAACGGCGAGATCATCTCGAGCATATTTTCAAACGAATCCAGTGTCACACCAACAGACAACAGCTGGTCTACGTTTGCTGCCTTCGCTTTGTTCACAACGTCTTCTACGCTTGTGTGTAAATCTTGATAATCCAGTTTGTCTAAATGACAATGGGAATCTACGAACATGTTTCCTCGCAAGTGGCTATCAGCCAATTCATTATGAGTAGCTCCGTATTGAGCCCAGGGTGTTGCTTTAACTGCTCAATCAATATCAGCAGTTTATTCGATGCTGCGTAAGCACTTTGATAAGACATCACCTCAACCAGTGCTTTCGCGCTCGGAGTGATAGCCTGATTCGCCAAACCAAAATGCAGCTTTTGCACGTCAGACAGTAAGTGCCATAGCCAACCTAATTGAACCAGAGGCTCTTTACTCAACTCTGTAGAGAACTTTAACATGTCTGGTTGAACGCCTTTAATAACATCCACAAAGCCATCTAGTGCTTTGGTAGAAGCTTCGACGCCACCTTGATCAAACATTGCTTTAGCTTTCAGAGGTGCGTTGTCGTTCAATGCTAGTATGTACTGAGGAACCGTTTTACCGACTTCTCCATTTAACCATGCCGATCCTGCATCCAACTGTGGGCTAACCACATTGAATTGCTGACAACGGCTAATAATCGTTGGCATTAAGCGATTGCTGTTGCGAGTAGACAGAATGAAGATGCACTTGCTTGATGGCTCTTCCAGAGTTTTCAATAGTGCGTTGGAAGCCGATTCGTTCATTGCTTCAGCAGGGTTAAGCAAAATAACGCGCAAACCACCTAACTGAGAAGACTCTTGAGCCCAGCGATTACTGGCACGCACTTGATCAACCGTGATCGACTTACCTTCTTTCTCTGGTGAGATCACATGAAAATCAGGATGACTGCCCGACTTCATTAATTCGCAGCTGTGGCAAAACCCGCACGACTCGCTTTCGTAATTAGTACACATCAATGCGTCGGTAAGTTGGCTAATCAACGCATCAACGCCGAGCCCATCCGGTGCATTAACAATCACAGAATTAGGAAAACGCTCCGCATCGAGACTTTTTTTCCACTCACTCCATACTGGTGTGAGCCAAGAATACATTTCAGCCATGACTACCTACTGTTTGTCGAGCCAAGCAGTTAGCGCGACTTTAATATCAGCGGCTACTTGCTCAATTTCTTGCTGCGCGTTAATCACAAGTACTGAATCATCTTGTTCTGCAATTTCTAGATAGCGCTCACGCGTGCGGTCGAAAAATGATATGTCCATCTTTTCAATTCTATCAAGCTCACCACGGCCTCTAGCACGCTCTAGCCCTACTCTAGGGTCTAGGTCCAAATATAGCGTTAGATCGGGTTTAAAGCCGCCTAGCGTGGTTGATTTCAGTGATTCCATAGTCGTGCGCGCGATCTGGCGACCACCTCCTTGGTATGCCTGTGAAGACATATCATGACGATCACCCAATACCCATTGACCATTGTCGAGTGCCGGCTTGATGACGTTCTCGACTAATTGAACACGTGCTGCATACATCAGCAGCAATTCAGTCATGTCTTGAAGCTTCTCGCCTTCGTGCTCTTCTTTAACCAATGAACGCATCTTTTCAGCTAAGACAGTACCACCCGGCTCGCGAGTATTAACAATATCCTCAACACCCGATGCTTTTAATGTCTCAACGATGGCATTGATTGCTGTGCTTTTGCCTGCACCTTCAAGGCCTTCAACTACGATAAATTTCGACTGATTCATAATTATTTCTTTATTTGTTTTTTCTTAATTGCTTTAAGTAAGCTCGTACTGCACGGTTATGCTCAGTCAAACTCTTTGAAAATACGTGACCGCCTGTTCCACTCGCAACAAAATACAGGTAGTTGCTCTTCTCTGGATTCAGCGCAGCATTGATAGACGCTTTGCCCGCCATTGCAATAGGCGTCGGTGGTAAACCACTCATTGTATAAGTGTTGTATGGCGTTGGAGTACGTAAGTCTTTCTTACGTATATTGCCTTTGTAACTGTCGCCCATGCCGTAGATAACCGTTGGGTCAGTTTGTAGACGCATACGCTTGTTCAAGCGATTAACGAACACAGAAGACACACGTTCACGCTCTGACGCTACTGCAGTTTCTTTCTCAATGATAGACGCAAGAATTAGCGCTTCATATGGCGATTTAAGAGGCAGTTTATCGGCTCTATTTTCCCACTCATCATTGACCACGTTCATCAGATCTCGGTGGGCGCGTTTCAACAAATCTAAATCCGTTGTGCCATAGGTGTAGTGGTATGTTTCCGCTAAGAAAAGGCCTTCTAGCTTTTCATTTTCGATACCCAACTTTTCAGCGATCTCTTTTTCAGAAACGCCATCCAACGTTTGTTGAATAAATTCGTTGTCTTTCAGCTGAACAAGCCATTCATCAAAACGACTACCTTCAACAAAGGTAATGGTGAACTGGTGTTCTTTCCCTTCGACAAGCACTTGTAGCGCCTGCTCTAGGGTTAAACCGGGCTCAAGCAGGAATGTACCCGCTTTGACGTCTACAAGCTCAGGATGTAACTTACGGATTAATTTCTCGTAAGGAGAAGCTTCAAAGAGCCCCTCATTTATCAACTGTGCCAGAACACGATTAAAGCTGCTGCCTGAAGCAACGGTTACGACCTGTGGTTTTTCTAATTGGATGACTTGTTTCAGATTGTCTTGCGCTTGGTTATAAACATAGAACCCAGCAGCGCCCGCTGCGATTAGGCACAAGATAAGAAAAATAAATAACTTTTTGATCACGAGTTTAGTTGTCCTTGAAGGCTACGAGTAACGGTTCCAATGTTAAATTGGGTTTCACTAATACGGGTAACTGGGGCAACCCCTAAAATGGAGTTGGTCATGAAAACCTCATCAGCTTGCATGAGTTGAGATAAGCAGTAGTCACTAATAGTAACGGAAAGTTCAGCTTGATTCAGCGCGGTTAACACTTGCTTACGCATAACCCCTGCGACGCCACTCTGCGTCAGTTGAGGAGTGTGAATGCTCTGTCCTTTTCGCCAAAACAGATTAGCCATGGTGGTTTCAATGACATTGCCTGAAATATCAAGCACCACACCATCGACTTCATTGGCCTGATCCATTTCATCTTTCATCAAGATTTGTTCAAGGCGATTGTTGTGCTTATGCCCGGCAAGCAGTGGACTCAAACCTAACGCTTGTTGGCAGACACCGAGTTTAACACCAGAGTCTTGCCACGCTGAATAATGACTCGGAAAAGCAAACGTACTGATGGTGACTGTAGGTTTAGCGATATTATTGGTGCTATAACCTCTGCCACCGGAGCCGCGACTAACGTGCAGCTTTACTCCTGCTTTTTGATTATGAGGCTTGTTTGTCTCATGGCGGTTATCTGAACCATCAAGACTCTTTGTCCCATGAAGCGCATTGTTTTGGATGTGTTGAAGCGCACTATCGAGCCAAACATTAACCACATCCCAATCAAGAGTAGAAATGCGTAACGCTTTCAGGCATTCATCGACACGACGCTGATGATCGTGAAAATGTTGGATCTGGCCACCTTGAACAAGCATGGTGGTAAAACAGCCGTCTCCGTACTGAAACGAGCGGTCCAAGATATCGACAGTTTGCTGGCTTTCTCCATCAACCCAAAACATGTTTTTCCCCATAAAAAGAAACGGCTCAATGCTAAAGCATCAAGCCGTTTAAAAACAAGTCTAATTGTGACTATCTACGAGTGTTTGCGTCTTTAATAAGATGATTAAATCTTTTTGAAGATCAAACAGCCGTTTGTACCACCGAAACCGAATGAGTTACATGCAGCATATTCCATGTTGCTAACTTCACGCGCAGTGTGAGGTACTAAGTCAATATCTAAGCCTTCTTCAGGATCATCTAGGTTGATTGTTGGTGGAACAATTTGGTCAACTAGAGACATAGCCGTGATGATAGCTTCAGCTGAACCTGCAGCACCTAGAAGGTGACCAGTCATCGATTTCGTAGAAGAAACCAATACTTGCTTGCTGCCTGCTTCGCCAAGAGCACGTTTAATGCCCTTAACTTCCGCTACGTCACCCGCAGGAGTCGATGTACCGTGTGCGTTAACATAACCGATTTGTTCACCAGTAATGCCAGCATCACGCATAGCCGCTTCCATCGCTAGTGCACCACCAGAGCCATCTTCACTTGGAGATGTCATGTGGTAAGCGTCACCCGACATACCGAAGCCAACTAGCTCACAGTAGATCTTAGCGCCACGAGCTTTTGCATGTTCGTACTCTTCAAGAACCATCATGCCTGCACCGTCACCAAGAACGAAGCCATCACGGCCTTTGTCCCATGGACGAGAAGCTTTTTGAGGCTCATCGTTACGAGTAGAAAGTGCTTTAGCCGCACCAAAACCGCCCATACCTAGTGGAGTTGATGCTTTTTCAGCACCACCCGCTAGCATTGCGTCAGCATCGCCGTATGCAATCATACGAGCCGCGTGACCAATGTTATGTAGGCCAGTCGTACATGCAGTAGAAATCGCGATGTTTGGACCGCGTAGGCCACGCATGATAGACATGTGACCAGCAATCATATTCACGATCGTCGACGGTACGAAGAACGGGCTGATCTTACGAGGACCTTTTTCAGTTAGAGCTTGGTGACCGGCTTCGATCAAACCAAGACCACCAATACCAGAACCGATAGCAACACCCACACGTGGAGCGTTTTCTTCAGTAATAGTTAGGGCTGAATCATCTAAAGCTTGAATACCTGCTGCGACGCCGTACTGGATGAACAAGTCCATCTTACGAGCATCTTTTTTAGTCATATACTCTTCGCAGTTAAAGTCTTTAACTAGACCTGCAAAACGAGTTGAGAAATTGGTTGCATCAAAGTGCTCGATATTAACGATACCACTTTGACCAGCTAGCAGGGCTTTCCAAGAAGATTCTACAGTGTTGCCTACCGGTGACAACATACCCATGCCAGTGACAACTACACGACGCTTGGACACGATTTTACACTCCGGGGATTGAGGTGATTTAAGATGAGGATAGATGAGTTAGATAAAACACAGGCGGTCGAGGTGACCGCCTGGGAGAGATTATTACTGAGCGCTAGTTACGTAATCGATAGCTGCTTGAACAGTAGTAATTTTCTCAGCTTCTTCATCTGGGATTTCAGTGTCGAATTCTTCTTCTAGAGCCATTACTAGCTCAACTGTGTCTAGAGAATCTGCACCTAGGTCATCAACGAAAGAAGCTTCGTTTTTAACTTCAGCTTCGTCTACACCTAGCTGTTCAACAATGATTTTCTTTACGCGTTCTTCGAGGTTGCTCATTTTTTCTTTTCCTTTACAGAGTTCGCTTTATGCGATGTTTTCCGTAGTTTATTCAATCTATTGAAAGTTGCAAGGTCAACTTTTCTGGTCAAACCACAATTTTCACGATTTTAACCGAAATTACGTATGATCTTGACTTAAATCATGCACAAATGTTGCACATAATTTACACCATGTACATACCGCCATTGACGTGAAGTGTTTCACCTGTGATATAAGCTGCCGCAGGTGACGCCAAAAATACCACAGCTTCAGCGATTTCGCGAGGGTCACCTAGTCGACCTGCTGGTACATTCGCCAAAGTTGCAGCACGTTGGTCATCATTTAGCGCTTTAGTCATGTCAGTTTCGATGAAACCAGGAGCTACAGTGTTCACTGTAACGCCACGAGACGCAACTTCACGAGCCATTGATTTAGTAAAACCAATAACGCCAGCTTTTGCCGCTGCGTAGTTAACTTGACCAGCGTTACCCATAGTACCTACTACAGAACCAACGTTTACGATGCGACCTTGACGTTTCTTCATCATGCCACGCAATACAGCTTTAGACATGCGGAAGATAGGCGTTAGGTTAGTATCGATGATGTCATTCCATTCGTCGTCTTTCATACGCATCAGTAGGTTATCACGAGTGATACCTGCGTTGTTAACTAGAATGTCAATCGCACCGAATTCATCGTTGATGGTTTTCAGTGTAGCAGCAATTGAGTCAGTATCCGTTACATTAAGAGCAAGACCTTTACCGTTCTCACCAAGGTACTCGCTGATTGCAGCTGCGCCGCCTTCAGATGTAGCAGTACCGATAACTTTAGCACCACGCTCAACTAAAAGTTCAGCGATTGCACGACCGATGCCACGGCTTGCGCCTGTAACTAGTGCAACTTTGCCTTCTAAATTCATCATAACTTCTCTATTAAGTGGTTATTTACTTAGCAGCTTCTAGTGATGCAGTGTCATTAACTGCAGCAGCTGTCATAGTTTTTACGATTCGTTTTGTTAGACCAGTAAGAACTTTACCAGGGCCTAATTCTAGTAGTTTCTCTACGCCTTGTTCGTTCATTGCCTGTACACCTTCAGTCCAACGAACTGGGCTGTATAGCTGACGAACAAGTGCATTTTTGATTTTCGCAGGGTCTGTCTCAGCAATAACATCAACGTTATTGATAACAGGCAGTGCTGGCGTATTGAACTCTAGCGCTTCTAGAGCAACCGCTAGTTTGTCTGCTGCCGGCTTCATCAGTGCACAGTGAGATGGCACAGAAACAGGTAACGGAAGTGCACGCTTAGCGCCCGCTTCTTTACAAAGTGCACCAGCACGCTCTACTGCCGCTTTGTTACCCGCGATAACAACTTGGCCAGGAGAGTTAAAGTTAACTGGAGACACAACTTCGTCTTGCGCAGCTTCTTCACACGCTTTAGCAATCGCTTCATCGTCTAGACCGATGATTGCGTACATTGCGCCAACGCCTGCAGGAACTGCTTCTTGCATCAATTGACCACGCAATTCAACCAGCTTGATCGCTTCTTTAAAGTCGATAACGCCGGCACATACAAGTGCAGAATATTCACCTAGGCTGTGACCTGCTAGATTTACAGGTTGCTCTAGGCCAAGCTCTTGCCATACACGCCAAATTGCAACAGACGCTGTTAATAGAGCCGGTTGAGTGCGAAAAGTTTCATTTAGATTTTCTACAGGACCATCTTGAACCAATGCCCATAGATCGTAACCAAGTGCTTCTGAAGCTTCAGCAAATGTCTTTTTAACAACATCATACTGTTCGCCTAGGTCAGCAAGCATACCGATAGCTTGAGAGCCTTGGCCTGGGAATACGATAGCAAACTTGCTCATTGTAATTTTCCTTTAAGCAAAGCAAAAAATTGAATAAGGCACATAAGTTATGTGCCTTGTTTGTTGATTATCGCTTGGGGTTAGAATTTAACTAACGCAGAACCCCAAGTGAAGCCGCCGCCAAATGCTTCAAGTAGAAGCGTTTGACCAC
>NZ_AJZD02000131.1 GCF_000272105.2 Vibrio splendidus 12E03
TAAAGATAGAGAGGACTCATACCCGATCTGACTTAAATTATACACATTATAAGCCTATTTACAAGGACGTTGTTCACAGGCTCATAAAATTTAGAGCCGTTATTTTCTTTTGATACGCCCGTTTAATGGGCTAAACAAAACAACAGATCGAACTTCCTCACAAACTCGACCACCTAAAAGTTCATCTTTTGCTTGTATAAGGGTGCTTCCGGTAGCAAACAAGTCGTCTACTAACAATACAGAGCGATATGAATGGCTTCCTTCAAGGTTATTTAAAGTCAAGGGTTTTATGAAAGCCCGGAAATTTGTTTTAACATCGCTCATCGAGAAATTATTACCTGTATCTCTCGCCTTTTTCACTGCATTCATAATATTGACTTTAGCAGAATGAGGGATTTTGAGAGCTTTAGACGCAGGGTTCGCTATTTGCACCTCAATGTCCTCAGCATTAGATTTTCGGAACAGTTCTGTCTCTATCGGAACACCAAGCTCTTTAGAGAGCTTATTCGCCAATATATTGGAAATATTATGAGATGACGGCATCGGAATGATGGCGTCATAGGTGATTTGTTTCGCTTCAAATTCAGTAATCAGTTTACTTATAATGTCATTAAGAGGTGCAACGAGTGATTTAAAAGATTTATACGTTACTGACAGTCCCTCTTTGGACTTCAAAGCATATATCAGGGGACAGTTATCACCAATTTCTCTTTTATCTGTTTTGTTTTTTGTCCTGAGTAGAAGGGAGTAAACTTCTAGTCTATTCAGCTTACACTTTGTCGTCGCTAAAGTTGGATTCTTCTCAACAGTGGTGTTTGCAAACGAATGTGAAGTTTCGTCAACATGTACAACTCCGTTCTCATCAACTTTGAATCCCATAAGTGTTAGTTACCTACCAAATTTATTGTTAGTTTTGATTTTGAATTAATTGCTTATTATAACGATATTAGGTGGTTAGGTGTAAACTAATCAATTTGAATAAGTCGAATACCTTTAGAGTTTAATCTAGATTGTAAAGGTAAAATAATTCTTAAACAATCACTCTAAGACGCTTGTGTAGCCGAGTTCGACTAGAATTATAACGACTCAGGTAAGGCGCTTTTGTCCCAAAGCGCCTTACCTCTCCGCCATATAAATGCATCTCTATCGCATAACCACCAATATCACCACATTAGCTTTATTTGGGTAAATTTCGAACGATTTAATGCGCTGATTTGTTCGATAAAGCTAATAATGGGGCAAAAACCACTTAGAGTTTACACTCTATTCCCTGTGATCACTCTATTCCCTGATCGCATTACCAGCCCGAGTGCTTAACGTGAGTAA
>NZ_AJZD02000132.1 GCF_000272105.2 Vibrio splendidus 12E03
AGCTTCACTTTCGGTTTGAGCAGCTGATTCTGCTTGTTGTGCTTTCTTCGCTTTAGCGCGAGCAATTGCTGCAGCGACTGCGTCTTTCTTAGCGTCGCCAGAACTTTTAACCGGCGCTTCACTTTCGGTTTGAGCAGCTGATTCTGCTTGTTGAGCCTTCTTTGCTTTAGCGCGAGCGATGGCTGCAGCGACAGCATCTTTCTTAGCATCGCCAGTACTTTCACCTGGAGCTTCAGAAGCTGATTCCGCTTGTTGAGCTTTCTTTGCTTTAGCACGAGCGATAGCTGCAGCAACAGCATCTTTCTTGCCATCACCTGAGCTTTCTGCAGGAGTATCAGCTGCTGCTTGTTGTGCCTTGCGCTCTCGAGCTTGTCGTTTGCGCTCTTCACGCAGTTTAGACATTTCAGAGTTGTCTGGTTCAGCGCCTTCCGCTTTTTGAGCTGCAGCTTGTTTCGCTTTTGCCTTCGCAATAGCGGCAGCAACCGCAGGTTTCACTGCTGGCTCTTCATTCGGAGCCTGATCCGTAGCAGCTTTTTGTGCTTTAACACGAGCAATCGCAGCTGCAATCGCATCATCACCATCCGCAGATTTCATATCTTTACGACGGTTGTCAGCTGCTTTCTTGAAGCGGTTTTCACGTTCTGCTTTGTCACGCTCCATACGAGCGTTTTTCTCTTCGAAACGAATCTTGGCGCGCTCTGCGGCTGTCGCTTCGTCTTTTCTTGTTTTGATTTCGGCTTTCGCTTGGCGATAGTACTGAACAAGAGGAATTTCACTTGGGCAGACAAACGCACAAGCACCACATTCAATACAGTCTTTAATATTTAGCTCTTCGCACTTATCTAACTCGTTGGCTTTTGCATGCCATTGCAGTTGTTGAGGAAGAAGTGATGCGGGGCAAGCTTCAGCACATGCACTGCATCGAATACATTCCATCTCGTAAGTGCTTGGTGAAATCTCACGACGCGTTGGCGCTAAAATACAGTTCGACGTTTTAGTGATTGGCACATTGGCATGCGGCAAGGTAAAGCCCATCATCGGGCCGCCCAAAATCAAACGTGGCAGTTTTTTATCCGCTTTGTAGCCAAATTCCTCTAGTAACTCGTGTACTGGTGTACCTAATAGCGCCCAAACGTTACGAGGTTGCTTAAAGGTTTTACCGGTTAATGTCACAACGCGGTTAACCACAGGTTCGCCGTCAATTACCGCTCGCTTAATCGAGTAAAGAGAGCCGACGTTCTGAACCAAAACACCAATGTCTGCAGGGATGCCGCCAGCTGGAACCTCTTTGTTGGTGAGGATCTTGATAAGTTGCTTCTCACCACCAGAAGGGTATTTGGTTGGGATAACACGAATGACGATATCTTTGTCTTTCGCAGCAATCTCCAGTGCTTTTATCGCATCTGGTTTGTTGTCTTCAATGCCGATAACCGTCAGCTTTGGTTGAAGGATGTGTTCAACCACTTCGATGCCTTTCAATACTTCTTCGGCATGCTCTTGCAGCAACTTGTCATCTGAGGTGATGTAAGGTTCACATTCCGCAGCGTTGATGATCAAAATATCAGTGCGACCTAGACCTGATTGAAGCTTCTTAGCCGTAGGGAAGCCTGCGCCTCCCATGCCTGAAATACCAGCTTGGCGAATCACATCAAGCAGTTCATCGGATGTCTTTGTAGAAAAATCTTCAACTGGATTTTTTTCAATCCAAGTGTCTAAGCCATCAGGTTTAATAACCACGCACATTTCGCTCAAGCCTGAAGGATGAGCGGTGGTTCGTGGTTCGATAGCGGTAATCACACCCGATGTTGGTGCGTGTACAGGTAACGTAAAACCTGTATCTAAGGCAGTAAGTTGCTGACCTTTTAGCACAGTGTCGCCAGCAGTAACCAATAGGTTACCCGGCTTACCGATGTGCTGTTTCACAGGAAGAACGATTTCTTCTGGAAGCCTTGCATGAACGATATCAGTAGTATTCGACTGTTTCTTGTTTTCAGCAGGGTGTACACCGCCTGGGAAGTTCCAAATAGAGCCCGTGCGAATTTGTTCAATTAAAGAGATCATACTAACCCTATGCTTTAGGCTCTGACGCGGTCGCATCAGTTGCTTGGTTAGTGATATCAGTAACAGGAATGATGTTCATCTGCCATTTCCAATTTTCAGTCGTTGTTGCCACTGGAATCATTTCGATACAGTCAGTAGGGCACGGTGCGACACATAGATCACAACCTGTGCATTCATCTTTGATTACTGTGTGCAGTGCCTTGGTGCCACCAACAATGGCATCAACAGGGCAGGCTTGAATGCATTTGGTACAGCCAATACACATATCTTCATGAATGAAGGCAACGGTTTTTACTTTGTTATCTAAGTCATGAGCGGAGTCTTCAACTTCTACGCCCATTAAATCTGCAAGCTTCTCAATCGTAGCTTGGCCGCCGGGAGGACATTTGTTGATCTTGTCTCCGTTAGCGATCGCCTCTGCGTATGGACGACAGCCTGGGTAGCCACACTGACCACACTGAGTTTGCGGTAAAATGGTATCGATTTGATCAACGATAGGATCAGCTTCTACTTTAAATCGGATAGAAGCAAAGCCCAAAATAGCGCCAAAAACAGCGGCTAAAACGGCTAGCGCAATGATCGCAATTAGAATGGTACTCATGCTTATTTCACCAACCCAGTAAAGCCCATAAATGCCAGAGACATTAGGCCTGCTGTGATCATCGCAATTGATGCGCCTTTGAATGGCATTGGCACATCAGCAACTGCAATACGCTCACGCATCGCAGCAAATAAGATCAGAACAAGAGAGAAACCCACCGCAGCGCCGAAACCATAGATGATCGACTGAATGAAGTTGTGGTTTTCATTGATGTTCAAAAGTGCCACACCTAATACCGCGCAGTTGGTGGTGATAAGAGGTAGGAAGATACCCAATAGGCGATAAAGAGTCGGGCTGGTTTTGTGAACGACCATTTCCGTAAATTGAACAACTACTGCGATAACTAAGATGAAGCTCATGGTACGCAGGTATTCAATACCCAGAGGAGTAAGGATGTAGGTTTCTACTAGGTATGCAGATACCGACGCTAACGTCAGAACGAAAGTCGTCGCGAGGCCCATGCCAATCGCAGTCTCCAGTTTCTTGGAGACTCCCATAAATGGACATAGTCCTAAAAACTTCACTAGCACAAAGTTATTGACCAGCACTGTGCCAACCAACAACAAAAGGTATTCGGTCATAATGGATTAATTCTTGAGATTCCGATCCCGATATTATCCTGCTTTGCTCACCTAATAACAACCAAGGATCACTAGGGATTTAGACACTTGGTGAAAAAATCAACGGGTAACCGTTTGATTAAGATGGATCAGGTTAAGTATAGGTGGGTATTTGCGGGGAATGAAAAATAAGATCAACTCAATGATAACTCATCGAATCAATCCTATTTTCTTTGTTGTAAAAAGTGTCGAGGAACGAAATGACTTAGTTTTTATTACCCTGAGCTTTCTCAATTAATGTTTCGAACAGAGGCTCTGCGCACCAAAATTGGCATAAATAGCTTATGTTCCGGGTGCTCTTTTGGCTCGTCACTTGCGAGTTGCAGAGAGAGCTTAACCGCTTGATTAGCCATGACTTGAATTGGGTAGCGAATGGTGGTCAATCTAGGGTAAATAAAGCGAGCAATGTGGCCGTCATCAAAACCAATAACTGACATATCTTCTGGAATACGAACGCCATTTTCTTGTAATAACGCCAAACAGCCTGCGGCCATGTAGTCGTTGTACGTGGCAATGGCAGTGATATCTGTGTTTTTTGCCATTAAGTTAACCATGGCTTGCTCACCGCCTAGTTCGTCAGGTTCACCATATTCGATGTACTCATCGTTCGATTCAATACCGTGATCTTTTAATGCATCCAAATAGCCACCTAAGCGGTCGTGAGCATCTTCAATATCGTGACTCGAGCAGATGTAACCAATGTGTTTGTGGCCGTTTTTAATCAAATACTCGGTCGCGATGTAGGAGCCGCGGCGGTTGTCGAGAGCAATACAACGGTGTTCGATATCGGGAACAATTCGGTTGATGAGAACCAAGCCGGGTACTTCATTCGCTAGCTTAACCAATTCTTCGTCGCTAATGCCTTTGCTATGAACGACGAGTGATTCGCAGCGGCTGTTGATCAGCAGGTTAATCGCATTACGCTCTTTGGTGGCGTCATGGTAGCCACTGCCAATCAGTAACTGCTTTTCTTGCTCACTTGCCACGGTATCAATGGCTTTGATCATCGAACCGAAGAACGGGGCAGAAACATCATTAACCAGTACACCAATCGCGTTTGAAGATTTGCTGACCAATGCACGAGCGTTGGCATTTGGGCGATAGCCGAGTTTTTCCATAGCGGCTTTTACCGCCGCAATTGCGGTTTCACTGGTGTGAGGTGCATTGTTGATTACTCGAGAGGTGGTCGCGATTGATACGCCTGCTTCCTTCGCAACATCTTTAATGGTAGCCATTCCGCTCTCTTATTCTGAATATAATGCTGTGTGCTGGTGGTTGGACATTTAACAACGGATAGTTAGCCAATTCAAATACTAAACATCAAATATGACGAGGTTTGATGGTTTATTTTTAGTTGGCTGATTAGTTTGAAAATAAAAAGCCAAGCTCTAGATTTGAGCTTGGCTTTTGAGTCACATTGGCGTGTGGACTGTTGTCGTTTGAACTGCTGTCGTGTGAGCTGTTGTCGCGTGAAGTAAGGTAATCACAGGTAACCCAAAGTAATAGGGAACCAAGTGGCTTTAGAGTAAACCATTTGGTCCGAATCTACTTACGATGCGCTTGTTAGCGTAACCTGATAACGATATTGATTGTCGGTGAGTTGAAACTCTTGGTGAACACTTGGACTCCAAGAATCATCACCACCAACGCCCATATGTTGGTGATCAACGCGTACATAGATTTTCTCTTCACGAGTCAGGTCATTGGTATGCTTAGCATCCGTTAATTGTTGCTGGCTGTACTGACTCACACTGAATGAAAAATCGCCTTCGATCCCGATATTTCCCACATTCAAGTTTTTGGTTCCGCAACGTAACCCGCTATCGGTTGGGAATATATACGGCGTGTGCATTTGATTCAGTGTTTGTTTGTGTAAACCGAATCGAGCAGCAGCCAAACGGTCTGGATAGTTTTCAAAAGGACCTAATCCCTGCCACGAAACTGGAGTTTCATTGGCTGTTTCGATGGGTAAAGGCAGCTCCATTTCAAGGCCAATGCGCGGCATCGGTGGTAAGTGATCGGCTAAGTTGACATCAACCGCGATAATCATTTCGCCTAGGTTATTTAAGGTGTATTGCCATTTTGTAATCGCTTGGATTTGGCCATTAAATTGGTAGGCGAATACTGACGTCACTTGTACTGAGTCTACGAGTGCTTGCACGGCACAACTTGTACACTGGCGTTCCCATTGACCAATGCCTGCAAGTTCCCAGCGACAAGCCCATGCATTTGGATCGATGTTGTCTATCTCACTGATACCAATATCGTTATCAAGTGGTGCGCGATAGAAGTTATCGACAGGTGCCTTGATAACTTGCGGTTGTCCATCAACGATCCAGTGGGTCAACAATCCACTCTCTGTATCCCATTGCCATTGATGTATTTCATCTAGGCTAGACACGATGACTTTATTGTCTTGCTGATGTAACTGAGGAGCCAAAGCATTTGCCGTGCTAGGGAATTGCAAGCCAGCATGGTTACGTAAAGCAAACTGCTCCATTGCACACACATGGCCTTCTTCTGCCCACTTGGTTGAATGAGTCAGGGTAATATCGGTATTGAGATGATATTCGACTTGTGCTTTTGGCGTGAAAGCAAGGTCAATGACCAGCTCTTGTTTACTATCTTCAGCAACGGATAATACTTGTTGCCCCGATTGAATCACGATGCCATTTTCGAGCAATTGCCAGCGTAAGATTTCATTGTCAGTCGCTCGGAACAGGTTTTCATTGGTTACCGTTAGGCGGCATTGATCTTCAGTTTGCTCTGCTAACGTCACAGTGATCATTCTCTGGCAGTATTTCGCCTCTTCTAAGGTCGGATGTACGCTGCGATCTGGGAAGATCAAACCGTTGATACAGAACTGTCGGTCGTTGATTATGTCGCCAAAATCTCCACCGTAGGCCCAGAAGTGTTCACCGTTTTCATCCCACTGACTTAATCCTTGGTCAACCCAATCCCAGATGAAACCGCCTTGTAGGCGAGGGTATTCTCGGAATGCATCCCAGTAATCATTAAAGCTCCCTAAACTGTTACCCATTGCATGCGCGTATTCGCAAAGGATCAGTGGGCGTTGCTCATTAGGTAAAGAAACCCATTTCTTGATAGACCATTTTGGAACCGCATCGTCTTCGATAGTGCTGTTAACTCGTGCGTACATTGGAGCAATGAGATCGGTCGCTGTAGTATTTGAACCACCGCCTTCATACTGTACAGGGCGAGAAGGGTCGTACTGTTTCGACCAAGCATACATCGCATTGTGGCTGCTGCCGTGCCCTGACTCGTTGCCCAAAGACCAGATGATAATTGAAGCGTGGTTTTTATCACGCATCACCATTTGTGTGTAGCGACTCATATACGCGTGTGCCCATTGTGGATCGGCAGACAAGCGATTCATCGGCTGCATGCCGTGTGTCTCGATATTTGCTTCATCACACACATATAAACCGTATTCATCACACAGTTCGTACCATCTAGGGTGGTTAGGATAGTGAGCTGTGCGTACAGAGTTGAAGTTGTACTGCTTCATTAGACAGATATCACGGATCATATCTTCTTCCGTCATCACATGCCCCAACTCTGGGTGATGCTCATGACGGTTTACGCCGCGAATCAGTAGCGGTTTGCCGTTTAGCTTTAGCTGACCGCCTGTCATTTCGACTTTACGGAAGCCAACTTGATAAGCTTCACTTTCTAGGTAGTTACCTTGTTCATCGAGCAATGACACGACAATTCTGTAGAGGTTAGGAACTTCTGCGCTCCATTTCTTGGGATCTCGAACATGCAGAGTTTGGAATACCACATCATCGTAGGTGCCGCGCTCATCAATTCGTCGATTATGAGGACGATCAATATGTGGTTCAGTCACTGCATTTTCACCGTCAAACAGTTGAACCTGAACTTGGTAAGTGTCTGGTGCAGTAATCTTGGTGACAATAGACAGTGAACCATCGCGATAGCATGCGTCTAAGTCCGGTGTAACGAACACATCTTCAATGCACTGCTTTGGTTTAGCTAGTAAGGTCACATCACGGAAAATACCGCTTAGCCACCACATATCTTGGTCTTCTAAATAGCTACCATCACACCAACGTATCACCATAACAGACAGCGTATTATCGCCAACAGTTAGGTACTGAGTTAAGTCAAATTCGGCAGGTAAACGGCTATCTTGGCTGTAACCAACCCAATTGCCATTGCACCAAAGATGAAAGGCGGAATTGACGCCATCAAAGATAATACGTTGGGTGTTCTTTAGGTCATTTTTAGTCAACGTAATTTGAGTGCGGTAACAACCGGTTGGGTTTTCTTCCGGTACAAACGGTGGGTTCACTTCAAATGGGTATTTTACGTTGGCGTAGATAGGTTTATCGTAGCCTTGCATTTGCCAGTTCGATGGTACGGTAATCTCGTCCCATTGTGAGTCATTGAAACTTGTTTCGATAAATTCACCGTCAACTTGTTCAGGTGCATCAAAGTATTTGAACTTCCATTGTCCATTAAGAGATTTGCGTTGTGACTCGATGCCGTCTCGAGCGTGCTTAAGGTTGCGGTAGCTTGATAATGGGCTGTGCGCATTAAGGCAGTGGATATTCACAGACTGTGGGTTTTCCCAATCGCGTCTTTGGATGATGTTTGAAAATGCCTTCATGGTATTCCTACTCTTAAAGTGTTCAATATTGGTAATAATTCTATTAAGTCATCGGTTTTTTTAAGCTGTGATGACCGTTATCAAATCGTTGGTTTTGCGTATTGTTCTGCGTATTGCTCTGTTGGCCTATTGAGCTATTGAGCTATTGAGCTATTGAGCTATTGAGCTATTCAGCGAGCTGTTTTAATAAATAATCTTTTGCTTCGGGCATACCCTGTTCGGCCGCTTGATTAGCAATAAATGCGGCTTGTTTGATGTCATTGTTGTTTAGGGCTTGGTCAATGTCCTTTTGGATATTCAGCCATTGCGCCTTTTGATTGGTTTCAACTGTCTGAGTTGATGGTTGAGAAACTTGCGTTGAACCTATGGTTTCGGGCTCATTGTTGGATGAAACGCCAAGCTCAGCCAATAGGGTCAAAACCGCACTGTTTGTTGATTTGCTTGCCGTAACATCAATGACACCTACGCTGCTCAACGTCGCAGTCAGCGGCAGTTGCTTATTGCCAATAATCTGCTGAGATTCTGAATACAGATCTTCAGGATGAATTCGATTGATGGCGCTATCTAACTTAGTGCTATCGGCGCTGACCACCATAAATTGCGCGTTGTCTCGTTGAGGTTCGAGTGCAATTGATGCTTCAATTCTTTCTAACCCTTGCATCGCTGTCGGGTAGTAAGTGAAGTCGTTAGTACTGTATTGACCAAGCAGTCGCCATTGTTTGTCAAAGACATAGATAGACGGTGCGAATAACGCATCATTTTTAATGTATGAACGAATGAGTAAGGACAGCGATTCTGTCGTGTCACTGATTTGGTACGCGATGGTCGGAAAGCGTTGGCTATCCGCTTGTGTATTGTCATTTAACAATGAAGAGGAAAGGGTCGGTAAATGACCGTCCATAATCACTTGTTGGTGGAAAGGAACAGACAATTGCGTCATGGGCAGCGCACTTAGCTGAGAACAGCATGCGCTGTCATTGAAATCAGTCTTAAGTTCCTTTTCAGGTATTCCGCTGCATGCGCTAACGGTGAGTGCCGCGACAATGATTACCAATGATTTTAATTTCATCTGATTGCTACCTTAGTAAAGGGGAAAACATCGGCTTTCCCCGTTAAATTGCTATTCCAGTGTTGAGCGTCAATTCGTTGATTGAACAGACGCTCGGCTGTGGTGGTTTACCACCAAGTTTCTACGTTGAAACCAAAGGTAATCTCGTCAACAGTCTCGGCGTTGATGCTTGTTGCCGTTCCATAAGTCTCGTTACCACGATCCCATTCGTTGTTGGATTCAGAGTAAGTCGCGAAGATACGGATAGATGGGCGAGCCCATACGCCTTTGCCAGCTTGGAACATTTGAGCGACAGTCACTTTGTACATATCATTGATGCCTGAGCCGTTTTGTGCTTCTACCGTTTCGTAACCGACTTCAAGTGCTGTCGAAATATAATCTGTCCAAGCATATTGAGGACGAGCACCCACACTGAACCATTTCTCACCATCGTTGTTATCTAGGTTGTTATCTTGATAAGCGATGGAGTACATGACTTGAACATCTTCACTGATATTTAAGTCACCGTGATTAAATAGACGCCAGCTGTAGCCATCATGTTCGACGCCAGTGCTGTACTTTTTGTTTGAACCACCTTCAGCACTCATTAATCCGCCAGCTAAGGCATCAGTACCGTATTGGAAGGCCAAGGTGTTTGAACCGTAGTTCCAAGCTTGACGGTAAAGAGCAGAGAGCATTGCGCCAGAAGTAGTAATGTCTTTATCGTCGTAGCTCGAGTTTTGCGTGGTCACGTAGTTCAAACCAAGAGTAAGATCCGCTGTGTCACTCAATTCAATCCCGCTTAAGCGAGCATCAATATTGTGAAGACTACGCCCATCGTCACTTGAAGAATTTGGCGCCATCCAGGCCAAATGTGCATCCGCAAACCCTAGATCCCAATCTTCAATACCTAAACCCGTACTGGATGTATCCCAGTACTTAACATCAATCATGTGGACTTCATGGCGACGATAAAAACGTTCTCCGGCCCATACTTTCGCGTTAGGTTGTCCTTCGATAAGGCCATGGCCTGCTGACCAAAGCTGAATCGTACTTACGTCTCCCCAGCTATCACCACTACCTAGATAAATCGTGGTATCAAAATAAGCGTCATTGTCACGCCATACATCGGCTTTCACACCCGCTTCCCACCAGTTCAGTTCATTACCTAAACGGTAGTTACCGTAACCTTGGCCTGCTCGAATAACGTCGTTTCGTTCTCCTTTGCCATCGTTATGTTGGTCATTGTCGGTGTAGATGTTGCCCCATTTCGCATAACCAAAATACGTTACGTTTTCCACTGCAGCGAAGCTGATTAATGGGGTGAGGGCCAGAGTGAATCCTAATGCTTTAACTAGCATTTTTTGTTTCATGAAGTGTCTCCATTATTTTTTATTTATGGATATTTTTATGTTTGAGTCCTAACTCGAGCGAGAGTGTAAATAAACAATGGAAACGTTTTCATGATGAGGTTGGCATTTTTACGCTATTGATGGGTTTGTGATTATTTTGTGTGATTTTGATCTGATTATTGAGCTTGTAGTGGCGGTTTTATAGAGGTTCCTGTGGGTTTTTAATGGAACCGTTTTCTATTTCAGAGGTGTTGAAGGGGTTGGTTGTGCGTTAGAACTGAAGTTGCTCGTTGTGTTCGAACATAGGTAATCGTGATGTAAGGCTAGAGATAGCAAGGGATTAGGGGGGGGGGAGGGGAAAAGCAGCCCAGTCAATGATAACTGGGCGTGTGAGACAAGGAAGCAAGTATCAAATTCAATGCCGAAGCCAGGCTACAGGCACTGCGTTCTATACCGTCAAGCTGGAATGTAAAAGTTAGGACCCAGGGAGACACTTCGTAGTTGTACTCTAAAGGTTAAGAATACGAGTGTGGTGTGGTGAGTTCAAGAGGAAATGTGTGTGAGCCAATTTTCTAATTACAGAGCTACCATAAAGTAATGAATTTTAAGGATTTAATTGTTGTTAAACTCCTTTTATTTTAACGTTATAGCGCTTTATTTGATGTGGAATATCCCTATTCATTGGGATCAGGAGTATATGCGTTGAGATGGTGGTTAGCATAAATCTTTGAATTAGGGGGCATTATTTTAATCTATTAATCTCAAAATATTTAATGGAAACGTTTTCATGATTTTGGGTTTGATCACAGAAACTCTCAGCTCAATAATTATGATACGGGGTAATTAAACGCGTTAAGGTTAAATAAAATGACGAATAAATCCCTAATAGAAATTACGGGTAAAGACTCGCAACTGATCGTTGAACTTGGTGATTTCGCCGAAATTCTGCATTGGGGAGTACCAGTTCGTGGCGATCTAACGAACTTTCGTGTTTCTCTTCAAAGGCCAGTTCCTTACGGTCGCCTTGATAATGATGTCGCTATGTCGCTGAGCCCAGAGCTCGGACGCGGTGTTTTCAGCAGTCCGGCATTAGAAGGGCACCGAGACGGATTGGACTGGGCTCCTGTTTTCTGTATTACGGATATTCAACAAACACCATCTAGCCTAATCATTGAGAGTGAAGATGCGCGTGCAGGCTTACGTTTAACAACTGAGTTATGCCTCGATAAACATGACGTTGTGAAATCTCGTCACACCTTAACCAACGTTAAAGCCGGCCTTTATCAGGTGAACCGTCTCGCTAATACTTTGCCATTACCAGCAAGAGCTAATGAGTTGATGACGTACTACGGCCGCTGGGTACATGAGTTCCAAACGGTGCGCCAGCCCTTACAACAAGGGGGCTATCAACAAGAAAATCGTCGCGGACGAACGTCTCATGAACATTATCCAGCGATGGTTGTCGGTACCGCCAACTTCAATGAAATGGCAGGTGATGTGTGGGGCGTTCACTTCGCTTGGAGTGGTAACCACAGATTGCGCGCTGATGTAAAAGCAGACGGTCGTCGCTACGTGCAAGCGGAAGTTATTTATCTACCGGGCGAGATTGCATTGGATGAAGGTGAAAGCTTAACGACACCTTGGTTGTATGCCAGTTTCAGTTCGGAAGGCTTAAATGGAATGAGCCATCAGTTCCACTCCCATGTGCGTGGTTCGATCTTGCCGGAGTCTTTCGCACAAAAGCCTCGACCTATCCATCTTAATACATGGGAAGGCATCTATTTTGATCATGATCCTGATTATATTATGTCGATGGCTAGCCAAGCCGCGAATATGGGAGTAGAGCGTTTTATCATTGACGATGGCTGGTTCAAAGGGCGCTGTGGAGACAAGGCTGCGCTAGGGGATTGGTTCTTAGATGAAGAAAAATACCCAAGTGGTTTAGAGCCGATAGTTGAACACGTTAATCAATTAGGTATGGAGTTTGGATTGTGGTTTGAACCTGAGATGATCAATAAGGATTCTGACTTATACCGAACCCACTCAGACTGGTTGCTCGCGGTGGACGGCTATGACCAACCAACGGGTCGCAATCAATATGTTATCAATCTTCAGAATCAACAAGCATTCGACTTTTTGTTTGAGCGTCTTGACCACTTCTTAAGTAAGTACAACATTGCTTACATTAAGTGGGATATGAACCGAGAAGTTGTACAACCTGCGCATCTAGGCAGGGCTGCGGCCCATCAACAAACCGCTCGTTATTATGAGTTGGTCGACAAAGTCCGAGAGAAACACCCTATGGTTGATATTGAATCGTGTGCGGCTGGTGGTGGTCGTATCGATTTTGAGGTTCTTAAGCGTACGCAACGTTTTTGGGCTTCAGATAATAACGATGCCTTAGAAAGACAAACGATTCAGCGCGGGATGAGTTACTTCTTCCCTCCTGAGGTAATGGGAAGTCATATTGGTGCGAGCCACTGCCACAGCACTCGTCGTCGTCATAGTATTGAGTTTCGTGGCCTAACAGCACTGTTTGGTCATATGGGGATTGAACTAGACCCTGTGAAAGAAGTTCAAGAAGAGAAACAGGGCTTTGAACACTACATTAAGCTACATAAGATGCTGCGGCCGTTACTGCATAGCGGGAGAACTTGGCGAGTTCCAACGGATGATAGTGCCCATAAGATCCATGCGGTCGTTTCCGAAGATGTGTCAGAAGCGGTGGTGATGATTGCACAGCTGGCGATGCCAACCAATTCGTTGAGTGGTCATTTGCGCATACCTGGGCTAGATCCACAAAGCCTATACAAGGTCTCCGTGATTGATAAACCGTCAAATTACGATGATATTGTAAATTATCAACCGCCATGGACAGAGTCTGGCTGTGAATTATCAGGTGCTTGGTGTGCCGAGGTGGGGCTGACGATGCCAATACTTGACGCAGAAACAGCGATGCTGATTAAATTTGAACGTATCGAGTAAGTTTTAGCATAGACCTTATATTTGACGAACCGCGTAGGTGAAATTACGCGGTTTTTTATTGCCTTCAATAAGCCGTCATGAAGTATCTAATCAATTTGATGTGCCCTTATAGATTGGAGAACTGTAGGTATTCCCAGCGTGATACTGCACTTATGTAATCGTTCTCATGCGTTACTTCACACTACGAACTGTTTTGAGCACTTTAATTAGCGATATTCTCTATCAATTCGAGGGTTTTATTGTTCGATCTCTCACTTTAGATATTTGACTGAAAACGTTTCCATTGAGTGGTTGTTGATCACAGTATCTGTGCGTTGGAATGGTTACATTAGCGTCGGACTTGATACTTGAGTGTTTTAAGAAGCGACCACAGAGTGGCTCTAAAACAGAACTTGAGTGGATAAATTATTATAAATAAAAGGTAAGCGTTTCAGCGTCTGTTAGGAGATGAAGTTACGCGCCTGAAGGAAATACTATGTCTGATCAAATTACTCTACAAACCAAATTATCGTATGGACTTGGGGCTTTAGGTAAAGACTTTGCCTGTGCTCCAATCTACATCTTTTTAATGTTTTACTTCACTGATGTTGCTGGGCTGTCAGCGGCATTTGTGGGTACTATCTTTTTGGCCGCGCGCATTGTCGACGCGGTGACCGACCCAATGATGGGCGTTATCGTTGATAACACGCGCTCTAAGTTTGGTAAATTCCGTCCTTGGATAGTGATTGGAACTCTGTTAAATGCTGTAGTGC
Source organism: Vibrio splendidus 12E03 (assembly GCF_000272105.2). Classification (GTDB taxonomy): domain Bacteria; phylum Pseudomonadota; class Gammaproteobacteria; order Enterobacterales; family Vibrionaceae; genus Vibrio; species Vibrio splendidus_I. Next base: position 14,071 of record NZ_AJZD02000132.1, read on the forward strand.
TTGTTGGCCTTTTTAGTACGCATATGTTTGAAGGCACTACGTTATACATTTATGCAGCGGCTGCTTATATTCTGTGGGGCCTTACCTATACTATTATGGATATTCCATACTGGTCTTTGATTCCTGCACTATCGAGCTCTCGTCAAGAACGTGAAAAGCTGGTTGTTTGGCCACGATTGTTTGCTAGCTTGGCGTGGTTTATTACGGGTACTTACGGGTACTTACGGGTTACACATTGTCGGTAAACTGGGTGATGGCGACCAAGGACAAGGTTTCTTCAACGTTGCTATGTTGATTGCTGTGCTGTTCGTGATGAGTGCATTCTTGATTGCTCGCAACGTAAAAGAAAAATCTGCACCAGCAAATGCGAAACCAGCTGAGCGTTTCAGCTTTAAAGATGTAATGGTTATCATTGGTAAGAATGACCAACTAAAAGCACTTATTGGTACCGTATTGTCGTTCCAAATAGCAAACTTGCTGGTGGGTGGTTTTGCGATTTACTACTTCTCTTACGCTTTAGGCAACGCTGACTTGTTCCCCGTTTATATGATGGTGGCAGGTATCGCTGAAGTTGCAGGCGTATTCTTGTTCCCTCGTATTGCATCAGTGTTACCACGAAAGCACCTATGGGTTATCGCTTGTGGCTTCCCAGTGCTGTCTTGTATCACTCTACTTATCATGGGCTTTATCGCTCCAGGTAACGCGATTCTAATCGGTATCGCAGGTGCTGCAATCAAGTTTGGTGTGGGTATCGCTAATGCATTGCAAACTGTAATGCTTGCCGATGTTGTTGATTACGGTGAACACAAAACAGGTCGTCGCAGTGAGAGTGTTATCTTCTCTGTTCAAACGATGCTTGTTAAGTTTGCAGGCGCGGCTGGTGGTTTTATTGTTGGTATGGGCTTGTCTGTGGTGGGTTATGTACCAAACGTGGAACAGTCTGACAGCACTATCATGGGGCTGCAGTTTATGATGGTAGGTTTACCAGCGATTCTAATGACGGTAAGTGCTCTTGTTTACAAGCGCTACTACCACCTGCATGAAGGATTTGATCAAGACCAAGCCGGTAAAGAGACTCAGACTCATGTTGTTACAGCAGAAGCATAACCGCTAAAACGACGTCTCATCTAGAATAACGCTCAGTTTAGTCACTAAGCCCAAACGCCTCCTTGTGAGGCGTTTTTTATGGATGTTAGCTAATCAAAGCTGTGCCTGTAGAGCTTTTGTTTCGACTAAAACGCAAAAAGCCGCATCGAGTGATGCGGCTTCTTTAAATTTGGCCCCCTTGTCGAGACTTGAACGCGGGCGGCTAGGTTTGTGACATTAACTCGGAACAAGTTAGTCGCAGTTATATACGAAAAAAGCCCAATCTTTCGATTGAGCTTTTTTCTGAATTTGGCTCCCCTTGCAAGACTTGAACTTGCG
>NZ_AJZD02000133.1 GCF_000272105.2 Vibrio splendidus 12E03
CGCCCCATGAACTCATCAAGGCGGTAACAGTCCCTTTCCAAATTTCGATAAACGTCTTTGGAAAGCCGTTCTTCTTTCTTCACACGAGACAACACTAATGGAATCCACTCTTTTAAAGGCCGATTAAATTTGTCCTTTCGGCCTTTAGAGACAGCTTTGCGAAATGGGGTCATCTCTGAAAGGGAAAACGCGCTTCCTAGCTCAGGACGATACTGCAAGTTATAAACATGCGCAGCTTGTATCGCTTCTTGCTCTACAGTCCCGATAGGAAATAGCTTCTTCACACCATCTACGGTTGTAAACCGAAATCGAGATTGACCCCTATGGCTCATTTTCACCAAGAATGGAGGGTAATGAGCCGTTTCTTTGCTTCTAGCTCTACCAACCATTTATGACTCCAAGAATCTTAGAAGTTCACTGACCCTGTCTGCAGGGTTCCCTATCTCGTCGTCAACACAGACTAAATATCGGCCGGTTGGCATTCTAGTGCCCTCAAGCTTGCCGTGTTTAATCCAGTTTATGATGGTGGTATTGCATATCCCTGAATCAGGGTAAAACTCATCAATAAATTGTCTAGGTCTGATTTTACGCGTCGCCATGTCGTTCTCCTTACCTTTCTCACTACATGAAAATTAAGATTTTTCATCTACTGGTAGAAAAACTATGCACGATTTTTTCTGTGACATTCTATTTGCGCAGCAATTAACGAAAAGGATTCCCGAAGCGTAAAACGATTCAACGAATCGATTTCAAACCCACTTTAGGGTGGACTAATACAGTAGTACCAAGTTGCTAATCTATTGATTTTATTTGACTATTTCATTGGCCTTTTTAACCGTTTTTTAGGCCAATTAGAGCTTAACCACCAGCTCTAAATACATGAAATTCATATAAATCAATATCATACAGCTAAGATTACTACCAACATCGGGGTTTCACCGTTTTTGAGCCCTCAAAAACGTCTTAAAACCCGCCAAAATCTTCATTGAACTTCAAACATCTATTCATATGAATAGTACAATAAAAAAACATACAAAATTAATACAAGAAAAGGGGCTAATTTTCGGAAAGTTAATGTTAACCGTGATTTTTATGATCTGAATAAGAGTTTAGGATTTTAAATTTGTCATTAAGGAGGTAATTAAAAAATCAGTCACATAGCCCAAAAAATAAATAATAAGCTTACTGGGTTAGGTATTCCTGAAATTTTCGCATTGACTAAGGAATATATGAAACGGTGTAGTTCTATCTAATACAAACTACTTCGAGTAATACTGTAATTCCTCATAACTAGAATTGAGATAAGTAGAGACAGAAGAAAAGGTAAGAATTTAAATGTGACAAATACCAAATTAATCTCACTCGACATGGTTGCACTTTCGGCCTCAAAACCAACATTCGACAAAACAAACCCCGCAAAGAACACACCCAGCCCACTGAATATCTTAGCAAAAAAAGTTAACAAACTTTGAGTAACTGCAGCTGCAGAAATACCATATTTTTTCTCGCCGTAGTCTACGCAGTCCGGCAATAACATCCACACCAGATTTGCACAAAATACAATAAGCACTTTTAAAAGAACAAGAAACACCAAGCTTACATTCGCAGAAAAGTTTAACGAAGAATAGAGCGCTATAAAGAGAAGAATTATTGCTAACTTGCAACTTGAAATATATACAAACCTTTTATCATAATGTCGGATCAACTTAGGAGCAACAAAAATAGCAACTGACGATAACGCTACCACAAGGCCTTGATATAGTGGGAAAAGCGATTCCCCCTTTAGATAGTAAATAAAGAAATAAATGGCAGTTGCTCCCTCCAAAGTAACAGAGAACATCAAACAACTTTGACAAATCATCAATGCAACTAACGGCTTATTCTGCATCAAGATAGTCTGGTAACTAGAAATAGAAAGCTGCTTATTGTATTGTTTCGATTTATTAACTGAGTAGTCTTTTTTTCTGGAACCATACCATGAAATATAAAATAGGCTGACTACTAAAACTGACATCATAAGAGCGGTGACTTCCCAGCCTTTATGACCACCACCAAAATAAGCTGCAATATACAATGGAAGAAAGCTAGCAAAAAAACCAACTCCGACGCCAATGAGCTGTTTACAAGTAATCATTGAAGCCCTTTCATCATAATTTGACGACATTTTTACAGTCAAACCATTGTAAGCCATGTTACAAAAAGACAAAGCTATTGAAAAAACAGCTACAGCAAGATAAATGAAGAAGGTTGATATGTCATCACCAAAGTTATGACTTGAAAAAATAATATAAATACTTAAACCAAGAATTGGGGCAAAGGCAGCGATATAAGGGCGATATTTTCCTTGACCAAATTTCAAGTCAACATTATCAACAATATACGCTGCAGTAATGTCAAATATAGCATCAACAACCTTCATGACTAAAATCAATTGGGCTGCTTGTGAAGCTTCAATTCCCGCTATATTAGTAAAAAAGAACAACAGGTAAGTAGTCGTAAACTGAAAAATAGCACTTGATGCTCCTCCACCAGCGCCAAACTGCATCATCTCTGCCTTCGTTAAACTACCCATTTTTTCTAAAAGAAATCCTTATAAGCATTAATCAGTTGAGGTAAAGATGAGTTAACGTTGAGATCCGTTGTTGGCGTCCAACATTCCGCTAACGCAAGCACACCGGCGAACTTGTTATCAACGAACACAGATATTGCACTGCGTCGAACTCCATTTTCATTGAAGTTGTTGTCGGCAAATGACGCCTCTTCGCTTAACTCATTGATCTCTTCTTCAAGCTTTTCTAAAGGTATTGAAATCTTCTTGCCTTTCTTGCCATACGTCCAAGCAACATCGTTTGAAGGCGCTTTGTCTCCATAGCAGCGTTTGCCAACTCGATAAACCGCGTCCACTTCTCCCCCCCAGCTCCTGACGAAACCTTCTTGAGCCCAAACACGTCGCTCTTTCAAAGGGCTCATTGTTTTCTTCATAACCATGCCGCTTAGCGTAGGAACATACCACTCTGCGGTATAACCAAGCTGTTTACTGAGATAGTTCATAGCTTCAAACAACTTATCATCGAAGCTAGAGCTTGAATCTTTGGCTAGAACGATCTGATAATCGGTTTTATATATCTTGGCTTCGTCTTTAACGACAAGGCCTAACATCTCTAAAGTCTCTAAAATTCGCGATAACGTTGCCTTCGGTACTTCAGAAATCTTGTGTAACTGATCTAAGCTTGCGCCTTCATTGTTTGTCGACAGACATTTCAATATCCATAATCCGCGCGCACATGCAGGTGTTGGGTAACTATCGTATTTGTTGTAATTCATATGAGTTCTAGCCAAATTTCAATCGCAAAATTATACATCAAATCATGACTGTACGCCTCCGACTCTTTAAACCCCTATCCAAGTTCCTCCTCCAAGCACACACTGCATTGGCGTACTTGGAGGGCGTTTCGTACTAAAACTGATAGTGTGCAGCGACACTAAACTGATTGTAATCGTGATTCTGAATGGAAGAATTAAACTCTGATAGCAGATCTAGGTGTTTATTGACACGGTATTGCACACCGAAAGTAATCGTTTCAACGTCTCGCTCTTCAAGATCAGCATTTCTCTTCATGAAACGGGTGACAAATCGATAACGTTCGATATCGTACATAACCGATGCCTCCAGCGCTTTATGATCGCCCAATTGCGCTTTGTCTTTCGTTTTGTCTAAGACCAATGCCGCGCTAAAGCCTTCATTATTGTATCTCGCAGCCGTAAGGTAAGACTGACTGTCCCAAACATCACCTGTGCCGTATTGCTCTATAGCTGGAATTGATTCAGGTTCTTCAATGAAGCTGACCCTTTGCGCGAGGTACCCTAAGCCAACGCTGAAATTATCAGTGATATGATACGTTGCAGCTGCGTTCGAACCTTTACGCTCGTCATATTCTTCTGTTGAGAAATCCAAGATCTTGTCTGCGCCAAGGGTCAGGCGGTCATTAAGAAGAGACAACTCAAACTTCAGTACGTTTGAAACTCTCGAAGGTGCCATAACAGCATCGTTATTCGACATACGAGATACACCGGTGTCGGTCCAAGAAGTAAGTAAACGACCCGAGGTATATTGCTTGCCAAAAGTTAATGTTCCATACTCCTGAGACATTAAGCCAACATAACCTAGGCGAGTATCGACTCCGTCACGACTTGAATTATCCGCGATGTCGACTTCAAGCTCAGCCTCACCGATGGCAATCACAGACTCATTGACATATGACGCCCCTTGAAAGCCAAGACGGAAGTATGAATCAAGCTGATTCTGACTCACGTCGTTGTCTTTTTTGTACTCACTGGTCCGAAGATAACCGCTATAGATATCGCCATTCATATTTAGCTTATTGTCATCGGTAATATAAATTGGAGCGGCAGTAGCAAATCCAGAGCATGTGCTAACTAAAGCGTATAGAACCATTGTTATTTTTTTCATGATTGTTCACCGAGTTCTTATTAAAATGACCAACTAAGGCCTACGCGCCCAAAGAGCACATCTTTATTACCTTCCGACGTTTCTCGGCCATCAAATTCGTTGAAATGCCTGTATGCAACATTCGCGACTAAACGGATTGAATCAGTTAATCGAGTGGTTGTTTGAATATTGGTATTAAACTGATTCCATCCACTATTGTTACGGCGAGTTACTTGAAAAATATCTTGACGTAATGTCACCGTGAAACCCGGATTGACGCGATAAGTAATGAAGGGCTTTATCCCCCACTTACGGAATGTATTATCACCATGTTGGTTGAACTCAGATTCGTACAAGCCTCCAGCACCGGTACTAAACGAATCATTAATGCGATAGTTATAATTCGGTTCACTTTCAAATTTGTCTATCCGTTCGCCGCGAGCGTTCATTTCTCCATGTCGGTAGATATATAAGCCGTTGACATTAAGCGCATGATCGCCGTTTCGGTAGAAAAATGCTGGGCGAAGCTTAAACATGTTACGCTCTCTGTTTCCCTCTACATGCCGGTACCCAACCATAATGTTGTATCTAAGGTTGCTGGTAATAGCGTTCTCGTACCTAGGTTTAAATTCGATGATGTCGGCATCATTGAGTCGGTTTCCATCTCGATAAAATTGAAGCCTTTCTGATACCAGTCCAAGCTGCCAGTTTTTGTTAATTGTTCCCCAACCATCAAAATGAACCGTTGTCATTTCTACTTCATCAAGCGCATTGCTCAATCCGACATCTTCATACTCCAAGCCGGAGAAAAATCGAAATCTAGGTGTATTTTCTGAATCTGCTGCGACATCTTCCAATCGATCGCCGAAGATATTCTCCATACCAAAATTCGAAGCTTGGCTCGGAACGGAGAACAGCATAAAGGGTAACAGTGCGCATAACACTGCTCTATATTGATTAACCATTTGAATTCCTGAGATAAAAAGGTGGTATTGCCACCACCTTTACGTAGATAGGGAAACTACTCTTTGTTTTCGAAGCTGTGAGGGAACAGATCTTCTAAACGTTCTTTTGGCTTACGTTTTAGATCCATCGATTCCCACTCTTCTTTTGGTGGTACCGAGTACTGCTTCTTCAAAGACTCTAACTCTTCTTGCATGCGCGCGATTTCTTGCTTGTAGGCAGGATCATCAATCGCGTTATTCATCTCGTTAGGATCTTTGCTTAAGTCATAAAACTCCCAGTTATCATCAGGGAAGTAGAAATGAATCAACTTGTAGTCACCATCACTCACACCGTAATGGCGTGCGACGCGGTGGAAACCTGGCATCTCATAGAAGTGGTAGTACAAGCTCGAACGCCACTCTTGAGCTTCACCTGTTGTCATTAACTCAACAAGTGACTTACCATCAATATCTGGGTAAGCCTCAACTCCCGCTAGATCCATAAATGTTGGTGCGTAGTCGATGTTTTGTACAAGTTCATCTACAACTGTACCTGGCGCGATACGCCCCGGAAGCTGCATCACAAGCGGAGTAGAGAATGTCTCTTCATACATGAATCGCTTATCAAAGAAACCGTGCTCACCTAAGAAGAAGCCTTGATCAGATGTGTATACAACCAAGGTGTTGTCAGTAAGATCGTTCTCTTCTAAGTAATCAAGCACTTCACCGACACTTTCATCGACCGATATGATCGTCGCTAGGTAGTCCTGCATGTAGCGTTGATACTTCCAAATTGCGATCTCTTCTTCGGTCATATCTGCTTCATTGGCGTTAAACCAATCATTGCGTTCTTGGTATGCTGCATCCCATTCTGCGCGTTGCTCTGGGGTGAGTCTTTCCAGCAAGTGCGGCCAAATATCACGACGCCACTCGGTTTCACCAACACCGGTGGTCATCTTTAAGTCGTGGCCTTCCTGCGTATCCCGATAGATATTCAGTTTTTGCTTTTGGGCAGCGACTCGACCATCGTAATCGTCGAAGTACGTCTCAGGGACCGGGAACTCAGTTTCGGCAAAAGTCTGAGTATGACGCGGGGCTGGCATCCAATTTCGGTGCGGCGCTTTATGGTGCATTAAGAGCGCAAACGGCTTGTCTTTATCTCTCTGCTCATCAAGCCACTTAATGGTTTTCTCTGTGATCAGGTCTGTTGTATAACCCATCTCCATTTGAACGCCATCTTCCGTAATAAAATCAGGGTTATAATACTCCCCCTGATCGTTCAAGATATCCCAATGGTCAAACTTAAAACCATCTGGAATTCGGTTGATGTGCCACTTACCAATCATGGCCGTTGTATAGCCAGAATCTTGAAGTTTGTTGGCCCAGTGGTCTTGAGTACCATCAAACGTTTGACCGTTGTAATTAAAACCATTTTTATGGCCAAACTTACCTGTAAACATAGCTGCACGAGAAGGACCACAAAGGGAGTTAGTTACATACGAACTCGTGAACTTAACGCCACTTTCTGCGATTCTATCGATATTAGGTGTCGGCGCAATTTTTGAAATTTCATGGCCATATGCACTTAAAGCTTGTACAGCATGATCATCCGTCATGATGAAAAGGATATTTGGTCGTTCATTTTCTTGCTGAACCGCCAATGTCTCCTTGTTATCTGTGTCTGTGTCTGCGGCGCAACCAGTTTGCGCTAACGCACCGGCCACTACCAGCGAGAGTATTTTTTTGTTCAAGATATATACCTTTTAAGAAGTACGTGTGTTGCTACAGGGGTTTTGTTAACCACGCGTTCTACAGAACACGTGGTCCTTTGTTCTTAATTACTCAGTGACGATGAAGTTTGCTTCTTTAACATCGTCCGAAGCCGTGCCAACGAAGACTTGGAATTCACCAGGCTCTACACCCCAATCCATGCCCGCGCGGTAGAAGGCAAGATCTTCAGATTTCAAAGTAAAGCTAATTGTCTTGGTTTCACCTTTTTCAAAATGAACCTTCTCAAAACCTTTCAGCTCTTTAACTGGTCGAGTAATCGATCCAACCATTTGGCGCGTGTAGAGTTGCACTACCTCTTCACCTGCATGAGCTCCGTTATTGGTAACATCAACCGATACTTTGATTTCGCCGTCGATCGACATTGTCGCTGATGAAAGCTTGATATCGCTGTATTCAAATGATGCGTAAGACATGCCGTGACCGAATGCGTACAGCGGTGTGTTATCTGAATCGTCATAACGTGACTTGTAGTGTTCAGCACGCTGATTAGGGTTTTCAGCGTCATATGGGCGTCCCGTATTTTTCTCGTTATAGAACACAGGAACTTGACCTACTGAACGCGGGAAACTCATCGGAAGCTTGCCCGATGGCGAGTAGTCACCAACCAACACATCAGATACAGCGTGACCGCCAGAAGTACCTGGATACCATGCGTGTAAAATACTATCTGCGTTGTCGTCTAACCAAGAAAGGTCATTTGGTCGGCCACTCATAACAACGACGTTCATTGGTTTATCAAGCTTCTTAAGCTCTTCCATTAGACGCTGCTGATTACCTGGTAGAGTAATATCCGTACGACTTGCCGCCTCACCTGACATACGCCAATCTTCACCAACAACCAATACAATCACGTCTGACTTCTTCGCCACTTCAATCGCTTCTTGGATGTTTTGATCCAGAGTTGGATCATTCTCATAGATAGAAGGAAGCATTCTTAGGTGCTTCTTAACTTCATAGTCTTCAGCGTTGTAGATGTATGAGTGGGTCGCACCTTGCGCATAGTTAATTTGAACATCATCACCTAAACGCTCTTCCAAGCCTTGGCGAATCGTGACCGGCACTGTCTGACGATCACCCGTTGCTGACCAGTTACCAATCATGTCGTTAGTGCGGTCAGCCATTGGGCCAATCAGTGCAATTGAGTCAATATTGTTGATATCTAGAGGAAGTGCATTCTGCTCATTCTTTAATAGAACAAACGACTTTCTCGCGACATCTCGTGCGGCGTCTAAATTCTCTTGTTTAAGAAGTTCAGCTTCAGCACGCTCACCACTTGAGTAACGGTATGGGTCTTCGAATAGACCTAAACGCCACTTCATCTCAAGAATCAGACGAACAGAGTTATCGATCTGCTCCATGTTCACCTTGCCTTCCTCTACCAACTGCTTCATGTAGTTGAGGTAAAGAAGACCCACCATGTCCATGTCTGCACCAGCGTTAAACGCAATTTCTGCAGCATGTTTATCGTCCTTAGCATAACCGTGTGGAACGAGTTCATTGATTGCGGTGTAGTCAGTAACAACAAACCCTTCAAACCCCCACTGATCACGTAACACGTCAGTTAAAAGCATTTTAGAGCCTGACGCAGGAATACCGTTCAGGTCGTTGAACGAGGTCATGAAGGTGGCAACACCCGCATCAACCATCGCCTTGAATGGAGGCATTTGAGTGGTCCACAGTTCGTGGTCTGATACATCTGTAGTGTGGTAATCACGACCACCTTGAGACAAGCCGTAACCAACAAAGTGTTTTGCCGTTGCCATCACAGTATCAACTTCGGAAAGGTCTTCACCTTGGAAACCTTTTACACGAGCAGCCGCGATCGCAGAGCCTAAGAATGCATCTTCCCCAGCACCTTCTGATACACGCCCCCAACGTGGATCTCGTGTGATGTCCGCCATTGGCGCGAACGTCCAACTAATACCATCAGCTGCCGCCTCTCGCGCTGCAATACGGGAAGCAAGTTCGATAGCTTCAAGATCCCAAGAAGCAGCTTCACCGATAGATTGAGGGAAAATTGTGTGGTGACCATGAATAATGTCATGACCAACAATAAGAGGAATCCCTAATCGAGTCTCTTCCACCCCCATTGTTTGTAGCTTCTTAGTCCATTCAGCACCATAAGAGTTGAAAATTGCACCGACCTCACCTCGACGAATTTGCGCCTCATACTCTTCGTTGACAGAAGGACCCGTTACATTTCGCGTACCACTTTGCAGATCAAGCTGGCCGATTTTTTCTTCAATGGTCATTTTCGAAATTAGGTCCGAAATGAAAGCATTCATCTGTGCTTTGTCATCGTTCCAAATTGAAGTTGAGACAGGCTCTGTTGGCTCAACATTAATAACATCGCTAAACATGGTTTGAGCCATTACAGGCAAGCTTACTGAAATACTAAGCGCCAAAAGGCTTCGCTTTAGAGTGGTTTTCATCAGTTTTATCTCCGACTAAATGAATAAATTCTATTTTTAAGACGTAAAAAGCCCTGCAGATATTTATTCACTGCATAACTTGTTACGTTCTTTATTTAATTTCTTTTATTTAATTGCTTTTATTTAATTACTCATAACAAACAAAGGCATTATATTTTTAGGATCCCCCCCACTTTGAATTTGATGAACCATCATCTTCATTGCAGGTGACGTC
>NZ_AJZD02000134.1 GCF_000272105.2 Vibrio splendidus 12E03
ACTTGGTAACAAGTGTCGTCTACTCGACATCACTATCGTGAAATCCCCTTCTGCATAGCCCTCCATTAAATAGACATCATCGCAGAGCGTTTTACAGAAGCGATAGACGCCTTGAGGATGATAACTCATCAAGGTATTACGCGAAGGATATTGGCTTGAATTGAGCAGATTAAAAATCACCGCCTGATTCGCTAGTCCAAACATACGAGTAATCATGTTAGTTAGGTAATCAGAATCGCGAGAGATATAGTTCAAAGAGCCACTGGCAATAACCACATCGTGCGCTTCTAGATTCATTTTACTCATGTCACCCGCCATAAACTTGCAGCGAGCTTCGGTGTAGTTTTGCTTGGCCTTTTTAAGAAAGTCGGCATGTTGGTCAACGCCTGTGTATGATTGGATACGGTAGATACTATCGAGCAGTTCGAACAACTCTCCATAGCCACATCCCAAATCCAAAACACTCTTATTTTCAAAATCTGTCGCGCGTGCAATCACTTCGAAACGACACAACTGGCTCTCTTCGTTGGTCCAACCTAGAGACTTTGCCCTATCCCCTTTCCAACGATGGGTTTGCTTTCGGTGATACCAATACACCTTAAAACGATCACGCCAATGCATTACACGCAACTCAACCACATAGTCAGACTTGCTAGGCTTCAGAGTCGTTAGTAAATAAGCCACCGATCTTATAACCAATCGCATAGCAAACCGCGGCAACGGTCACGAACACCAGTGCTGAGAAGAAGTACGCTGCCGATGCTGCTACACCTGCGCCCCAGACAACACTAAATACTAAACCGAGATAAGCTTCTTTTGGCCACTGAGAGATAGGAAACTGTTCACCACCAGCAATAAGATAAACCATCGCAAACAAGCCAATGAAGGTAACAATAAGACCGATGAGAACGCGAATGTTCATGGAGAGACCCTTGATTAATTTAGCTTGGTTGCCATTGTTCCTAGTCGAAAGCGGATATGCTTAGTCGGAACCGAATATTCTCAATCGAAATCGAATGTTCTTAATCGAAGCCGAATGCTATTAAACGCAACCTGATGATATTCAAGTATATCGGATAAAAGAACGTGGCTCTATTACTCTTCCGAGTGAGCTTTTACTCACTATAGACAAATCACAGTCGACAGCCAAAACCAGATTTAGCCTGGTTAACAGGCACAAAAAAGCGGACCCCCTCCTCACGTTAACTCCGTAAGCAAGATATCCGCTTTTACTCAATTTAGGCGCTTTAGCTGAATCTAGCTTAAAGCAAGATGAAAATACCCGCTAAACATGCACTCATTAGGTTTGCTAGCGTACCAGCAGCTACCGCTTTCAAACCTAGGTTAGCAACTTCAGCACGGCGCTCTGGAGCCATAACACCGATTGAACCTAACTGAATCGCGATAGAGCCGATGTTAGCAAAGCCACATAGAGCAAAAGTCACAATCACTTGGCTATGTTCAGATAGCAGCGCTTTGTTCTCAACGAAGTCGATGAAAGCGACAAACTCGTTCATTACGATCTTCTGACCAATGTAAGAACCCGCCATCAACACTTCATCGCTCGGAATACCGATTAGCCATGCTAGAGGCGAGAACAGGTAACCGAAGATAGCTTGCAGTGTAATGCCAGCAAACCCGAACGTTTCACCTAAGCTTTCCAATCCAGTATTTACCATAGCAATCACACTCACGAACGCAACCAACATAGTACCTACGGCTACCGCTACCTTCATACCGTTCATCGCGCCGCTTGCCAATGCATCAATCACGTTGCTTTGGTCAGCTTTATCTAGCTCAATGTGGTCGTAATCACTCGGTGTGCTTCGCTCCGGAACAATGATCTTCGCCATTAACAGGCTACCCGGCGCCGCCATAAAGCTTGCTGCAATAAGGTATTTAAGTTCAACACCAAGGCCAGCATAGCCCCCAAGAACACTACCAGCTACCGATGCCATACCGCCTGCCATTACAGCAAACAGTTCCGAACGAGTCATAGACTTTAAAAAGGGACGAATAAGAAGAGGAGACTCACCCTGAGAAAGGAAGATATTACCTGTAGCAACCAGAGATTCAGCTTTACTTGTACCCAGCAGTTTTTGCACCGCTCCGCCCAAGATTTGAATCACTTTTTGCATAACGCCTAAGTAATAAAGCGCAGAAATCAAAGCACTGAAGAAGATAATGATTGGAAGCACGCGAACCGCGAAAATGAAGCCTTCAGTAGCAAGGTCACCGAAAAGGAATGCGATACCAACGTCTGCAAAACCAAGCAGGCTAGAAACACCATTACTTAGGCTTGTTAGCGCCAATTGTCCCCATGGGAAATACAATACTAAGGCTGCAAATCCGATTTGAAGTAATAGTGCACGAGAGACCGTTTTCCAGTTAATTGAAGAACGACTTTCAGATAGCAGGTACGCGCAAGCAATCAGTGCAAGAACACCGACAAAACCAAATAGAATATTCATAATGTGTCCTAGTAATCCTTAAAGAGTGAGCATGAGCCAAGCAAATGACATCAAAGGAACAGGACAAAGAACCGCAAGCAAAACGCTACGCGATGAAGGAGCTAACAGGGTTAGCGAATGTAACAACGAGTTGTTCATGTAAAAAATCACCTTATACAAGCAGTGGAACGTAGCTGGTCCGGTCCGTGGGGTCATTCACATATCCATGTGACGGCTTGTATTGGCTAAGCACCGGCTTAAAACCGGAAAAGAAGTATAAACAGTTAAGTGAGACTTTCATCACATTTTTTGACGCAAACGATCGCGCGGTCAAGGATTAAGCAAAATACATTGTTTGTCGTCATTTTCGTGCTTCAAAACTGTAAACAATCTGTAGGGAGTTGAATTTGTAATGTTAAGTGGCTTTGTTGCGTAATTAAATTTATAGAT
>NZ_AJZD02000135.1 GCF_000272105.2 Vibrio splendidus 12E03
CCGCCTTGATGAGTTCATGGGGCGGTTGCCAACCAAATCGATCAAGTTACAGCACATCAATGAGTTCCTTTCGAAATACTATTCAGAGTTAAGTAATCGTCAGCTCAACAATAAGATCAGTAACCTTAAAAAGGTATTTTCCTATCTTGCTGATGAGAGCGCTATTGAGAGTAATTTTGTACTCAATAAAAAACAGCGTCGATTGACCAGAGAAGATTACACCAAAGCTCGCCACGACCTAGATATCGAAAACTACCAAAAGGTCTACGATGCAGCGCCACTGTTTCTTAAGGTCGCAATGAGCTTAACTCTTGAGACGACTCATGCTGTGAGAGAGATCTATAGGCTTCGTTATCGGATATACAAACCACGTGAAGGCGTTTGTGGGATTCTTTGGAACCCTGACAAAGAGGTGGAGTATGTTGACGGGCATGCTGTGTATGGAATGCTTTATGTTCACCGAGAAAAGGTGAAAAAGTCCGATGCTTCCACTGTCGCCATTCCTGTCACTCAGACGATTAAAGACATTGTCGATCTTTCTAAAACATCGAGATTGATTTGTCCTTATATCGTTCATCGTAAACCGAAACAGCAGCAACGTGGCATTTCAAAAGAGACCGACCATCTTTACCAAGTACATCACCACAATATAAGTAAAGAGTTCAGTAAGGTTCGAGATTCATTAGGGCTTTATAGCCACCTAAAGAAATCGTTAAGGCCGACCTATCATGAAATTCGAGGACTAGCTGCTCGAATGATTGAACAGCAAGGGCAGAGTGCTACCGAGCGAATGGCACACGCGAACGCTAAAACAACAAAAATCTATACAGGCACAAGTGACATTATTTGGCACCAAGTACCACCTGTTGAGGTTATGCCGAAAAGTGGCCAGAAGTGATTTGTGTTAGTTCTTTAGTTTTGGAGGAATTCGGAATCCGAATTTGAATCCGCATCGCTTTAAATTGCGTTGTAATTCGGATTCCGAATTATTAGATTAAGGAAATACGACTTGAGTTCCTTCACCACAAGAGCATGCAATTGAGTACGTGTTCTTTTTCTTACTGACTTTAGCTGAATTAGATTGGCAAGAATGGCAACTAATACGCATTGCAGTATTCACCTTACATTGTGGGCAGTAGACGTAATACCCATACTTTCCATACCTCGGCTCGGTCTGCGGGCTTTGACACTTCTTACAATTAAAACCATGCCTTATTTGTGGAACTTTGGCCTTTTCAATTGCTTCTTGAGCTGGAACCAAGTCTACCTTTTCAGTTTCGCTCAATTCTGCGAGATGTACTTTGGGAGCCGGAGAGGACGTAGGCACATGTTGTTCGTTTAGAAAGTGAACTAGGCGGTACAGTTCATCACGATTAAACGTAGGGTTCGGATTTAGAATTGAACCTACGCGGTGCTTTTTGATGAGACTCTTAACGCAGCTACCAATAGACTCGGCTTTAATGAGCTTCTTCGATATATCTTTAGGGATAGAAGTTCGATCGATTAGAGCGTCATTGGACGCGGCACAGAGTTGATCCCAACAGCGACCACCAAAGTACGCCTGTACAAACGCAATTCGGTCTAGCAACGACTTAGCGTTGTCATTTAAAAGTGCTTTCAATAGTTTGGTTTGTAACTTAGCTTGCTCGATAGGCGAGGGCATTCCAGTCCAATTCCCTCTTACGGTTCGGCTCCATTCGAGTTGATTGTTGACCTTAACCTCACCACGAATCGATTTCGACTCAATAATGATAAATCCTTTGTTATAAAGGACTAAGTGATCGATCTGAGCTGTTTCATTTTTAAACTGTATGCGTAGGTCATTGATAATGAAAACGTCATTTGCATCTCCAAACTCTCTGCGTAAGTAAAACGCGACATCTTGCTCTACTTTTGCACCAGCTTTCTGTTGAAGACTATTGTCGATTTTTGAATCTCTATCCTTAGTAATCATTCTTTATTCCTGCTTTTTTATAAAAGCAGTTTACCATGCAGTCTTATTCATATTGATGGTGTATATGTTTTTGAGACATATGTTCTTTTTCGAACACTGTTATTGATGAAAATTGTGAAATATCTCTTTTCGAAAGCTCGAAGTAGAGAGTAGGAAACCTGCAACTCGCTGTTTAATAATGTGTTTGTTAGGCATCCTGTTATTGTGCGTGTTAGGGCGTTGTGAGCGCCATGAAAGTTGTAAATAGGCAATGGTGGCGTAACAATAAGAGGTGATACGCAGCCATTGCTGCAGAGAAAAACACACACATAAATTGTTATTGAGTTTTTGGGGTGACTAGAGGCCTCAGCCCTAAGAGCAGGTGATAGTGCCCTGTTTCGTGATTATGAAGTCATTTCAGAATTCGGAATCCGAATTTCATCTATCGTTACTTTACGAATATTCTTGATAGTGGGCTAACAACGCCATTGGCGCCTCTATCTATGATGTGAGTATAGATTTGCGTTGTCTTCAAATCTGTGTGACCAAGTTGTTCTTGAACGGTTCTGATATCCGCTCCGCTTTGAAGAAGGTGCGTAGCGAATGAGTGCCTTAAAGTATGGCATGAGATATTTTTCTCAATGTTGGCTTTTTGGCCTGCAACCTTAATGTGTTTTTGAAGCGCTGTTGGGTGAATATGGTGCCTACGTAGCTCGCCTGTTTGTAAATCTGGCGACAAACGACTAGAGGGAAAGAGGAATTGCCAATTTAGGCTCCTTTCTGCGCTCGGGTATTTTCTAGCGAGAGCTTCAGGTATGTATACACCAGAGAAAACTGTGTCATTCATGTCTTGATGATAGTAACTCGCGGATCTCTGTTGCTGTTGTTTGATAGCGGGGAAAAGCTCTGGTGCTATTGTCACTATGCGGTTTTTACCTCCTTTCCCTTGCCATACACGTACAGATTTATATGCATAATCGATATCTTGTATGCGTAAGCGTAGACACTCCATTAAACGCAACCCTGATCCATACATTAATTGATAAGGTAATTTGTAGTTAGGTGAACAGTGATTGAATAGCCTTCCAATCTCTTCTGGAGTCATGACTGTTGGTAATTTTCTTGATTTATCTGAGCGCCGAAACTGCATATCAAGCTCTATGGGTTCTTGAATAATTTCTTTGTATAAAAAGACTAATGCATTGAGAGCCAGACTTTGCGTTTTCCTCGCTGACTTTTTGTTAACAACCAAGTGCGTTAGGAAATCTTCTACATGCCTGGAAGTTAAGCTCTTTGGGTGCTTTTTATCATGATAAAGAATGTATTGGTGAATCCAATAAATGTACGCCTCCGTTGTACGAAGGGCATAGTGCCGTCCAAGCATATATTCTTGTATATACGATAGAAATGGTGATTTTTTCATTAAACTGTAACTGGTTATCCATACATGAGTTGAAGTTTGGCACATCAATTCATGCTATATAGAAAAATTCTGTATTTTGGGATGTAGGCAGAGAGCTGTAGTGCTTAAGTTACTGTTAGTTTTCATAAAAACGGGGTATCGTTTACGTCATTAAGATACTAGACAGAATAATTCTGTATTTAAGTGCAGAATTTTTCTGTCTAATATAGCTGTTAGGAGTTTTTATGGTCAAGCTAGATAAATCTAATTTAGAAAAAGTATTACATCACGA
>NZ_AJZD02000136.1 GCF_000272105.2 Vibrio splendidus 12E03
TACGAGCGCGCCGCCACCTTAAGTCTGTTCTCAAAAATCCCAAGCATTGTGTTTGATGAGCCGAATAACCTCATCACCCTTCGCATTGACCGCCCTGATAAAGCCTTTGCTTACGACGGATTGGTCAAACGAAGCGGGGATGATTCGACGCTGCTTGGGGATTGGGATATCGGGGGGAATTTCGGTATCACCAACACCAAAGACGTGTCACTTCGAGCCAGTAATGGCTCTCAAATACCGGTGAGCTCAAAATTGTCAGAATCCACTACCGCAAGGCACGGGCAATGGGTGGACAAACCTCAGTGTATCCGAGGTCAAACGGCGCAAGCGAACCTATCGATTTCAAGTATTGACGTTGATACCCGTTATTACACCCACCTTGGTGGATTGAAACCTTACATCTTGTCGCAAACGGCTACCCGATGGCGAGTTGGAATATCGATCAGCGTCAAGATAAACAGTACCGGTCGAGAGACCATATTAACCAGCGGCGAAGCGTTATTAACCGCGTATTGTCGCTAACAACGAAAAGGAAATGACGATGAAAAAACGGCTGTACCCAATCATCACCACTATCATGGTGGCCACGTTAGCGCTGCCCGCATCATCCAAAGTGACATTGGATGATGTGTACGCCGCCGATGCACCGAAACG
>NZ_AJZD02000137.1 GCF_000272105.2 Vibrio splendidus 12E03
AGCTACCAAACTGCTCCATCCCGCGTCCGACTTGCGAGCATTATACGCCCAACAAGATGTTTTACAAGTTTGTAAACATGGTGCCGAGAGAGGGACTCGAACCCTCACACCCTAAGGCACTAGCACCTCATGCTAGCGTGTCTACCAATTTCACCATCTCGGCATCAAATCTTTACAGATTATTGTGGAATTTCGTCGCCTTGCGCCGGAACTTCACTCACTGCATCATCAGCTTGTTGAATTACCTGACCTTGGGTCGGGTCAATCCATTGTGACTCAGTTTTATGTGTAGACATATTACCAAGCACTAAGCTAAGGATAAAAAATGTAGTTGCAAAAATTGCAGTCATTCGGGTAAGGAAATTTCCTGAGCCACCAGCACCAAACACAGTGTTTGAAGCGCCAGCACCGAAAGAGGCTCCCATATCTGCGCCTTTACCTTGTTGAATCAACACTAGGCCAATTACACCAAGCGCTGCCAACAGGTAAATCACAAGTAGAACTGTAAACATTTTTCCACCTATGTTCCTAATTGTTGAGCCAGCGCCGTTCAAAAAACTATTTTCAAGAACAAGGCTAGCGACCTCCTAACTGAAGGCCGAGCAATACTAGCGAATGCGACGATGGCTGACAAGGAGAATTTGCTAAAAAATAAGCCTTTACCAAGTGAATGGTCAAAAAAAGGTCAAAAGTGACACAAAACTCATTTACGTCTCTTTTGACCGTGATATAACTCAATCACTTCTAATCACAGGCGCTATTCGCTGCGCCGGCTAAGTAAAAGGTTAAATTAGCAGTTTGCTTTTACTGCATCTGCAATCTTAAGCGCAGACGCTTGAACAAGCTCTGCATCTTCGCCTTCAACCATGACACGCAGTAGTGGCTCGGTACCAGACTTGCGTAATAGCACACGACCTTTCTCGCCAAGCTCAGCTTCTACTTCAACAACCGCTGCTTTTACCGCTTCGGCTTCTAGTGGGTTTGAATCCCCGCTGAAACGAACGTTTTCTAGAACTTGAGGGTACAACGTCATGCCTTGAGACAGCTCATTCAGTGTCATTTCGCTATCAACAACTGAAGCCAACACTTGTAGAGCAGCAACGATAGCATCACCCGTCGTCACTTTATCCAGTAGGATAACGTGCCCCGAGTTTTCAGCGCCGATCTTCCAGCCTTTAGCAAGAAGCTGTTCCATTACATAACGGTCACCAACAGCAGCACGAACAAACGGAATACCTAGCTGCTTAAGGCCGTTTTCCATACCCAGGTTGGTCATTAGTGTACCAACAACGCCGCCTTTCAACTCACCGCGACGCAGTGCATCACGAGCAATAATGTAAGCGATTTGGTCGCCATCAACTTTGTTGCCTAGCTCGTCAACCATGATGATACGGTCACCATCACCATCAAAGCCAAGGCCTAATGCCGCTTTTTCTTCAAGCACTTTTGCTTGCAGAGCACGTACATCCGTCGCACCGACTTCGTGGTTAATGTTAGTACCGTTTGGCTCAACACCAATCGCAATAACTTCTGCACCCAGCTCTTTAAATACAGCAGGCGCAATGTGGTAAGTCGCACCATGTGCACAATCGACAACAATCTTCATTCCTGCAAGCGTCATATGATTTGGGAATGTGCTCTTACAGAATTCAATGTAACGGCCAGCCGCATCGTTCAAACGTACCGCTTTACCAAGTTCGAATGAGTCAACACATTCGATGTCTTTATCCAATTCAGCTTCAATTGCCAACTCGATATCGTCCGGCAGTTTTGTTCCCTCAGAAGAGAAGAACTTGATACCGTTATCGTAGTATGGGTTGTGCGATGCAGAGATAACGATACCGGCTTCAGCGCGGAAGGTTTGAGTTAGGTAAGCAACAGCAGGCGTTGGCATCGGGCCAGTAAACGTAGCCTGAAGACCAGCAGCAGCGAGGCCAGCTTCTAGCGCCGACTCAAGCATGTAGCCAGAGATACGAGTATCTTTACCAATGATGACTTTCTTTGTGCCCTGCTTCGCAAGAACACGACCCGCAGCCCAGCCAAGCTTCAGAACAAAATCAGGTGTAATCGGGTACTGGCCAACTTTGCCACGTACACCATCTGTGCCGAAGTAACGTCTCTTATCAGACATATTGATTTTCCTTAATTATGATTAGTGATTGTTATTCATCACTTCGATTATTTTCATCGCTTCCAATGTATCTTCAACATCGTGAACGCGAATAATTTGTGCACCTTTGATTACAGCGATGGTAGCGCAAGTGACGCTAGCAACCATGCAATCTGCTGGAGCTTTGTCTAGTAGCTTAAAGATCATCGACTTTCTCGACATCCCCGCTAAGACTGGCAACCCAAGCGTGTGAAATTTTTCAAGGTGCGCTAATAGGTGGTAATTGTGCTCGATGGTTTTACCAAAACCAAAACCTGGGTCTAGAATCAGCTGCTCTTTTGAGATACCAACAACCTCACAAGCCTCCACCCTTTCTTTTAAGAACGCTTCAACATCGATTAGGACATCATCGTAATTAGGGTTAGCTTGCATGGTTCTTGGCTGACCTTTCATGTGCATCAGGCAAACTGGCACATTAGCATCGGCGGCCGCTTCCAGAGCTCCGGGCTCTTGCAGTGCGCGCACATCATTGATCAAATCAGCCCCCGCTTCAACGGCTTGGCGCATCACTTCAGCTTTACTGGTATCAATGGAGATCCACACATCAAACTTAGTGCGAATTGCTTTAATGGCAGGTATAACGCGAGCGAGTTCTTCTTCTAAAGGTACGTCAGGTGCTCCCGGGCGAGTTGATTCACCACCAATGTCAATAATGCTAACACCTGCTTGAATCATTCGCTCTGCTTGCAGTAAAGCATTATCTAATGAATTGAATTTCCCGCCATCAGAGAAAGAGTCAGGCGTAACATTGAGGATACCCATCACATGTGGGCGGTCTAAAACGAGCGTTTTATTATGTGCTTTTAATATCATGGAAGGTGGGTCTTAAAGGTAAAAACATCTTGGGCTATAAACAGAAAAACCCTGAGCGTACTCAGGGTTTTAATTTAAAGCCTAGTGATTAAGAATCTTTGTTTTGAGCATCATCTGATTCAGACTTAACTTCTTCAACTTGCGACTCTTCAGCTTTTGGTTCGGCTGCTGCTTCTTCTGATTTCGCTTCAGGTTTAGCTTCTTCCTTTGCAGGTTCTGCTTTCGCCTGATCACCCCAACCAGCTGGATCACGAATGTCGTCTTTACGTTCCATCAAGTCATCAATCTGACCTGCATCAATCGTTTCAAACTTCATTAGCGCGTCTTTCATCGAGTGCATGATATCCATGTTCTCTTCAAGAATTTGCTTCGCACGAGCATAGTTGCGGTCGATTAGAATACGAATTTCTTCATCGATCAGCTTAGTCGTATCGTCAGAAACATGTTTCGCTTGGCTCATACCGCGACCTAGGAAAACTTCGCCTTCTTCTTCAGCATATAGAAGAGGACCCAGTTTTTCTGAGAAGCCCCACTGCGTGACCATCTTACGAGCAATATCAGTTGCACGTTCGATATCGTTAGACGCACCAGTCGAAACTTTGTCTTTACCGTAGATAAGTTCTTCAGCAAGACGACCACCGTACAAACTAGAGATCATTGATTCTAGATGTTGGCGAGACATGCTTACACGGTCTTGCTCAGGTAGGTACATAGTTACACCAAGCGCACGACCACGTGGAATGATTGAAACCTTGTACACTGGATCGTGTTCAGGCACCAAGCGACCAACAATTGCGTGACCCGCTTCGTGGTAAGCCGTTGACTCTTTCACTTCTTCAGACATCACCATTGAACGGCGCTCTGCACCCATCATGATCTTATCTTTCGCTAGTTCAAACTCAACCATAGATACATTGCGCTTGTTACCACGAGCAGCAAATAGAGCCGCTTCGTTCACAAGGTTCGCAAGGTCTGCACCAGAGAAGCCTGGAGTACCACGAGCAATCAGAGATGGTTCAACATCGCCCGATAGTGGAACTTTACGCATGTGTACTTTAAGAATCTGTTCACGACCACGTACATCAGGTAGACCAACCACAACTTGACGGTCAAAACGACCTGGACGAAGTAGTGCTGGGTCTAGTACATCTGGACGGTTAGTCGCAGCGATAACAATGATACCTTCGTTACCTTCGAAACCATCCATCTCAACCAGCATTTGGTTTAGTGTTTGTTCACGCTCATCGTGACCACCACCAACACCAGCGCCACGTTGACGACCTACCGCATCGATTTCATCGATAAAGATGATACAAGGTGCCGCTTTCTTCGCTTGTTCGAACATGTCACGTACACGAGATGCACCAACACCAACAAACATTTCAACGAAGTCAGAACCTGAAATTGTAAAGAACGGTACTTTCGCTTCACCAGCAATCGCTTTTGCAAGCAATGTCTTACCAGTACCAGGAGGACCAACCAACAGGATACCTGTCGGGATCTTACCACCCAGTTTTTGGAAACGACTTGGGTCACGAAGGTAATCAACAAGCTCTTTCACGTCTTCTTTTGCTTCGTCACAACCAGCAACATCCGCAAACAACGTTTTGATTTGTTCTTCGCTCATCATTCGAGCTTTACTCTTACCGAAAGACATCGCGCCTTTACCGCCGCCACCGCCTTGCATTTGACGCATGAAGAAAATCCACACACCAATCAGTAAGATCATTGGGAACCAAGAGATGAAGATAGTGCCAAGCAGGCTCTGCTCTTCAGGTGGTGTACCCTGAACTTTTACGTTTTGATTAATTAAGTCATCAAGTAGCTTCTGATCATAAACAGGCATGTAAGTTACATACTTAGAACCACCACCACGACGTGTGAAAGTGATTTCGCTGTTATTGAACTGTGCGTCTTGAATCTGGCCTTGGCCAACTTCCTGTACAAACGTGGTGTAATCTACTGCTCTGCCGTTACTTTCCCCAGGGCCAAAGCTCTGGAATACCGACATCAACACTACCGCGATAACAAGCCACAGAATTAAATTTTTTGCCATGTCACTCAAGGTGTAAGCCTCTCGATAACTAATTGTAATTAAAGGTAGGGTACTACAGTTTGTAACCTGTAGCCATGTTGTTAACTCTCACTCTTGGAAGAGAATCGTTAACCTTTGTAACCAGTGGCTACGATAAACACTTCACGAGATCGAGCTCGAGAAGAGTCGGGTTTTCTAACTTTTACTGTTTTAAACATCTCGCGGACGTCCTTAACGTATTGGTCAAACCCTTCGCCTTGGAATACTTTTACAACAAAACTACCATTGGTAGCTAGAACTTGTCGACACATATCCAAAGCTAATTCAACTAAATACATAGCTCTTGGCTGATCCACAGAATTGTTGCCTGCTATATTAGGCGCCATATCTGACATCACAACGTCAACCATGTCTGGTTGTATACGTTCCAACAAGGCTTCAAGAACAGCGTCTTCGCGAAAATCACCTTGTAAAAAGCTAACACCAGCAATCGGATCCATTGGTAACAAGTCACACGCAATGATTTGTCCGTTGTCTCCAACAATCTTAGCAGCATATTGAGACCAACCGCCAGGCGCTGCACCCAAATCCACAATGGTCATCCCAGGAGACAGCAACTTATCTTTCGTTTGAATCTCTTCCATTTTGAAATAAGCACGTGAACGATAGCCTTTTTTTCTTGCTTCATTTGCGTACTTGTCGTCGAAGTGTTCCTTCAACCAACGGCCTGAACTGGCCGAGTGTTTCTGTTTGCTCATTGGATACCTAAATTGGAGGAAAGTACTAATTGCTGAATAAATTATAGTCTTCAGCTTTAGATGGCGTTAAAATAGGTTTTTTCAACCCTAATAGTAAAGAAAATTGGCCGCGTAATGAACCTAAGTACCAAACAAAAGCAGCATCTAAAGGGCCTAGCTCACAGTTTAAAACCTGTTGTGCTAATGGGCGCAAATGGACTTACTGAAGCTGTTCTAGCGGAAATCGAATTAGCTCTAGACCACCACGAACTGATCAAGATTAAAGTTGCATCAGAAGACCGTGAGACTAAACAGCTTATTATCGATGCAATTGTACGTGAAACTAAAGCTGAGAAAGTACAGACTATCGGTAAAGTTCTAGTACTGTTCCGTCAGTCAGAAGCACGTAAAATCGAGATTCCACGTAAATAAGTTAGCCATATAATAAGCTAGCTTCACAAAGGGATAGCCAATGCGCTTATCTTTTAGTGTAGCGTGAGAAACGAAAAAGGTCGCATTTAGCGACCTTTTTACTTATCAGAAACAAAGAAAATTCAATTAGATATATTCTACTTTGTCAATTTCGTAATCTTTATCACCGCCAGGAGTCGAAATCATCACTTCGTCGCCTTCCATCTTGCCGATAAGACCACGAGCAATTGGTGACTTCACTGAGATACGGCCAGTTTTGATATCGGCTTCGTCTTCAGAAACGATTTGGTAACGGTACTCTTCGTCTGTATCAACATCAATCAGAGTGACTGTTGTACCAAAGATAATCTTACCCGTGTTTTCCATTTGGGTTACATCGATGATCTGAGCTAGAGATAGCTTGTATTCGATATCACGGATTTGAGCTTCACAGATACCTTGCTCTTCACGAGCGGCGTGGTATTCAGCATTCTCTTTTAAGTCACCTAGTTCACGAGCTTCACCAATAGCTGCTGAGATAACAGGGCGTAGCTTAAGTAGGCGATCTAATTCATCACGTAGCTGCTGAGCGCCACGTACTGTCATTGGAACCTTTTCCATTTTTTACCTCTATGCCAAAACTTTCTTTGGCGAACATAAATACACCCAACGTATTTATTGGGTAGTAGAAACAAAACGATTTGGCTTAGTGTAAACAAACTTTATGGCTAAATCATCTTTATTCCACTTTGCGTTATAAAAGCTGTATCTAGGTCTAAATTACAGACATCACAAAAATGAATAATAACGACCTAATCAATAAGACGGCAAATAAATACCTAAAAAAACAAAATAAACACAGATCACACTTTTATAAAAAACACCTTAAAACAACAACTTAAACAACAAAAAATATAATAAAACAGTGTTCATTTTTTAGTTTTATATCATTTTACTAACTAACTATGGAACTTTAGAGGTAAAAAGTAACCCATGGATTGCACTGGCATTTTTCAGACTTCTGTTCTAATCATGGTTATGAAGCCTGATTAATACGGGCAATACACAAAAGGGTTCAAATCCTTGATAAAACTTCTATGGACAGTAATTAGGAAATAATAACATGAACAAGACTATGATCGCGCTTGCTGTATCTGCTGCAGCTCTTGCTACTAACGCAGTAGCAGCGGACGGTAAACAAGCTGGTGGTATCGACGGTACTTCTGTATACAGCTCAAACGGCACTTCTCTAGAGATCGGTGGTCGTGCTGAAGCTCGTCTATCTCTAAAAGACGGCAAAGCTGAAGACAAAACACGTGTACGTCTTAACTTCCTAGGTAAAGTTGAAATCCAAGACGGCCTATACGGTGTTGGTTTCTACGAAGGCGAATTCACAACTGCTGAAAACGGCGGCTCTACTGATAACAACGACGGTGACATTACTAACCGTTACACTTACGCTGGTATCGGCGGTAACTTCGGTGAAGTTACTTACGGTAAAAACGATGGTGCACTAGGTGTTATCACAGACTTTACCGATATCATGTCTTACCACGGTAACTCTGCGGCAATGAAAATTGCTGTAGCAGATCGTTCTGACAACATGGTTTCATACAAAGGTCAATTCCAAGACCTAGGCGTTAAAGCAAGCTACCGTTTTGCTGACCGTTCAGAAACTGGTGGCGAATTCGTTGACAACAACGCAGACGGCTACTCTCTATCTGGTATCTACGCTATCGGCGATTCTGGCTTTAAGCTAGGTGCTGGTTACGCTGACCAAGACGAGCAAAACGAGTACATGCTAGCTGCATCTTTCCGTACTGACGCTCTATACTTTGCTGGTACATTCACAGACGGTGAGCTAGCGAAGAAGAACGGTGACTACACTGGTTACGAATTTGCAACAGCATACACGCTAGAAAAAACTGCATTCACGCTAACGTACAACAACGCAGAAACTGACGGTGAAACTTCAGCTGACAACGTTGCAATCGATGCGACTTACTACTTCAAGCCTAACTTCCGTACGTACATCTCGTACAACTTCAACCTAATTTCTGAAGGTGACAAGCTAGGTTCTGTTGGTCTTGTTAACGGTCCTGCATCTAAAGCAGACGCTGAAGACGAGCTAGCTCTAGGTCTACGTTACGACTTCTAATTCTGATTGACTAATGATTCATTAGTTAATTGAGAATCAAAACGCCCGCTCTCTAGCGGGCGTTTTTTATATCTGTATACTGAAAACACCAGCCATCCAAGACAATCTTCTATGCGCCTTCTATCCACACTACTGCTATGTAGTTTTTCCATTAGCGCTTTATCTGTTAACGCTTCCGCATACGCCCCTCTAGATACACTGCCCGATGGTAGTAGTACGAGTTTGATCATCAAATCGTTAAGCAATGATTCAAGCGAGCTTGATACCAATAGCGATGACTTTTATCCACCAGCCAGCACGTTAAAACTGGTGACGGCTTTAGCGGCCAAGCTAGAGTTGGGAGATGACTTTCATTACACGACTAGCATTCTTCGTTCTGGCAATGATTCAATCATTTCATTTAGCGGTGATCCAACTCTGCAACGTGAACAGCTAAAAAGCCTGTTAGCTCAGTACGCTAAGTCGCAATCCAGAACCATCAAAGGCAACTTATACCTCGATAACACGGCTTATACAGGCTATCAACGAGCGGTAGGCTGGCCTTGGGACATTCTAGGCGTTTGTTACAGCGCGCCTTCTAGTGCGATGACCTTAGACAGCAACTGCGCACAAGCTTCTTTTTATACAAAAGATAACGGCAGCACTCGGGTCTATACTCCCGCTCACTACCCGATAGACGTGACGACCACCGCAGCGACAGTAACTCGCTCCGGGCAGAAGGCAATACAATGCGACTTAGAGCTCATCACCACACCAGATAACGCTTACAAGCTCTCTGGTTGCTTAGTTGAACGTAAAAAGCCACTCCCTCTCAAGTTTGCAATTCAAAATCCAGAACTTTACACCTCTCAAGTGGTTCACTCACTACTTAAAGAATTGAAGATCCAGGTTAAAGGCGATGTGATTGTTGGTAAAAAAGAGAAAGCAGACAAAACCACGTTAGTCGCTAGTCACAACTCAGAAAAGCTTCCTGAACTGCTCGATATCATGCTCAAGAAGTCGGATAACCTTATCGCAGATAATCTTACCAAAACACTGGGAGCGACATTTTATGTTCAACCGGGTAGCTTCAATAACGGCACTGAAGCTATAAAGCAGATACTACTAACTAAGGCGAACATCGACCTCAGCAAAGCGCAGCTAGCTGATGGTTCAGGGCTATCTAGAAATAACCGAATGAGGTCGCAGACCATGGCGCAGGTGCTTCGCTATATCTGGGAAAACGACTCACAACTCAACCTAATCGAAGCCATGCCGACATCGGGTATGAATGGAACGCTTCAGTACCGACAAAGCATGCGGAAGACACCGATTAAAGGCAACATTATCGCCAAGAGTGGTTCTCTATACGGCAGTTACAACATGGCGGGATACGGATTAGATAAGGCGGGAAAACCAAACTCTCTGTTTGTGCAATTTGTCCGTGATTACTTCCCTGAAGAACAAGATCCAGACAAACCAGTGGAAGCACCGATCACCCAGTTTGAGCGCGCTTTCTACAAAGATGTTGTCGAGTTCAGTCAAGCACAAAGCAAATCTAAGTAATGCTTAGCTCTGTGTAAGCATCTACTTAAACAATAAAAATGGCGCTGAAGACCTTCCATCTTCAGCGCCATTTTTATTTCTCAGATGTATTTAGCTATTTTTATCAGCTTTTAAGCGATTCCTAGGAATGAGTTCACTACAGTGAAGTAGATCCACATTCCTGAGATATCTACTATAGATGCAAGCACTGGACTCACTAACACCGCTGGATCAAGCTTAAATAGCCGAGCAACTATCGGTAACCCGCCGCCGAGCACAGTTGATATGGTCACCTGAATGAATAGCGCTACCGCAATCGCTAACGCAATCATGTTGATGTCATAACCACCTGTCGATTGGTTTTCGCTAAATAGCAGAATACGTCCAATCATCACCACAGCAATCGCTAAAGCTAAACAAATAGCGACTCTAAACTCTTTCCATAAAACGTTAGCCCATTGGCGTTTTTTCAACTCACCCGTGGCTAAGGCTCTGATCACCAAAGTCGCAGCTTGTGTTCCGGTGTTACCACCAGCAGCAGCAATCACAGGCATGTAGATTGCCAAAAGTACCAGTTGGCTGAGAATGTCTTCATACTGAGCAATGATAAGCCCTGAGACGATTCCCAATAGTGCTAACGCAATAATCCAACCAATACGCTGCCTTACATGGCTCATGACCCCAGTAGAAAGGTAGCCCTGCTGAGGCTCCACCTCAGAGTAGATCAGCCCTAGTTGGTGAGCTAGATGTCGCGAGCGCTTTTCAAAGCCCTGCTCTTCTAACTCACTAAGTAAAGTCTGAATCGTACTAAGAGAGCATTGCCCCAGTACTAACACCGCATCTTCAAGCGGCATTCTGTTCAAAAGGTTAATTTGTTGATCACGTCCGTACTGTTGAAATGCATTCGATACAGCTTGGATGTCTTGCTCTGAGTACAGAGCTTCAATAGATAAAAAAGTGTTGTTCATTACCGTCATGGCGAATCTCCCGATTGGCAAAGGTAACGACCATCAAAACAAATAACATATAGCTAATACACCAAGAGCATATCAAGAGCGTATTGCTAGTCGCATCAAAAGCTGAAAACTACTGATGTGTCTACTTGTTAGAATCTAGTGTGTGGAAAAGAATGAGGGGGAAAACAAAGATACCCTACCTGAACGGCAGGACAATAGATCAATACCGAGACAGGTTATTCTTCTCCATTCAAACTAGGAGGATGGTCGGTATTGTTCATAAAAATCTCCAGAATTACTGTCAATTTGACAGCGCGCATAGTGTAGCAATAGGCATTTCAAAGTTTCGTCAACTTTCTGTCAATAAAAAAGGCATCCGTAGATGCCTTTTGTTCAATTATTGATGTGCGTTATTACTTGATAGTAATACGAGCAAACTTACGCTTACCAACTTGGTAAACCGCAGTACCTGCTTCAGGGACGAATTTGCTGTCTTCGATCTTCTCGCCTTCAAGCTTAGCCGCGCCTTGCTTGATCATACGCATCGCATCAGAAGTCGAGTTTACAAGACCCGCTTCTTTTAGAACGTTCGCAATTGGTAGACCTGCTTCGAATTCAAATTCAGGCATTTCATCAGGAACTTGGTTCTTAGCAAAACGGTTAACGAACTCTTGCTCAGCGGCTTCAGCATCTGCTTCAGAGTGGAAACGAGCAATGATTTCTTTAGCAAGAAGTACTTTAACGTCACGCGGGTTTTTACCTGCATCAACGCCAGCTTTCAGTTCCGCAACTTCTTCAAGTGGACGGAAAGACAGTAGCTCGTAGTAGCTCCACATTAGATCGTCAGAGATAGACATAATCTTACCAAACATCTCGCTTGGTGCTTCGCTTATACCGATGTAGTTGTGCGCAGACTTAGACATCTTCTTAACGCCGTCTAGACCAACAAGTAGTGGCATCATCAGTACCGCTTGTGGTTTCTGACCTGCTGCTTTTTGCAGTTCACGACCCATTAGAAGATTAAACTTCTGGTCAGTACCGCCAAGCTCAACGTCGCTCTCTAGTGCAACAGAGTCGTGACCTTGTAGAAGTGGGTACATGAATTCATGGATTGCGATCGGTTGACCACCAGCGTAACGCTTTTTGAAGTCATCACGCTCAAGCATACGAGCAACAGTTTGGTTAGAAGCAAGACGAATCATGCCTTCAGCACCAAGCTCAGATAGCCATTCAGAGTTGAAACGGATTTGCGTTTTCGCAGGATCTAGAATCTTGAATACTTGCTCTTTGTAAGTTTCAGCATTCTTCAATACGTCTTCACGGCTTAGCGGTGGACGTGTTGAGTTTTTACCTGATGGGTCACCAACCATTGCAGTGAAATCACCGATAAGAAATGTCACTTCATGACCAAGCTCTTGGAAAGCACGAAGCTTGTTAAAGATAACCGTATGGCCTAGGTGGATATCTGGAGCTGTTGGATCGGCACCCAGCTTAATGCGTAAAGGACGACCTTCTTTTAATTTAGCAATCAGTTCGTCTTCTGGAATCAGTTCTTCTACGCCACGTTTGATCTCGGCTAGTGCAGCTTCAATACTCGCCATTCTTGTTCACTCCCACAGATTTGGCAAAAATACATTAATTAGACATCTTACTTGAATAGCGATGTATTTTGAAACCAGTTACACTATTCCGTCGTCGATTTTCATAATATTTACAGAACGAACCGGAACATGTTGTCTATTTTTGCACGCCTTCCTATTTTGCACCGGGCTTTTATCGCATTTTTTAGTGCCATAATTTTCGTCGCGATTTTCTTACTCCCCGACGTCAACAGTTTGCGTGACGATTCGGGCGCTTTAGTTGTGGGAAAACATTACCCACTGACGATCAATGCCTCTGCGCTTATTAGCGCAAGTGACGCGCCACCGACGGCAGTGCTCAATTGGGAGAAATACACCGTTCGCTCTGGCGAAAGCACTTCTGTTCTATTCGAACGTATTGGCCTCTCATACCGCTTGCTGATCACCCTACTTAATACCAACAATGATATTAAGAAGCAGCTGTCTAACCTAAGACCTGGCGATGTATTGCAGTTCGGCTTCGATGAAAACAACGACCTTATTCAGTTAAAACGACAACTTAGTGCGTTTGAAAGCTTCAAGATCACTAAGTCTGGCGATTCATTCTCCTCTAGCTTCGACAAAAAAGAAGTGGCCTACCAATACAATTATGCCGAAGCCAACATTACCTCTAATTTCTGGAACGCTGGCGTAAGCGCAGGTTTAACCGCAAACCAAATTATGGAACTGGCGGGCATCTTCGGTTGGGATATCGACTTTGCGTTAGATATTCGTAAGAACGACAGCTTCAAAATCCTGTACCAAGAAAAAGTGGTTGAAGGTGAAGTGGTTGGTCGCGGTAAGATCATGGCAGCCGTATTCAAAAACCAAGGCGATTCATTTACCGCGGTATTGGATGATAAGAGCGGCAACTACTTCGATGAAAATGGTCGAGCTATGAAGAAGGCGTTCTTGCGCTCTCCTATTGATTTTCGTCGTGTAACATCGAACTTTAATCCTACCAGGAGGCACCCAGTAACCGGTAAGGTTCGCGCTCACCGCGGTACTGACTACGCAGCTCCTGTTGGCACGCCTATCTGGGCAGCCGGTGACGGTATCGTTCAGAAGTCGGGTTACAACCAATTCAATGGTAACTACGTGTTTATCCGCCACAGCAACACCTACATCACCAAATACCTGCACATGAAGCGACGTATGGTGAAAACAGGTCAGCGCGTAAAACAAGGCCAAACCATTGGTACTTTGGGCGGTACAGGCCGTGTGACTGGTCCGCACTTACATTATGAATTCTTGGTTAATGGCGTACATAAAAATGCGCGTACCGTGAAATTGCCTCAATCTAAGTCGTTAACGGGTAAAGCAAAAGCAACATTTATTGCCAACTCAGAGATTCGACTGAATAACCTAGAGCGATACGGCCAGTTGCTAGCGACTAATTAAGCTACTAGCGACCAATTAGGTTAAGAGCCATATAAACCAACAAAAAGAGCGCCCACTAAGGCGCTCTTTTTTATGTTCATCGAACCACTGTATCTACTATTGTTCAGGCTTTTTGTCTCTCCCTAGCATTAACAGACATGGTGTCAGTACCAAGGTCAATACTGTCGCGAATGCCAAACCTCCCGCAATTGCCGTAGCAAGTTGCGACCACCATTGCGTGCTCGGCGCGCCGAATTCTATCTTTTGATTAATCAGGTCGATGTTCATCTCTAGCACCATCGGCATCAAGCCTAAAATGGTGGTGACCGTGGTAAGCATTACTGGCCTTAAACGTTGAACACCGGTTCTTAGAATCGCATCTCGCTTATCCAAACCTCTTTTTATTAGCTGATTATAAGTATCAATCAGTACAATATTGTTGTTCACCACTATCCCTGCCAGTGCGATGACTCCTATACCAGACATCACGATACCAAACGGACGTTGGAAGATAAGCAAACCAACAAATACACCTACCGTCGAAAACAACACCGCACTAAGAATCAAAAATGCTTGATAGAAGCTATTAAACTGAGTAATCAGGATCAAAGCCATTACCGCCAACGCCACCAAAAAAGCGCTTTGTAAAAAGGCGGAAGAGTTTTCTTGCTCTTCGTTTTGGCCACGGATACGAAATTCTACGCTACTCGCTAGCCCCAATTCACTTAACGCTTGCTCGATCTTTGGCAGTTCGAGCGCAAGGTTATAGCCCTCTTCCATATCCGCCATAATGTTCACTACACGCTTTCCATCAAGGCGCTTAATCGTGTCTTGCTTATGGTCGGGTACAATCTGAGCAAAGTTGGTAATAGGTACTAAACCTGCTGGCGTTTTCACTCTCAGCTGGTCAAAGCGTCCGATATCGCGCTTGTCATTCGGGTAGCGCACCAAGATATCGACCTCTTCTGAAGAATCATCAGGCAGATAATCACCAATCTTGAGGCCATTAGTGACGAATTGAACAGTATTACCCACCAAGGTCGCATCAGCTGCAAAACGCGCGGCATCATCTCGG
Source organism: Vibrio splendidus 12E03 (assembly GCF_000272105.2). Lineage (GTDB taxonomy): Bacteria > Pseudomonadota > Gammaproteobacteria > Enterobacterales > Vibrionaceae > Vibrio > Vibrio splendidus_I. The sequence goes on from NZ_AJZD02000137.1 coordinate 14,879, forward strand.
CGAATATCCACCTTCCAATCGATGCCATCTTTGCTCGCGGTATCACTGATATTAGTCAGCGCTTGATTACCATCCGCCCAACTTCTTACGATCTTTGCCGCCTGATTGAGTTGCTCAGGTGTTTTAGCCGATAGCTCAATCACTAAGTCATTTTCAACCGGAGGTCCTGCATCTGGAAACTTATATTCAATCTCAACACCAGCGTATTGGTCGGTCTGTACTTTTAGCTCATCAATAATTGCTTTAACACTGCGGCGGTATTGCCAATCAACGGGGGTTATCGAGATCAAGCCAATCTGGTCGTCACCACCAGTACGCGTGTAAACGGTATCGAACTCATCATGATTGAGCATCATCAGCTCAATATCACGCATGATGTCATCCTTTTCTTGGATAGAGAGATCACCATGTGAGCGGACTTTTACATTAAAAAATGGCGGATCAACCTCAGGGAAGAATTCAGCCCCAAGACCGGCTTTAGAGTAAGTAAATCCAACCGCAACCGCGAGCAGTATCGCACTACAAAGAATCTTAAAGGGGTGCTTAATCGCAATCGACAGTGTGTGGTAATACGCCTTAGTTAAGCCGGTGGCTTGTGAAAAGTCACCATTATGCAGTGCGACCATTCGAGCTTGGCTTTTAGACGATACGTATTGAGGTTTGCCAATCAAGCCGCCTAATACGGGCACAAATAACAGCGCCATGATCAATGAAGCAGTTAAAGTAGCGATAAGGGTTAACGGCAGATACTTCATGAATTCGCCCGTCACATCCGGCCAAAACAATAACGGAGCAAATGCCGCCAAGGTTGTCGCAGTAGACGCTGTTATCGGCCATGCCATTCGTTTCGCTGCATCTCGGTAAGCGGCTTTGCGCCCTTCACCCTCTTGCATTCGCCTGTCTGCAAATTCGGTCACCACAATCGCACCGTCAACCAACATACCCACCGCCATGATCAGAGAGAACAACACTACGATGTTAACGGTTAAGCCGAACACAGACAGCACTAGCAGCCCGGTAAGAAAGGAACCAGGGATTGAAATACCCACTAACAAAGCGGTACGCACACCAAGAATCGCGATGATAACGATCACCACTAGAATAATGGCGGATAAGATATTGTTTTGCAGATCGTTGAGCATGATCTTCACATCTTTAGATTCATCCCAAGTGTATTTGACCAAAAGGTTATTTGGCCATTCAGCTTGCTGCTGAGCACCTGCCATTACTGCCTTGACTAGCTCAACGGTTTCAATGATGTTTTCACCCGCTCGCTTCTTTATATCCAAGACAACCGCGGATTTGCCATCTAAACGGGCAAAGCTTTCAGGATCTCGAAACGCTCGGCGAACCGTAGCCACATCGCCAAAGGTCACGACCTGTTTACCATCCACTTTGATTGGCAACTCAAGTACGTCTTTTAAGGAGTTAAACACAGAAGGGACTTTGACAGAAAAACGTCCGTAACCCGTATCAACAAAACCGGCCGCTACTACTCGGTTATTCAAGGCGATCAGGTTATAGATATCCGCTTGATCTAGGCTATAGCTTTCCATCAATAACGGATCAACGATGATTTCAACGATGTCATCACGATCGCCTGCAATATCCACTTCTAGAATTTGGCGATAGCTTTCTAATTTATCTCCAACCTCTCGCGCAATTTGCACAATGGTACGTTCGGGAACAGTACCAAATAGCACAACAGACAGAACAGGTTGCTCTGAAGCCAGCGTCACCTCATTTACGGTTGGCTCATCACTGTCTTCTGGCAGTTTTGGTTTAGCCAGATCAACCGCGTCACGCACATCGGCCATTGCTTTGGTGAGATCGACACCAACATTAAACTCCAACACCACAGAGGCATGCCCTTCTGCTGCGGTTGCTGTCATCTCTTTTACGCCTTCAATCGACCTCAGCTCTTGCTCTATCGGCCTAACCAATAAGCGTTCGGCATCGGTTGGCGAAATACCTTGGTGCCCAACAGAGACATAGATAATCGGGATAGTAATGTCTGGGCTCGATTCTTTGGGGATCGTGATATAGGTGACGACACCGGCTACAAGGATTAACGCCAAAAGGGAGAGCATTGTTCGAGCACGAGACAAGGCTGCATCAATAATTGAATACATCGGCAATCTCCTACTCTGCGGTTACATTTGAGGGTTCAGCACCTTGCTCAACAGCAATCACAGAATCACCATCACGCACAAAACCTTGGCCTACGGTGATGATATCGACGCGTTGACCCAGCCCAGTGAGCCACACTCCATCTTGTTCGGCCTTTACTAGCTGAATGCCTACAAACTTCACCGTTGGTGAGTCACTAACAGAAACCAAGGTTTTGACCCCGAGGTTACCCGCCTCATCCAATGCCAGCATCGCCGGTGTTATCTTGATTGCGTCTCTAGTTTCTAGGTTGAGTTTTACTTCGGCACTGACACCTGCAGGTAATAGGCCTTTGGAGTTATCGATTTCAATCTCGATTGGAAAAGTATTGGTAGAAGCAGAAGAGATTCGAGAAACATAACGCAGACGACCTTCCGCTTCTTCTCTTCCCAGCAAGCGGACCAAGGCGGACTGATTAACTAACAAATGCTGGATATGACGTTCACTGACATCGGCTTCGATGACCAGAGGATCGAGGTCAATCACGCCCGCAACAGGATCGCCAACCCCAACAAAGTCACCAAGCTCAACCATTAAGTCTTGAACCACACCCGAAAAAGGCGAAGTAATGATAGTATTCTTTAAAGCCAATTCCGCGTTGCGCATCATGGCTTTTGCTTCTGTTAATGAGGCCTCTGCTGTGGTGTAGGCGATTTCGCCTTGCAGTCCTCTTTTCTTCAGTGACTGCGCCGCTTTAAACTCTTTCTGCTTCAAGCGATATAAAGCCGAGGCTCGCTCTAGTTGAATCTCTAAATCACCCTTATCTATCTGGGCAATGGCTTGTCCAGCTTTAACCATATCCCCCTTAACAACGTTCAATCTGACAATCTTGCCCGCGACTTCTGCACCTAGACGAGCATGCCGATCGGGCGCCGTTCTTCCATAAAGATCAATCGTTTTAAAGGTCGGTGATGAGGTAAATGTTTGAAAGGAAATCTTAGCCAACGGAATTTCTGTCGCCTTTTTTGCCGGCGACTCTTCCGCTTGCCCGACTCCTAAGCCAAGCCAGATCGACAACAACACGACTAGAGTCAGAGAAACCAGCCACGGCTGCTTCAATTTCTGAAAAAGTGGTGAGTTAGAAAATAGAGTGGGCATAACAAATCCTTTTGTCCGATGTAATTCAGGCGCGCTAGTTGGCTTAATACCGTGATGTGCAACTTCCTTATGCACAAAGGTAACCTTAACAGACCAATCCTCAACGAAGTTGGACGCTATCGACAGTTTAAAAAATATGCCGTGTACTAAAAGTGAGAGGAATGCCTTGAAAAGTAATAAGTTACTAAGTAAAAACAAAAACGCCGAACATAAGTTCGGCGTTTGAAATGTTTCTAATGCAGCTTTGAGCTCAAGCTATTTTCAACTCATGCTATACGCTAAATGATGCACCACAACCACATGTGGTTGTCGCGTTCGGGTTGTTCACAAAGAAACGAGCACCTTCTAGGCCTTCTGTGTAATCAACCATGCCGCCCATTAAGTACTGTAGACTCATTGGGTCAACAACCAGCGTAACACCGCTGTTTACAATAGTAGTGTCGCCATCATTTACTTTTTCATCAAATGTGAAGCCGTATTGGAAACCACTACAACCGCCACCTGTAATGTATACACGCAGTTTTAGTTCTGGGTTTTCTTCTTCAGCAATTAGCGTTTGTACGCGTGTAGCTGCTGCATCAGAAAAAGACAATGGGATATTTACTTCGCTCACGACAACCTCTCTTACCTGTGTCAAAAACAACATGATACAAATCTAATTCGAGACCATAGTTGTTGAGTATTTTCTTATATTCCAGTGATTATCTAATACCTGACTGAAACGTTCAAGTATTCACCACAGGATCGCTCCTTTTACTGCTGTAAACTCGCCAATATCTAACAATTAAAACGTGTAACCACACAAAACAACCAGATTCGGGTGATTATCTGGGCGAAAGCATTCCTACTTGGATTGTGGATAGGTACAATGCGTGCCAATTGGTCCGACAGTCAAAAGAGGATATATCAATGACCAAATCAGCAGAGCTATACGAAAAAGCACAGCAAACTATTCCTGGTGGCGTAAATTCTCCAGTTCGTGCATTCAATGGCGTAGGTGGTTCTCCAATCTTCGTTGAACGCGCTGACGGCCCACTTATTTTTGATGCTGATGGTAAAGCGTATATCGACTACGTTGGCTCTTGGGGTCCAATGATCCTTGGTCACAACCACGCTGTTATTCGTGATGCTGTGATTGCAGCAGCTCAACGCGGCCTTAGCTTCGGTGCTCCAACCGAAACTGAAATCAAAATGGCTGAACTTGTATCTGAAATGGTTCCATCGATGGAACAGCTACGTATGGTGAGCTCAGGTACAGAAGCAACAATGAGTGCGATTCGTCTTGCTCGTGGCTTCACTGGTCGTGACAAGATTCTTAAGTTTGAAGGCTGCTACCACGGCCACGCAGACAGCCTACTTGTAAAAGCTGGTTCTGGCGCACTGACTTTAGGTCAACCAAGCTCTCCTGGCGTACCTGCTGATTTTGCGAAACTAACGCTAACAGCAACCTTCAACAATCTAGATTCAGTACGTGAAATCTTCGCAGCAAACAAAGGCGAGATCGCTTGTATCATCGTTGAGCCAGTAGCGGGCAACATGAACTGTATCCCTCCTGTCGAAGGCTTCCACGAAGGTCTACGTGAAATCTGTGACCAAGAGGATGCATTGCTAATCTTTGATGAAGTAATGACAGGTTTCCGCGTTGCTGAAGGTTGTGCTCAGGCATACTACAACATCAAGCCAGACCTAACTTGTCTTGGTAAAGTGATTGGCGGCGGCATGCCTGTGGGTGCTTTCGGTGGCCGTAAAGACGTGATGCAATACATCGCACCAACGGGCCCTGTTTACCAAGCAGGTACGCTTTCAGGTAACCCTGTGGCAATGGCTGCTGGCTACGCATGTTTGAACCTTCTACGAGAAGAAGGCAACGAAAAGCGTCTAGCTTCAAAAACTAAGCAGTTGGCAAAAGGCTTCAAGCAACTTGCTGACAAGCACGGCATCCCAATGCTAGTTCACCAAGTTGGCGGTATGTTTGGTTTCTTTTTCACTGACCAAGAAACTGTGACGTGCTACGAAGATGTAACTAAGTGTGATGTAGAACGCTTCAAGCGCTTCTTCCACCTAATGTTAGATCACGGTGTTTACCTTGCACCTTCAGCATTCGAAGCAAGCTTTACTTCTCTTGCTCATGGTTCAAAAGAGCTGGATGCGACACTAGAAGCCGCTGACCGTTCTCTTGCTATCATTGCTGCTGAAAGCAAATAATCGAAAGCACTTTATAAGTTGCTAACCGATTGAATTTAGGGCTGCATTAAATGCAGCCCTTTTTTATATATTGCGCTCACCAGCCACAAATATGACTGCTTATTTAAGCGTCGATTAAGGCTAAAACTGAACCAAAAGCGACTAACGTTCCCAGAAAAGAAAAACCAACAACATCAAAGTGCCAAGGAACATTCTGAACCAAGGGAGCTCTTTTTTTGTTTGCTGCTCTTCGTCTTGGCATTTCTTATCTTTATTACAGCATCCCATTATCAAAACTCCTCATTGCTAACTCTCTGTTTTGCAGCCATTATAAACTCAGAACGCAAATATAGAGACCATTACCGTGTCAGAAAAACTCAAAATCAATACCAGCCACTGGGTGATCATCATCGCCCTACTCGCGGCGGCTTATGCTTGTTACCTACTTATCGAGCCATACGTTAACTCTATCGTGATGGCCTTTATCATTTCACTATTGATGTTCCCAATCCATGAGTGGCTTGAAAAAAAGCTACCGAATAAAGAAAACATCGTCTCTCTGCTGTCTTGTGTGATTCTGACTTTCATTATTGTTATCCCTTTATTGGCAGTATTCGCAGCAATTGTTCAGCAAGGTTCTCTGTTCTCTCAGAATACTTACCAATGGGTGACCCAAGGTGGCATTCAGACTCTGTTTGCTCACCCGTTAGTGGTCAAAGCGCTATCATTTGTGAATAACTACCTGCCTTTCGACAACATTGAGCCCCAAGCCATCGCACAAAAAGTCGGTGAGTTTGCGACCAGCTTTGGTTCTAAGCTAGTTGGTATCAGTGCGAAAATCTTAGGTGACGCGACCAATTTCTTGATGGATTTCTTCTTGATGCTGTTCGTTTTGTTCTTCTTATTAAGAGATCACGACAAAATCATCAGTGTGGTTCGTCATATTCTGCCGCTGTCTCGTAGCCAAGAAGACAAACTTCTAACAGAGATAGAGCAAGTATCTAAATCAGCAGTAATGGGCTCATTCTTAACTGCCATCGCGCAAGGTTTTGCTGGCGGTTTAGGTATGTGGATTGCCGGTTTCCCAGGTCTATTCTGGGGCACCATGATGGGCTTTGCCTCTTTCATCCCAGTTGTGGGGACCGCATTAATCTGGATTCCAGCAGCAACTTACTTGTTCCTAACGGGTGATACCACGTGGGCGATTTTCCTAACGGTTTACTGTGTAGCGATTGTTGGTTCAATTGATAACTTGCTACGTCCACTGCTAATGCAAGGCAGTGCAGGCATGAATACCCTAATGATCTTCTTCTCACTATTGGGCGGTATTCAACTGTTTGGCCTAATTGGTCTTATCTACGGCCCACTGATTTTTGCGATTACCATTGTCCTTTTCAACATCTACGATGAAGAGTTTAAGGACTTTTTAAACCAGCAAGACAAGAGTTAATCAACGGTTCGACAACTTGGTTGCCGAACGAGTATTAAACACTTCAAGCTTTGGGCGGATTATGCGAAAATCCGCCCTCATTTTTTGCTAACGATTCAACAGAGTGTCCTATGTCAGCTTATATTGCCCCAAGCCAGATTGCTCAACGCCAACTCGCCTACTTTGAAGGCAAACATGTTTTAGTTGCCGGTGAGGCAGAAGACTTGTTCCCTGTTGAGTTAGCGAAGCATTGTGAATCTGTCTCTGTGTTTACTTCTAATTACAGCTACTACCGTCAATTAGAAGGCTGCAACACCATCCAACGTTTTTATGGTGCGGAGTTTACCGAAGAGACCAAAGCCGACTTAGTGATGCTGTACTGGCCAAAAGCCAAAGCGGAAGCGGAATTTCTGTTGGCGATGCTATTTGCCAAGCTAGGCAAAGATACCGAGATCGTCGTGGTTGGTGAAAACCGTTCAGGCGTGAAAAGCATCGAGAAGATGTTTGCTCCTTACGGCAAAGTTGTTAAATACGATTCAGCGCGTCGTTGCTCTTTCTACTGGGGTCAATGCTTCGAGCAACCACAAGCGTTCAACCTACAAGACTGGTTTAAAACCTACACGGTTAACATTGATGAACAACCTCTGACGGTAAAAAGCCTTCCTGGCGTCTTCAGTCACGGTCAATTCGATGTCGGTAGCCAACTTCTGCTGGATACTCTGCCAAAACTAAAAGGCAAGGTACTGGATTTTGGCTGTGGTGCAGGCGTACTGGGCGCGGTAATGGCATCTCGTAATCCTGATATCGAGTTAGAAATGTGCGACATCAGTGCATTTGCAGTGGCATCAAGCCAAGCAACGCTAGAAGCGAATGGTTTAACGGGTAAAGTCTTCGCGTCAGATGTCTATTCTGATACTGCACAAGACTACCAGTTCATCATCAGTAACCCACCATTCCATTCAGGTTTAGACACTAGCTACAGCGCGACTGAGACCTTACTTGTTCAGGCTCCTAAGCATTTGAAGCGTTCTGGTGAGATGATTATTGTTGCGAACAGTTTCTTAAAATACATTCCAATTATTGAACAAGCGTTTGGAAAATGCGCGACTCTAAATAAGACCACTAAATTCGCGATCTATCACGCAAACAAATAACCTCTTTAGTACAGCGCAGGGTCATTATCTGCGCTGTCTGTTCATATTTTTGTCAAAACTCTATAAAAATGAGCTTTTGCACACGCTTTAAATACCACTTACTTGTCAAAGTAAAAAAACTCGTTAATTTCGTTAAATTGGAACCCGTTAATTCTATTCTCTGTACTTGTTTTCGCCCCTTTTAGCAGTACATCAAAGGAAAGTAGTACCCAATTTATGTTTAGATTCTATCGTAAGCAGAAGTTTAAGCGCCTTCAAAATACCCTAATGCTGGCATTTCTTGTCCTCAGTATTACCCCAGTGACACTTATCGCGATATTTTTCCTCCAATCGCACAGTCAGGATCTTCAGGAACAAAGCACCTCACACCTTGTTTCGGTTCGTGATACTAAGCAACAGCAAATTGTCGATTACCTACAAGCTCAAGAATCCCAAGTGATGGGCTTTGTTCGCTCAGAATTGGCCAATGCCAGTGGCGGGCGATTTTATGGTTTGATCAATGCATTCCAACGATTGGGGTTAGATATTGACGAGGCTCGCGGTAATGCGCAGCAGCGCTACATTCAGGGGTCTGGCGATCAAATCAAAACGTCGATTCTTCCAGAGTCCAGCAGCTTTATTGGCAGCGAGCGTTATCGCCTACTCCACAAGCGCTACCATAATGCTTACCTAGAGCTGCTTAAACGCTCCGATTTTGACGATATTCTATTGGTTGATATCAATGGTAACGTCGCTTACTCCGTCTTTAAAAATGACGATTACGGCACTAACTTGCTGACTGGTAAATACAAAGACTCAAACCTAGGCGTTACCTTTCAACGACTAGCCAAAGACGTAACCGACCGACGCAAATCTAACGAAGATTACACGCCGGTTATCGTTTCTGACTTTAAAGACGAGAATGGCAAACAGACCGCATGGTTAGGTGCACCTATTGTTCAACAAGGCTACCTACACAGTTACGCCATGTTTAGGCTGCCAATCAACGGCATTACTAAGCTGATTGCGGATCTCAACAAGAGTTCGAACATTCAAACGCTGCTTGTGGGTGATGATCACCTGCCTCGTAGCCTTGCCCATTCACAAGAATCAATCAACTTGAGCTTAGATGTTGTCGATAAAGCATTGGCTGGTGAAACGGAGGTTGGCACCTTCGATAACACCCTAGATCAAGCTATCATCGCGGCATATACGCCAATTGAGCTGAAATACGCAACATGGGCTTTAGTGGTTGAACTACCAGAGAAAGAGGCGTTTGCCCGTATTCATCAGTTAGAAAAGATCTTCGTGATCGTGATGCTAACCGCGATCATTCTCGTAGTCGTTGCATCGCACTATCTGTCTAACTTCATCACATCCCCACTACTTAAACTGACGTGGGCTGCCGAGAAAGTATCGGCGGGTGATCTTGATGAGACGATGATCAACACCGAACGTAAAGATGAGATCGGTCGCTTGGCAGTCAGCTTTGAACGAATGCAACGCTCTATTCGAGAAAAGATGCAGCTCATAAAAAGCCAAAACGATGAACTTGAGGACAACCTTAAGACCATTCAAAAGCAAAACGAAGAGTTGCAACTGGCCAACAAACTTAAAGATGAGTTCTTAGCGACTACTTCACATGAGTTGAGAACACCACTGCATGGCATGGTGGGTATTGCTGAAGCGTTGATATCTGGAGCGAACGGTCCTATTCCGGCTAATCAGAAGTATCAGTTGGATATCATCATCAATAGTGGTCAGAGATTGGCGACCTTGGTCGATGATCTGCTTGATTATCACAAGATGCGCTATGGCAGCTTAGATATTAAGAAATCCGCGGTTGATTTGTCGGCAGCCACCAGCTTGGTCCTAGAGTTGTCTCATCACCTATTGGGCAATAAGCCAATCCGTATTATTAACCAAGTCCCAAGTGATTTAGGTCTGGTTTCATCGGATCCTCAACGACTTGAGCAAGTGATGTATAACTTGGTCGGCAATGCCATCAAGTACACCTCGGAAGGTAAAATTGTTATCTCTGCCAGCGTTATCGACGACAACATTCGTGTACAAGTTGTCGATACTGGCCAAGGTATACCGGCCGAGTACCTTGAGCACATCTTTGAGCCATTAATTCAAGCTGGCCAAGATGCGAGTAACTACCGCCAAGGTGCAGGGCTTGGACTATCGATCAGCCGTCAGTTGATTGAGCTAATGGGTGGTTCACTGTACGTAAGTAGCCAACCAATGCTTGGCACTACGTTTAGCTTTACCCTACCTCTAGCGACTCAAGATGAGCTGGATAGTTACAACGAATCAGGTCACTACTCACACTTCCAAGCGCCCGATTTAATAGATAACAGCCAACAAGAAAACAGCGTTATCAGTGAAAACCCAGATGGCCCGTTACTGGTTATCGCCGATGATGAGCCGGTTAACCTGCGAGTATTAGACAGCTTCTTGAAGTTAGAAGGTTATCGAGTACGTACTGCATGTGACGGTCCTGAAACCATTGAACTCATTGAGAAAGAGAAGCCAGAGCTGCTTCTGCTCGATATCATGATGCCAGGAATGAGCGGCTATCAAGTGTGTGAATCGCTGCGTAAGCAATATGACCACGCACAATTGCCAATCATCATGCTGACGGCACTCAACCAAGCAGAAGACCGTGTACGCGGTTTCGAAGCAGGTGCCAATGATTATTTATCTAAGCCGTTCAACAAACAGGAACTGGCTGCGCGAATTACGGCTCACTTATCAGCAAGTAAAGCCGAGCAGAGACGCCTTGAGAATGACCAATTGCAACTTGAGCTCAAACACCGAGCTATGGTTGAAGCTAACCTGCTAGAAACTCAAGGACGTTTGCTAGAACAGTTAGAGTCGGATCCAGAAGCCATCATCTGTATTCGTGATAACCAACGTATTCGCTTTGCCAACGAAGCGGCAGCGAAACTGTTTAGGCGTGGGCAAGAACAACTTAAGCGCTCTATGGCCGACGAGATCATTGCACCTAAATATCTTAAGGTGGAACAAGCGCATTACTGTGGTGATATTGATATCTATATAGATGACACACGTCAGCGTATACCGAGTGATATTCTTAAGTTACCTGAAGGTTCAGGGCTCGACACCATGTATATCTTTAATGTTGGTGGTGGTGTTAACTCAAACCGAATCAATAACCTTGAGACTGCAGTAGAGGCACTTTCAAGCTATGCTTTTGAAGGCGACAAAGATAAGTTACAACAGCTTAAGGAACTTGGCGGTGAATTTACTCGCCTTGCAGACAAGGCAACCGGTGAAGGTAAAAACAAACAAGAGTTGATGCGTGAGGTACTGGTCGATGCCATGACTAATGCCATCATCTACTGGGAATCGGTGACTGGTGAAACCAAGTTTGCTTTTGCAGAGAAGAGTGGCTTATGGCGCGTTTACTTAGACCGAAGTACCCTTCAGACTCGAACACTAGATAAATACCTACGCGTAGAAACCCTACCGAAAACACCTCGCTGGCGAACGGTACTGAGCTCTATCGAATTCATACTTGAACACTGTAAAGAACAGACGCCAGAGAGGACGCACATTGAGATGCTAAGGGATAAACTACAGAAACTATTGACCAGTTAAACCTGAACCAATGCCTCCTTATTAGCCCACCTAGCGTGGGCTTTTTTGTGGATATCATTCACAATCAAAGCACAATAACGTCCATTCAAATGCACTTCTTTTACGGCATTAAACAAGCAAAATGACACGTTACTCAAGCTTAAACAATCACCAGTTCAATCGCTATTTGGAAGCTTATTCTTGGCTGAATTTCACAGTTCTCCGACTCTTTGTTGCAGTTTGAGAAGCGAGTCACAACAGAACGGCAGATTTAATTTTCTAGGGAAATTTAACGTAAAAAGAGCAAGTGACCAAGATCTACAATTACATTAAAACAGAACAAGGCTATATAATTAAAAGAACAAAAAGTGAGTAAGCACTAACATTTAATTACCAACACAAATTCAATTGCGAGTCACATCACCCTAACAATTGCGCGCAAAAAACCATCAAACCGCCCATTTTTGACGTTACTGACGTGGAGTTGGATGTTTTTAACGTTTTTGACGGGAAACGAGTTTGATTAATTCATCGATAAGGTGTTTTCTTACTCCTGCCAAAGGCCTACAGGCCACTCTTACCACTTCTCAGAATCAACGATGAATCTGGAGCAACGAAGAAGAGGTAGGCCTTTAACCAGAGTGTGTATCTACTAAACAATTTAGCGACAGATAACATTCAATCCATTAGTGAAATGAAAGCAAATAGTAAGGAACAGCTATGCTTGCCAATATAAAAAAAACAGCAATAGCAACAGCAATTATTGCAACTGCTACAACAGGTTTTGCATCAGTAGCAACAGCTGCAGAACGCAGTGAACTGACCGTTCACCCGAAAGAGTACACTACATTCGTACGTAACTTTAACCCGTACCTTGGTGCTACTAACCTACATACTACAACTGACTTCATGTATGAGCCGCTAGTAGTATTTAACGAAATGCACGGTAACACTCCAGTGTTCCGTCTAGCTGAAAACTTCAAGATGTCAGATGATCTGATGAGCGTTGTTTTCGACATTCGTAAGGGTGTTAAATGGTCTGACGGAGAAACTTTCTCTGCTGATGATGTTGTTTTTTCTTTCAACCTTGTAAAAGAGAAGCCAGAGCTTGACCAATCTGGTATCAACTCTTGGGTAACTTCTGTAGAAAAACTAAACGACAACCAAGTTAAGTTCACACTAACAGAAGCAAACTCAAACGTACCTTACGAGATTGCTAAAGTACCTGTAGTACCTAAGCACATCTGGAAAGACGTTAAAGATCCATCAACGTTTACCAATGAGAACCCGGTAGGTTCTGGTCCATTTACAGAAATCGATACGTTTACAGCGCAGCTATACATCCAGTGTGCAAACCCGAACTACTGGGATGCAGACAACCTAGATGTTGACTGTCTACGTGTTCCACAAATTGCGAACAACGACCAATTCCTAGGTAAAGTTGTAAACAGTGAAATGGACTGGACGTCTTCTTTCGTTCCAGATATCGATCGTACATACGCAGCAGCTAGCCCTAAACACCACTACTGGTACCCGCCAGCAGGCACACAGGCATTCATCGTTAACTTCAAGCACCCTGATGCTGCGAAGCATGAAGCATTGAGCAACGTTGACTTCCGTCGTGCTTTCTCTATGGCTCTTGACCGTCAAACTATCATCGACATCGCATTCTACGGTGGCGGTACTGTGAACGATTTCGCATCGGGTCTTGGCTACGCGTTTGAAGCTTGGTCTGATGAAAAAACTCACGACAAGTACAAAGGCTTCAACACTTACAACGCTGAAGGCGCGAAGAAGCTTCTTGCTGACGCTGGCTTCAAAGATGTAAACAAAGATGGTTTTGTTGACACTCCATCAGGTAAGTCTTTCGAACTAATGATTCAATCGCCAAACGGCTGGACTGACTTCAACAACACAGTTCAACTAGCGGTAGAACAGCTAAACGAAATCGGTATTAAAGCAAAAGCTCGTACACCAGACTTCTCTGTTTACAACCAAGCAATGCTTGAAGGTACATACGACGTAGCATACACAAACTACTTCCACGGTGCGGATCCATACACGTACTGGAACAGTGCTTACAACTCATCACTACAATCTGGTGATGGTATGCCTCGTTTCGCAATGCACTTCTACAAAAACGACAAGCTAGATGGTCTTCTAAACAGCTTCTATAAAACAGCTGATAAGAACGAGCAGCTAGATATTGCACACGGTATCCAGCAAATCATCGCTGCAGACCAAGTGACAATCCCTGTGATGTCTGGTGCTTACATGTACCAATACAACACAACTCGCTTCACTGGTTGGTGGAACGAAGAAAATCCAAAAGGCCGTCCAAACATTTGGGCTGGTATTCCAGAGCGTCTACTTCATGTACTGGACCTAAAACCAGTTAAATAAGTAATCGTTCAATCCTTGCGGCGTAACCTCTTACGCCGCTTATAAAAATCCCCACACTCTCAATTGAAAGTATGGCGCTAGTCGTCAGGGGATTTTTCGTTCCAAATTTCGCTAGGAGCGACCTGAATCCAGAAACAGGGAAACAATCTGGGTGAGTAAGGTGTGAGTTATGGGTTATTTTTTAAGACGTTTGTCATTTTATTTTGTCGCGCTATTAGTTGCTGCGACGTTAAACTTTATTATTCCAAGAGCAATGCCTGGTGACCCAGTTACCATGATGTTTGCGAACGCTTCTGTACAAGTTACTCCAGAGCGTATTGCTGCAATGAAAGAACTATTAGGCTTCGTTGATGGCGGTCTACTGGTTCAATACGTAGCGTACATGAAGAACATTCTTAGCTGGGAGCTAGGTACATCAATTCAATTCTACCCACTTTCTGTAAACACACTGTTGGGTGGAGCATTCGGTTGGTCGCTTTTCTTAGCCGGCACCGCAGTTATTCTTTCTTTCTCGATTGGTTCAATCCTAGGTATTTTCGCAGCGTGGAAACGCGGCAGTAAGTACGATGCCTTCGTAACTCCAGGGATGCTGATTCTACAAGCCGTTCCTCAAGTTGTTATCGCAATGATTGCACTATTTACCTTTGCAATTGGTTTGAAGTGGTTCCCAACCGGTTATGCCTACACCGCAGGTACTATGCCTGACTGGACAAGCTGGGCATTCATTAAAGATGTCGCTTACCACGCCTTCTTACCACTGTTCTGTGCTTCTGTTGTTCAAATTGGTGGCTTCCTAGTAAACATGCGTAACAACATGATCAACCTACTAGCCGAAGACTACATCACCATGGCGAAAGGCAAAGGCCTAAGCGAAAACCGAGTGGTATTCAACTACGCAGCTCGTAACGCGATGCTACCTAGTGTGACAGCCCTTTCAATGTCGCTAGGTATGGCAATCGGTGGTCAGTTAATTATCGAAATCATCTTTAACTACCCAGGTCTGGGCAGCGTACTTTTCAACGCAATTAACGCTCGTGACTACCAAGTACTGCAAGGTCAGCTGCTTATCATGACGCTATTCATGCTGTTCTTTAACCTAGTTGCAGACATGCTTTACGTTGTTCTTGACCCTCGTCTTCGTAAGGGTGGTAAATAATCATGAAAGACTTTCTAAAACTCATTTGGCGTAACCCGATGGCCCTAACAGGCGTCATCATCCTAAGTATCTTTATTCTTGGCGCGATTGCAGCTCCATTGATCACCAAACATGTACCAGACAAGCGTACAGGCAACCCACACGAATACCCTGGTTTCGTGGTGAAGTCTGCACAAACTAACCCTGATGGCTGGGTTGCTCAAAACCTAGCAGATGACCGTCGTACACTGATCATGTCTAAAAAGGCAGACCACGTACTAGGTACAACTCGTATGGGTCGTGATGTTTGGTCTCAAGTGGTATACGGCGCACGCGTATCTCTTGCTGTAGGTTTTGGTGCGGGTCTAACCGTATGTTTACTCGCAACTGTTATTGGTGTTTCTGCAGGTTACTTCGGTGGCCGTGTCGATGACGTTCTAACCGCCGCAATGAACATCATGCTGGTAATCCCTCAATACCCATTACTGTTCGTAGTAGCAGCCTTTATCGGTGAGGCAGGGCCACTCACCATAACCTTGGTTATCGGCTTTATGTCCTGGGCTTGGGGTGCCCGTGTTGTTCGCTCCCAGACCTTAGCACTGCGTGAAAAAGAGTTTGTAAAAGCCGCTGAAGTTTTGGGTGAATCTTCATTCCGTATCATCTTCGTAGAGATTCTGCCAAACCTTATCTCTATCGTTGGCGCAAGCTTCATTGGTTCGGTGATGTACGCAATCATGATGGAAGCAACCATCTCGTTCCTAGGTCTTGGTGACCCGAACACAATCAGCTGGGGCATCATGCTTTACAACGTTCAAACCTCTTCATCAATGCTGATTGGCGCTTGGTGGGAACTGTTGGCTCCTTGTATCGCATTGACACTACTTGTAACTGGCCTTGCTCTACTTAACTTCGCTGTCGATGAAATTGCTAACCCGCAACTGCGTTCTCACAAAGGCATGAAGCGTTGGAAAAAACTAGCAGCTCAAGACAAAGAAGAACGTGAACCAGAACTACCACCACAAAATGCACTTTGGAGCGGAGATAAATAATCATGTCTGAACCACTAATTTCTATCCGCAACTTATGCGTAGATTACATCACAGAGTCTGGCGATGTTCGTGCGTGTAACAACGTAAGTTTCGATATCGCTCCGGGTGAAGTATTCGGCCTAGCTGGTGAATCTGGCTGTGGTAAATCAACGGTCGCTTTCTCTCTTATGCGTCTTCATAAGCCGCCCGCTTACATCAGTGGTGGTGAGGTTATCTTCAACGGTGAGAACATCCTTGAATACAGTGATGACCGTATGCAGGCGTTCCGTTGGAGCGAGATGTCGATGGTATTTCAGAGTGCTATGAACGCACTCAATCCTGTACTACCGATGGAAGAGCAGTTCTGTGACGTAATCATGCGTCACACGAACATGACTCGTGAACAAGCTAAGCAGCGTGCTGAAGGTCTACTTGAAATCGTAGATATTCACCCAAGCCGATTGAGTGACTACCCTCACCAATTCTCTGGCGGCATGCGTCAACGTTTGGTTATCGCTATCGCGCTAGCACTGAATCCAAAGCTGATAATTATGGATGAGCCGACAACTGCACTTGATGTGGTTGTGCAACGCGAAATCCTGCAAAAGATCTACGCACTGAAAGAAGAATTTGGCTTCTCAATTCTGTTCATCACCCATGACTTGTCGTTGATGGTCGAGTTCTCTGACCGCATCGGCATCATGTACTCAGGTGAGCTAATCGAAGTGGCTAACTCACAAGATATCCTAGAAAACCCTTACCACCCTTACACCAAAGGGCTGGGAAGTTCTTTCCCTCCACTGACAGGGCCAAAGACAAAGTTGACAGGTATTCCAGGCAACCCTCTGAACTTATTAGAAATTCCTGAAGGGTGTCGTTTCCAAGCTCGTTGCGACCGTGTACATGAAACGTGTACTAAGGTGCCAACTAAGCTGCGTTCTATCGACCCTGGGCATTTGTCTAACTGCCACCTGTACGGTGACCCAATAGTACAAAGGAAGCTATAGCTTGCACGCTGACTCAGCGTGAATAACGAACAGGGCGGCTCGACCGCCTAAAACAAGCAAAGCGAATAAGGATTCTGGAGACAATTATGAGCAAAGATTTCGGTCAATTATTGGTAGAAGGCAAGAATGTTGTAAAAGACTTCCCAATAAGCAGTACCACCATTCAAACCCCGATGATGCGTGCGATTAACGACGTGTCATTCAAGATGTACAAAAGCCGCGGCTTAGCAGTGGTTGGCGAGTCTGGTTCAGGCAAATCAACAACCGCCAAAATGATCGCAAAAATGTACGCGCCTTCAGGCGGTACGATCGAATACAAAGGCCGTGATATCCAAGAGATCTCGAGCAGAAAAGATCTTATGCATTACCGTGAAGGTGTGCAGATGGTATGGCAAGACCCGTTTGGTTCTCTGAACCCAACACATAACATCTTCCACCACATTGCTCGACCACTGTTGATCCACAAGAAAGTATCTCCGGGCAACAAGAGAGAATTAGAAGAGCGTGTCTACGATCTTTTAGAGCAAGTAGGTCTAATTCCGCCAAAAGAGACGGCGAAAAAGTACCCTCACCAACTGTCTGGTGGTCAGCGTCAACGTGTAAACCTAGCCCGCAATATCGCGGTAGGAGCAGAAGTTGTCCTAGCCGATGAGCCAACCTCAATGCTTGATGTATCGATTCGTGCGGGTGTTTTGAACCTGATGGAAGAGATGAAGTTTGAGAAGCAAATGTCTCTGCTTTACATCACTCACGATATCGCAACTGCGCGTTATATCGCTGAAGATCTTTCAGTAATGTACGTAGGACACATGGTGGAATGGGGTGATACCGATGACGTTATTGCTAACCCTCAACACCCTTACACTCAGCTACTGGTTTCGGCAGTGCCAGATCCTAAGAAATCAATCCACGATCAACTTGCTGGTAACAAAGGTGAGATTCCTCTTTGGACACCTGTATCAGCAGGCTGCCCATTTGCAGGCCGTTGTACCCACGCAATGGACAAGTGTAAAGAGCAACTTCCTGGAGTGACTCAATTAGCAGAGAACCACTTTGTACGTTGTTACCTACACGAAAGCTAAACAATAAGACCTAAGTTAGGGTCTGCGGGCCCTAACTAATTATATCCAAAACATTCAAGTACCTAGCCAATAGAAACTAGGACTGTCGGAGAATATTGATGCTGTTATTGACCAACCATATTGGCTATGAGTCCACAGGCCCCAAGCAAGCTATCTTACAAACTAAGAAAGCTCGCCTCTCTAGCACAACGGCTCTACTCGTCTGTGCAGACAACCATATGACTGTCGGAAGTTTTGATGTGGTTAAACAAGGCCGCGTAGCAAATTGGCATCAAGGGCAATTCTTCACTATCGATTTCAGTTCAGTGACTGAATCTGGTCGCTACTACCTGCGCTTTGACAACCTGCGTTCAGAAGTGTTTGAGATTGGCTGCAACCTATTAATGAATCAAACATTTTCTGATGTGCTTCATTACTTTAAGTCACAGCGCTGTGGCGGTATTTTCGACAAAAAAGATCGACAAGCACAAATTCTAGGTACCGACAGATACGTCGATGTCCACGGTGGATGGTATGACGCATCAGGTGATGTCAGTAAATATTTTAGCCACTTGTCTTACGGCAACTACCTAAACCCACAACAAATTCCAATGGTGGTTTGGAACATGCTAAAAAGCGTACGCTTGACTAGCCATAATCCAGACTTCCCGAAATTCTCCATGACACGCCTAACGGAAGAGGCGCTTTTCGGTGCTGACTTTTTGGTGCGAATGCAAGACGCTGACGGATACTTCTACATGACGGTATTCGACAAATGGAGCAAAGATATCAATCAGCGCGATATCTGCGCTTATGCGACTCAAGACGGTCATAAATCAACGGATTTACAAGCTGGCTATCGACAAGGTGCCGGCGTTGCTATCGCAGCATTAGCCGCAGCCTCTGAGCTTGAAGTCTCAGGCTGCTACTCTAGCCACACCTACCTTGAAACGGCGGTTAAGGGTTACTGGCATCTAAAAGAGTACAACCTCCAGTATCTAAACGATGGTGAAGAGAACATCATCGATGAGTATTGCGCCCTAATCGCAGCCAATGAGCTGTATCGCGTAACACAAGACCAGCAATACCTAACAGAAGCAAGAATTTGGGCGACTCGTTTAATCTCTCGCCAACAGTCAGATAATTCATTTGAGAACTTCTGGTCTGCAAATTCTGATGGCTCTCGCCCATACTTTCATGCAGCTGAAGCCGGTCTTCCTGTGATTGCACTATGTGAATACATCGACAACGAAACCGATGCTGAATTAAAAGAACAGGCGCGCACAGTTGTTGAACAAGCTTGTCAGTTCGAAATCAACATCACCGACAAGGTCACCAACCCATTCGGCTACCCAAGACAGTACGTTAAATCTGTCGATGGTGATAAACGTGATGCCTTCTTCGTCGCTCAACAGAACGAGACAGGTTACTGGTGGCAAGGTGAAAATGCTCGCCTTGGTTCACTCGCAACCATGGCTTACCTAGTTCAACCGCACATTAAAGATAGCGAACAGCAAAAGCGTTTAATCCAGCTTTCACAAAATAGCCTTGATTGGATCTTGGGCCTCAACCCATACCACATGTGCATGCTCGATGGTCATGGCCATAACAACCCAGACTACCTACCTCAGCTTGGTTTCTTCAATGCCAAAGGAGGTATCTGTAATGGCATCACGGCTGGGTTCGAAGACGAACAAGACATCGCATTCAATCCGCCAGCTCAAAAAGACGACATGCTTCAAAACTGGCGTTGGGGTGAACAATGGATCCCTCACGGCGCTTGGTTCCTATTGGCAACCGCTGCGCAATTCAACTACCTAGCACAGCGTAAGGAGCAATAATTATGACGCTTTACTACGTAGGTATTGATGGTGGAGGCACGTCTTGTCGCGCTCGTATTCGTGATGACCAAGGCAAGCTGATTGGTGAAGCAAAAAGTGGCAGTGCCAACATCCTATTAGGCGTGGATGTTGCGATGAACTCTATTGTTGATGCTATTACAAAAGCGGCACAACAAGGGCAACTTAACTCTAACGATTTTTCTAATATGCATGTTGGCCTAGCATTGGCTGGCGCTGAGCAAAAATCAGTATGGTTCGACTTCATGGCTCAACCACACCCTTTCGCAAGTGTGACGCTAAATACCGATGCTTATGGCGCTTGCATTGGTGCTCACAACGGCCAAAACGGCGCAATCATGATTGGTGGTACGGGTTCTTGTGGAATCTACCTAAAAGACGGCGAGCAACATGTGGTTGGCGGTCGTGAATTCCCGATTTCAGATCAAGGTGGTGGCGCAGTGATGGGACTTCGCTTAATTCAACAAGTCCTGCTTGCAGAAGACGGTATTCGCAACAAGACACCACTGACTCAACACGTGATGAACCATTTTGGCAATGATGTTGATGCCATCGTCGAATGGTCAAAAGGTGCTATTCCAAAAGACTACGGTCAGTTCTCACCTGTCATTTTTCAACTCGCTAACGAAGGCGATGAGCTAGCTATCGAGATGCTCAAACAAACCGCTGCTGATATCGAAATGTTTGTGTTAGCACTGCATCGCAAAGGCGCTGACAAGGTGTGCTTAATGGGAAGTATCGCAGAGCGTATTCTCAACTGGTTATCACCACCGGTACAACAATGGATCGTTAAACCTCAATTCGACGCTATTGAAGGCGCATTGATGTTTGCGGGTAAATCACAACACAACTTGTATCAACAGGCTTAGCAGGGAAGTTATATGAATTACCGCATCGACTTAGCTGTTCTTTCTGAACAAAAAAATAACTGCCGATTTGGCCTTACGGTACATAACTTAAGTGATCTTGATGTAACTGATTGGTCACTGCATTTTGCGTTTGACCGATTCATCCTTCAGGAGAGTTTATCGCAGGGTGAACTTACTCAAGTTGGTAGTTTTTGTTCGTTCAAACCAAGTTCGCCAGTGTTAAAGGCGAATAACCATTACTACCTTGAATTCAGCATTCAAAGCGCCCCATTCCGTTTCTATTCTGACGGCCTAAATGATGCTTTTATCCAAACGCATCACCAAGGTGAAACATCGGTACTGCCTGTCGCAATATCACCAATTGTTCTGGCTTCACCATACCGTGAACGCAATCAGATACCTGAAGTGAACGCTGCTGAGATTGCATTAATTCCTCAACCGAATCAGATCGAATTTCAGCAAGGTAGTTTCGCGCTAAGTAGCTTCGCGCTAAATAACGACTGCAGAATTGAAGTTCAATCTCATCTTGCTGATAAGGCAGTCTCTTGGTTCCAGCAAGAATTGCTATTGACCTTTGAGTTGTCTCTTTCGAACGCGCTTTCAGCTGAGCTTTCAAAAGACGAAAGCGGCGACATTCTATTTCGCAGCAACCCGACGTTAGATGAAGCCGAATACAAACTCCGCATTACTGAACAACAGATAATTATTGAATCAGGCAGCCAGTCTGGCTTTGTACACGCTGTGGCAAGTTTGATTCAATTGGTTCAACAACAGGATGCCGAAAACTTCTCTGTACCATGTTGCCAAATAGCCGACCAACCTCGTTTCAAATACCGCGGCATGATGTTGGACTGCGCTCGTCACTTCCACTCAGTGGAGCAAGTGAAGCGTTTAATCAACCAACTTGCACACTACAAATTCAACGTTTTTCATTGGCACCTAACCGATGATGAAGGTTGGAGAATCGAGATTAAGAGCCTGCCTCAATTAACTGAAATTGGCGCTTGGCGTGGTCCTGATCATGCATTAGAACCGCAATACACCCACATTTCCGAGAACTATGGTGGCTTCTACACACAGCAACAGATTCGCGAAGTCATTGAATACGCAGAACAGCGCAGCATCACGGTAATCCCTGAGATTGATATCCCAGGGCACTGCCGCGCCGCCATCAAATCACTGCCTGAAATGCTGGTAGAGCAAGCAGATACCACTCAATACAAGAGCATTCAGCACTACAACGACAACGTGCTAAACCCAGGTTTACCAGGCACTTATCAATTTCTAGATGCGGTTATTGAAGAAGTCGCAGAGCTATTCCCTAGCGAATTGATTCACATGGGCGCAGACGAAGTACCACCGGGCGTGTGGACTAACAGCCCTGCTGCTCAAGCTCTGATGAAAGAGCACCAGTACCAAGACAGCAAAGACTTGCAAGGTCACCTATTCCGCTATGCCGAAAACAAACTCAAGCAACTCGGCAAACGCATGGTCGGCTGGGAAGAAGCACAGCACGGCAACAAAGTCAGTAAAGAGACCATCATCTACTCGTGGCTCAGTGAAGAAGCTGCAGTGAATTGCGCTCGCCAAGGCTTTGATGTGGTGCTGCAACCGGCACAATTTACCTATCTCGACATGACCCAAGATTATGCACCGGAAGAACCGGGCGTAGATTGGGCTGCCGTTATCCCATTAGAACAAGCTTATACCTACGAAGCGCTTGCTGAAATATCCGACACCGACCGAATTCGTAAGCGGATCCGCGGAATTCAGTGTGCTCTATGGTGTGAGATCGTCACCAACCAAAAGCGTATGGATTACATGGTATTCCCAAGAATTAGCGCTTTAGCTGAAGGATGTTGGACACATAAAAACAACCGAAACTGGCTAGATTACCTATCTCGCCTAAAGGGGCATCTGCCATTACTCGACAGACTCAATGTTGATTATCGCAACCCTTGGAAAGCTCAATAAAACAAACCAAAGCGACACTCACATCGAGTGGTTGCTGACTCAAATTAAGGTGCTCAGTTAGATACGACTCAGCATCACTATTTAAAAATTAGCTGCATAGATGCAGTTTGTTAAAAAGGAAATGACAATGAAATACGGCTATTTCGATAACGACAATCGCGAATACGTCATCACTCGCCCTGATGTACCAGCACCTTGGACAAACTACCTAGGTACTGAAAAGTTTTGTACCGTGATTTCGCACAATGCGGGCGGTTACTCGTTCTACAATTCTCCGGAATACAACCGTGTTACTAAGTTCCGTCCAAACGGCACCTTTGACCGTCCTGGACACTATGTGTACCTGCGTGATGATGAGACAGGTGATTACTGGTCTATCTCTTGGCAGCCAGTGGCAAAGAGCCTAGATGAAGCGAATTACGAAGTTCGTCACGGGTTGTCATATTCAAAGTTCAAATGTGAATACAGCGGTATTACAGCGACCAAAACGCTATTCGTACCTAAGGGTGAAGATGCAGAAGTTTGGGACGTTGTATTAAAGAACAACACTGATAAGCCTCGTACTATCAGCACTTTCTCGTTTGTTGAGTTCTCTTTCAGCCACATTCAATCAGACAATCAAAACCATCAGATGTCTCTGTACTCTGCTGGCACGTCTTACCAAGAAGGTGTTCTGGAATACGACCTGTACTACAACACTAATGACTTTGAAGGCTTCTACTACCTAGCTTCAACTTTCTCACCAGACAGCTACGATGGCCAACGTGACAACTTCCTTGGCATGTACCGTGATGAAGCAAATCCAATTGCGGTTGAAAACGGTAAGTGTTCTAACAGCGCTCAAACTTGTTACAACCATTGTGGTTCTCTGCACAAGCAATTTACGATTCAACCCGGTGAAGAAGTTCGCTTTGCGTATGTACTCGGTATCGGTAAAGGCAACGGTGAACGCCTACGTGAGAAGTACCAAGACACAGCAAACGTAGACGCCGCTTTCCAAGGCATCAAAGATCACTGGGACGAGCGTTGCAACAAATTCCAAGTTAAGTCGCCAAACGAAGGCTTAGACACAATGATCAACACGTGGACGCTGTACCAAGCAGAAACCTGTGTGGTTTGGTCACGCTTTGCATCATTCATCGAAGTTGGCGGTCGTACTGGTCTTGGTTACCGTGATACGGCGCAAGATGCTATTTCAGTACCTCATGCCAACCCACAAATGACCAAGAAGCGTATTATCGACCTGCTTCGCGGACAAGTGAAAGCGGGCTACGGTCTACACTTGTTCGATCCAGACTGGTTCGATCCAGAGAAAGCCGACGTTGAGCCATCAAAATCACCAACGGTTGTTCCAACACCGTCAGATGACGACAAGATCCACGGCATTGAAGACACATGTTCTGATGACCACCTATGGATCGTTCCGACCATCATCAAGTACGTGATGGAAACCGGTGAACACGACTTCTTCGATGAAGTGATTCCATACGCAGACGGTGGCGAGGCGACAGTTTACGAACACATGAAAGCGGCACTGAACTTCTCTGCTGAATACGTGGGTCAAACGGGTATCTGTAAAGGTCTTCGTGCTGACTGGAATGACTGTTTGAACCTAGGTGGCGGTGAATCTTCAATGGTTTCATTCCTACACTTCTGGGCGCTACAAGAATTCCTAGATCTTGCTAAGTTCCGCAATAACGATGCTGACGTTGCGAAATACACAGAAATGGCAGCTAACGTTCGCGAAGCGTGTGAAACGCACCTTTGGGATAACGAAGGCGGCTGGTACATCCGTGGTCTGACTAAAAATGGCGACAAGATCGGTACCGCTCAACAAGCTGAAGGCCGTGTGCACCTTGAGTCAAACACGCTAGCAGTTCTATCTGGTGCTGTTTCTCAAGAACGCGGTGAGAAAGCGATGGACGCTGTTGATGAGAACCTTTTCTCTGAATACGGCCTACACCTAAACTCTCCTTCATTTGCAACACCAAACGATGATATCGGCTTCGTAACTCGCGTTTACCAAGGCGTAAAAGAGAACGGCGCAATCTTCTCTCACCCTAACCCGTGGGCCTGGGTGGCAGAAGCGAAACTAGGTCGTGGTGACCGCGCGATGAAGTTCTACGACGCACTGAACCCTTACAACCAAAACGACATGATTGAAACGCGTTACGCAGAACCATACTCGTACGTGCAGTTCATCATGGGTAAAGATCACCAAGACCATGGTCGTGCAAACCACCCTTGGTTAACGGGTACCTCTGGTTGGGCTTACTTCGCGGTAACCAACTTCATTCTTGGTGTTCGTACAGGCTTTGAAGGCTTAACGGTTGATCCTTGTATCCCGACTGACTGGCCAGAGTTCGAGGTTACTCGTCAATGGCGTGGCGCAACTTACAACATCACAGTGCAAAACCCGAATGCAGTAAGCAAAGGCGTTGCCTCTATCACTATCAATGGTGAGTCAGTTGAAGGCGCCATCCCAGTACAAGCAGAAGGCAGCGTGAACGATGTTGTCGTTGTTCTAGGCTAGTCACGCAATTTAACGAACAGCTCTTGTCTCAAGTCTTTACAGGCTTGAGACAATGAGACTAAAAGGATTTTCTAATGATTAAATTTGGTACAGGTGGCTGGCGCGCTTTCATTGGTGAGGAGTTCACTAGAGAGAACGTTCGCTTGGTAGCGCAAGCACTCGCTAACATCATCAACAACGAAGATGCAGCCAAGAATGGGTTTGTAATCGGCTATGACCGCCGCTTCCTTTCAGATAAAGCCGCATGCTGGTTTGCAGAAGTACTTGCGGCGAACAACATCAAAGTAAGCTTCATCGATAAATTCGTTCCAACTCCTATCGTAATGTTCCAAGCGAAAGAGATGGGCTGCACCTACTCGGCATGTATTACCGCTTCTCACAACCCCGCTGATTACAATGGTATTAAGGTGTTCATTGAAGGCGGCCGCGATGCCGATGAGATCATCACAGAGAAGATCGAACAGCAAATCGCAACCCTAACCAACGAAGATGTTATTCGTGTCGATTTCGAACAAGCGTTGAATGACAAAGAGATCGAGATCATCAACCCGATGAACGCCTTTGTTGATTCCATCATTAATGCCATCGATATTGAATCGATCAAGAAAGCGAACCTACGCGTACTGATCGACCCAATGTTTGGTGTGGCGAAAAACGCTCTGCAAACGGTTCTTATCAACGGTCGTTGTGATGTCGACGTCATCAACGATGGCAAAAACCCAGATTTTGGTGGCTTAATGCCGTCGCCAAATGCTGCAACGCTCTATCGCTTGAAGCACTTAGTTGCAGCAGAAGGCTATGACATTGGTATTGGTACTGATGGCGATGCCGACCGTTTGGGGATCATCGATGAGAAAGGTCACTTCATTCATCCTAACGAAGTACTACTCCTACTTTACTACTACTTGCTGGAATACAAAGGCTGGAAGGGCTCTGTCGTTCGTAACATCGCAACCACACATCTACTGGATAAAGTGGCGGCAGATCATGGTGAGAAGAGCTTTGAGGTTCCTGTAGGCTTTAAGCATATCAGCTCGCAAATGGAGGCCGATGACTCTCTGATTGGTGGCGAAAGTTCGGGTGGTTTAACCATTCGTGGTCACATCAAAGGTAAGGATGGCGTATTTGCTTCAAGCTTACTGGTTGAGATGATCAGTGTGACAGGCAAGAAGCTGTCTGAATTACTTGATGAGATTTACTCTAAATATGGCTATGCCTACACCGCGGAAGGCGATTGTAAGTTTAAACCTTCAGAGAAAGAAGCGCTCTACACTAAGATCTACGTCGAGAAGCAACTGCCTGAATTTGAATACGAAATTGAAAGAGTCAGCTATGAAGATGGTGCCAAGGTGTACTTCAAGAATGGCGGCTGGGTAATTGCTCGATTCTCAGGAACAGAGCCGTTACTACGAATCTTCGCAGAAATGGAAGATAAAGACACTGCAGAACGTGTTCTTCAAAAAGTGAAAGACTTCCTCTCTCTATAGGCTTATAGAGTGCAGCAGTTTTGTATGGGACTTAACAAATCACTGCCTTGTTAAAGCCTATAAGTGAAGAACTCTTGCCCAGTACTTTGATTGAAGTGCTGGGCTTTTTTATCGCGATTCTTGTAACGATTAGTATCGCGTTATATCTCTTTAAAAAGCCAATACGCCTTTGGTATCCACTTTTACGTTGACCGGCATACCAACTTCAAGCGCTTCTGACGAGGTTGCTAATAACTTCTGACCATGCGCTTCGATTACATAACGACAGTGATCGCCCATAAACTGCTGTTCTAGCACTGAAATAGCGCTGTCTTGCTCATAACTTGCTTGGATCTGCTGCGGTCTTAGTAACAACGAACATTCCGATCCCACTTCAATCTGAGTTTGTGCTTTCGCTTCTATCAGGCCTAAGCTTGTTTCAAATTCATTTCCTGAAATACGCTGCGCATTGAGATAGCTACCGCCGCCCAAAAAGTCTGCAACGAACTTACTCGAAGGGTGGAAATACAACTCAGAGGCCGAACCATATTGTTCAATCACACCATGGTTCATTACTGCCATCTTATCTGCAAACGCGAACGCTTCTTCGCGGCTGTGAGTTACGAAAATAGCTGTCACACCCTGCTTCTTAAAGATCTTACGAATTTGAGAAATCAGCTCATGACGAACCTGAGTATCGATGTTCGAGAACGGTTCATCCAATAGCAGTAAATCAGGCTTGTATGCCAAAGATCGGGCAATCGCAACACGCTGCTGTTGACCACCAGAAAGTTGATGCGGGTATCGGTCACCATACTCATCTAAGTGAACCAACTCTAACATCTCTTGAACTTTCTCTTTCTTTTTCTGCTCTGAGAGTTCTTTTAGTCCAAAGCCAACGTTCTGGTTGACCGTCAGGTGCGGGAACAGAGCGTAGTCTTGGAAAATCATACCGATATTTCGTTGCTCCGGTGGCAACCAATTATCACCATCATCGATGGTTTGACAGTTCAAACTCATTACGCCGCTACTCAATGGAAGCAGGCCAGCAATCGCCTTAAGTAAGGTGGTTTTTCCGCAGCCACTTGCACCAAGAAGACAAACAATTTCACCATGCTCAACTTCTAACGAGAGCGCTTCCAAGATGGTTTGCGACTCATATTTACAAGTCAGATCTTTAATTGATAATGCACAACTCATTAGTGTTTCTGCTCCAAGGAACGGTTTACGATAATCAGAGGAATTAAACCTACTAACACCAGTAATACAGCAGGCATCGCCGCCAATTCGAGGTGCTCATCTGAGGCATAGTTATAAACATAGGTCGCTAATGTTTCGAAGTTGAAAGGACGCAGCAGCAATGCCGCATTTAGCTCTTTCATTGATTCGATAAACACCAATAAACCGGCGATCAGCGCGCCGCGTTTAATCAAAGGTAAATGAACACGACGTAACATCTGGTTGGTATTGCAACCCATGGTTTTAGAAGCCATATCCAATGAAGGAGATACTTTACTCAAGCTACTTTCAATACTGCCAATCGCCACCGCAGAAAAACGCACCACCATGGCAAAGATAAGCGCAAACATAGAGCCAGAGAAAATCAGCCCCGGACGTCCCCACTCCATCACTTTAGCAATATCATTAACTAAATGATCCATGAACAGCACAGGCACCATCACACCAATCGCCAACACTGTGCCTGGAACAGCATAGCCCATCGAAGCAATACGCATGTAAGCCTGATTTTTCTTACTTGGGCTAACACGTTGATTAAAATTCACAATCATCGCAATGATAACGCCAATAATCGCCGCGACTACTGACACATAAAGGCTGTTAACCGCATACTCTCTGAATTCAGGCGTCCAGCTTTGCGCAAAGTATTTGTAGGCATAGATCATCAACTGACCGAGAGGAAACAAGAATGCAACGCACACTAATCCCCAACACCAGAACAGTGCCAACCATTTTTTCCAACCGGACAAGTCGTAGCGAAAGTCTTCACGACTGCTGAATTGATTCTGGAACAGTTTCTGTTTACGACGGCTATAGCGCTCTGAACTCAACAGTAGGATCACGATAACCAGCATAATTGCCGATATTTTCGCTGCAGCCGTTAAACTTGAGTAACCTAACCAGGTATCGTAAACCGCTGTCGTTAAGGTGTTGACTGCAAAGTAACTCACGGTACCAAAGTCACCGATGGTTTCCATTGCGACAAGCGATAGACCTACCGCCATAGAAGGACGAACAAGCGGTAAAGAAATACGACGAAAGCTTTCCCAAGGTGAACATTTTAGCAACCGAGCGGATTGCAATAAGGAGACGTTTTGCTCCATAAAGGCCGCGCGGCACAACAAGTAAACATACGGGTAAAGAACGAGGGACAGAACAATAATGGCGCCCGATAACGTTCTAATATCCGGGAACCAATACTCACCGGGTCCCCACCCAGTCAGATCTCGCAGTAACACTTGAACAGGGCCTGCAAAGTCGAACCAATCGGTAAAGATATACCCGACAATATAGCCTGGCATAGCTAATGGCAGTACCAGTGCCCACTGTAAAACACGCTCACCCGGCACACGGCACATTGCCATAATCCAAGCAGACGGAATACCAAAAACTAAAGACAGGAACATGGTTCCTATGACTAAAACCACCGTATTGTAAGCATAGGTGGGCATCACTGTGGACATCAGATGAGAAAATAGCTCATCTGTTTCTCCAACAGCCGTCGTAAAAATCGCTAAGATCGGTAAAACCAGCAATACTGCAATAATGCCGCTACTGGTGTTCCATAAATAATTCTTTTCTTTCATCGCCTAACTACAACGAGGCTTAATGAAACACAAATGCATTTGCAAATACATCTCATATCCTTTTAATGGTGGGGTTATTTATACCCATATACTGTAACGACTTCAAGGTGAGATGCTAATAACTCAAGGGATCAACGACGAGCTTTGTATCAAAAAGTGATTTTCCAAAAACAAACAACCCCAAGTGACCGAAAATGGCGACTTGAGGTTGTCATTTTACTTGGGCCGAAGCCTACAGTAATAAATTAAAGATCGAACTTAACTTCATCTAATAGCTTGATTGCTGCTGCGTGGTGGTCAGCGATCTGATCTAGAGAAATTGTATCAGCTTTGAATTCACCCCATGAAGCAACAAGCTCAGAAGGTTTAACGTCTGCTTTCACTGGGTATTCGTAGTTCACTTCTGCGTACATGCTTTGTGCTGTGTTACCAGATAGGAATTCCATTAGCTTAACGGCATTCTCTTCATTTGGAGAGTATTTAGCCATTGCCATACCAGAGATGTTTACGTGAGTACCTGTAGTCTCTTGGTTAGGGAAGTTAATGTAAACAGAGTCAGCCCAAGCTTTTTGCTCTTTATCATTAACCATCTTACCTAGGTAGTAGCTGTTACCAAGAGCAACATCACATAGACCTTCTTTAATCGCTTTAACTTGCGCGCGGTCGTTACCTTGAGGCTTACGTGCTAGGTTTGCTTTTACGCCTTCTAGCCATTCTTTCGTTTCAGCTTCACCTTTGTGAGCAATCATCGAAGATACTAGAGAAACATTGTATGGGTGCTTACCGCTACGAGTACAGATTTTGCCTTTAAATTCAGGCTTAGTTAGATCTTCGTAAGTGAACTCTTCACCTAGACGACCAACACGGTCACGTGAAGAATAAACGCTACGTGTACGAGTTGTTAGAGCAAACCACTCATTATCTGTATCTTGGTATTGAGCAGGGATGTTCTTTTCAAGTACATCGCTCTCTACAGATTGAACTAGACCTTGTTTAGTTAATTCAGATAGACGGCTGATATCTACAGTTAAGACAACGTCAGCTGGGCTGTATTCACCCTCTTGAGCTAACTTCTCTGCTAAACCTTTTTTAGCAAACTTAACGTTTACTTTAATACCAGTCTCTTTTGTGAACTCTTTGAACATTGGCTCAACAAGGAAAGGTTGACGGTAAGAGTATACGTTTACTTCTTCCGCAGCCATTGCTGTCGGGGCAATTACACCACACGCTAGAGCTGAAAGTGTTAGCAGTTTCTTCATTGTAAAATCCTTTATATCGAAATGATAATGTCTATCAGTTGCGTTATTATATTCATCATTAACATAATTACAATGACGACCAACAAAAAATCCGTCTACTCAGACCATTCAAACTCTCACTTTTGTAACAAACCATTTCAACTTTGTGTCTTGTCATTCCCCTTAAACAATGAGCCTAACTTCAACGTTCGTGTTTATATATTGTGCAACCGTAAATACAACAAAGCCCCGCAACAAGAGTTGCGGGGCTTTCTTTGTCTAACCTAACCCATTCAGATTAGGCGACGACTGTTGATTATTTTACTGATACAAACTCAGGGTAAGCGCCGACACCACAATCGTGCATGTCCATACCTTCAAGTTCTTCATCTTCCGTTACTCGGATACCGATTGTTGCTTTAAGCACTGCCCATACTGCTAGGCTAGCACCGAATACCCATGCAAAGATGACCGCTGCACCCATTAGCTGAGCACCAAACGTTGCATCAGCGTTGCTTAGTGGCACAGCCATTAGACCGAAGAAACCACATACACCGTGTACAGAGATAGCACCTACTGGATCATCAATCTTAGCTTTGTCTAGAGCGATGATGCTGAATACAACCAATGCACCAGATACCGAACCAATCGCTACAGCAAATAGAGGTGATGGTGATAGAGGGTCTGCAGTGATTGCAACTAGGCCCGCTAACGCGCCGTTAAGAATCATTGTTAGGTCTGCTTTACCCCAAGTTGTTTTACATACTAGCAGTGCTGCAATTGCGCCCGCTGCTGCTGCTGCGTTAGTGTTAAGGAAGATTTGACCTACTGCTGTTGCGTTCTCAAAATCCGAAACCATCAGTTGAGAACCGCCGTTGAAACCGAACCAACCAAACCAAAGGATAAATGTACCTAGCGTTGCAAGTGGCATGTTTGAACCAGGAATCGGGTAGATTTCACCGTTCTTACCGTATTTACCTTTACGAGCACCGAGTAGTAGAACACCAGCCAACGCTGCTGCTGCACCAGCCATGTGTACGATACCTGAACCTGCGAAGTCACTGAAACCCGCTTCTGATAGGAAACCGCCGCCCCAAGTCCAGTAACCTTCAACGGGGTAAATGAACGCTGTTAGTACTACAGAGAAGATTAGGAATGACCAAAGCTTCATACGCTCAGCAACCGCACCAGATACTACAGACATTGCTGTTGCAACGAATACTACCTGGAAGAAGAAGTCTGATTCTAGTGAGTGGTCTGCGCCTTCACCTTGTGTACCAATTAGAGTACCAAATGATGGCAACCAACCGCCTTCACCGTTGTCGACATACATGATGTTGTAACCAACCACTAAGAAAGCTGTACAAGCAATTGCGTACAAACAGATGTTCTTAGTTAAAATTTCTGTGGTGTTCTTTGAACGAACTAGGCCAGCTTCTAACATCGCGAAGCCTGCTGCCATCCACATTACCAACGCACCTGAAATGAGGAAGAAAAAAGTGTCTAGTGCGTAACGTAGTTCCGTTACTGTTGTTGTAAGTTCCATATTAAAGTCTCCAGTCCTTGTAATTCTTTAAAGTGCTTCAGCATCCATTTCACCAGTACGAATTCGTACGGCTTGGCTTAGGTCATACACAAAAATTTTGCCGTCGCCGATTTTTCCGGTGTGTGCCGCTTGGCTAATCGCTTCAACAACTCGGTCAACATTCTCAGCTTGGGTAGCAATCTCTAGCTTAACTTTTGGTAGGAAATCCACTTGGTACTCTGCACCACGATACAATTCAGTGTGTCCCTTCTGACGACCAAAGCCTTTCACTTCAGAAACAGTCATACCTTCAATACCCACATCAGAGAGCGCTTCGCGTACATCGTCTAATTTGAATGGCTTAACAATGGCATTTATTAATTTCATATTCGTTCCTTAAATTCTTACTTAATCCGTTAATTCTCTTATTACAATCCAAGTAGCGTGCCAAAAAGTTAAATTATTGATTTTAAACAACATTAATATAATAAGGTCGTAACAACGAAAAAGGCCGCACCAATATGGTGCGGCCTTTTCACTATCTTAATGCGTTGCACTATTGTTGCTCCAGTTTTGGGCAACGGAGCCTGCAAAGCTCTGAGTGACTAACAAATAGGTATTAGCGACTAGTAACCTAAAAAATCCATCCAGCGTTCGATGAGCAGTTCGAAATCGTCGATTCCACAGCTTGCTTGGCTTTCACAGTTATAGAAGTCGAACTCACTGCCCTCTTCCATCTCTTGCTCATGCGCTAACACGTTTTCTTGAATCGTTACTTCGTCTTCATTAATCGCAAGGCTAATCTCTTTGCCAAGCAACGTCACTTCATTGCTCAAGTCCTGTCGAGATTGCTCAATCAACGCCATCACATGATCTAATTTTTGCTTATCTTTACCGATCTCTTCTTGAAGCCAACGGCCAACAATCTCATGGCCCATGCTGCATTTCACATAGTATTCACCCATTAGAGTGTTTCTAGTAAATTCGAATTCCATAAGACTCCAAAGCTCTAATAAAAAGAGGCTCAATAAAAGGGTTGTGGCAAAAATGAGGCGAGAGTATATAGCGAAGTCATCAAGAGATCGAGTCGCTCGTCGTCCAGTATTCGGACATAAAAAAACGCCTACCGAAGTAGACGTTCTATCATTTGGGTTCCTCTAAATAGTTGGAGTTGCAGTTAGGCGACAAGTTCGTTCATCCCTATGAGCATAGAAGCTCTATGTGATTAGGGCGGCCGGCGCTCCGGTGAACGTACGCAGTCAACAACGCTGCAGCTACAAATATAACGAGGAACTAAGCTGGTTCTTGGAAGATAACCGTGTCTGCTTTTTCCGTGTACTGACCCATTTTATGGAAGTTCAGGTAACGGTATGTATCAGCAGCCGTTGCATTAATCTTCTCAGCGTACTCTAAGTACTCTTCTTTCGTTGGGATGCGACCTAGAATCGCGCCAACAGCAGAAAGCTCAGCAGAAGCCAGATAAACGTTCGCGCCATTACCTAAGCGGTTCGGGAAGTTACGCGTTGACGTCGACATAACCGTCGAAGCATCAGCAACACGAGCTTGGTTACCCATACATAGTGAACAGCCAGGAGTTTCGATACGTACCCCAGCACGACCGAAGATGCCGTAGTAGCCTTCTTCTGTCAGTTGGTCTTTATCCATCTTCGTTGGCGGAGCCACCCATAGGCGAGTGTTTAGCGAGCCGTTAAACTCTTCTAGCATCTTACCTGCAGCACGGAAGTGACCGATGTTCGTCATACAAGAACCGATGAACACTTCTTGAATCTCAGTACCTTGAACGTCCGAAAGAAGACGAGCATCATCTGGATCATTTGGTGCACATAGGATTGGTTGATCGATGTCAGCAAGATCAATCTCAATAACATGCGCGTATTCCGCATCTGAATCAGCAGATAGCAACTCAGGGTTCGCTAACCACTCTTCCATTGCTGTGATACGACGCTCAATCGTACGAACATCACCGTAACCTTCAGCAATCATCCACTTAAGCATAACGATATTCGAGTTCAGGTACTCATCGATAGACTCTTGAGATAGCTTAACCGTACAACCTGCAGCAGAACGCTCAGCAGATGCATCAGAAAGCTCAAATGCTTGCTCAACAGATAAGTGCTCAACACCTTCAATTTCTAGTACACGACCAGAGAATTCGTTGATCTTACCGGCTTTCTCTACCGTTAGTAGACCTTGCTTGATACCGTAAAGAGGAATTGCATGTACTAGGTCACGTAGCGTGATACCCGGCTGCATTTCACCTTTAAAGCGAACCAAGATAGATTCAGGCATATCAAGAGGCATAACGCCAGTTGCCGCAGCAAATGCTACTAAGCCAGATCCCGCAGGGAATGAAATACCTAGAGGGAAACGAGTATGCGAGTCACCACCTGTACCTACAGTATCAGGAAGAAGCATACGGTTTAGCCATGAGTGAATAACGCCATCACCCGGACGAAGTGAAACACCCGCACGGTTCATGATGAAATCAGGTAGCGTATGGTGAGTGTTTACATCGACTGGTTTAGGGTATGCCGATGTGTGACAGAAAGACTGCATTACAAGGTCTGCAGAGAAACCAAGACACGCCAGATCTTTAAGCTCATCGCGAGTCATAGGACCGGTCGTATCTTGAGAACCGACTGTCGTCATTTTAGGTTCACAGTACTGACCAGCACGCACACCTTCAACGCCGCATGCTTTACCAACCATCTTCTGAGCTAGCGTGTAGCCTTTATCAGATGCAGATGGGTCGATTGGTTTAGCAAACAGATCCGTTTCTTCTAGACCTAGAGCGTCACGAGCACGACCCGTTAGACCACGACCGATGATCAGTGGAATACGGCCACCAGCACGCACTTCATCAAGAAGTACTTTGCTTAGCTCAAAGTTTGAAATCACAGAACCGTTCTTGTGAACAACACCTTCGTACGGGTAGATATCAATGATGTCGCCCATGTTCATATCTTGTACGTTCAGTTCAATGGGTAGTGCGCCTGAATCTTCCATTGTGTTGTAGAAGATTGGTGCAATTTTACCACCAAGACAAACACCGCCAGTACGCTTATTTGGTACGAATGGGATATCTTCACCCATAAACCAAAGTACTGAGTTTGTTGCCGATTTACGTGAAGAACCTGTACCAACAACATCACCAACGTAAGCCAGTGGAATGCCATCTTTTTGCATTTCTTCAATTTGTTTGATTGGACCAACGCTACCCTGTTCATCTGGAGTAATGCCATCACGTTCCATCTTCAGCATCGCTTTCGCGTGTACTGGGATGTCAGGACGTGACCATGCATCAGGCGCTGGAGATAGGTCATCGGTGTTCGTTTCACCGGTAACTTTAAATACTTTAACGGTGATCTTTTCCGCTACTTTGTTTTTCGCTGTAAACCATTCAGCATCAGCCCAAGATTGAAGCACTTGTTGTGCAGATGCATTGCCAGCTTTCGCTTTCTCTTCTACGTCATAGAACGCATCGAACATCAGTAGAGTATGAGATAGAGCTTTAACAGCGATTGGAGCAAGCTCAGCATCGTCTAGTAGAGATACTAGAGATTCGATGTTGTAGCCGCCTTGCATGGTACCAAGCAATTCTGCAGCTTTTGCTTTGCTTACTAGTGGAGAAGCTACTTCACCTTTAGTGATAGCCGTAAGGAAGCCAGCTTTTACGTAAGCGGCTTCATCTACACCCGGTGGAATGCGATTTTCTAGTAGGTCAAGAATGATTTCTTCTTCACCTTGAGGTGGATTCTTCAGAAGTTCAACTAGGCCAGCTACCTGCTCAGCATCTAGTGGTTTTGGAACAACTCCTTCGGCAGCACGTTCTTCGACGTGTTTACGGTAGGCTTCAAGCACGACTTTTTTCCTCTCATTGCGGTTCACTTCTTCCCTTCATAATTGTTAGTAAAATAAAGAAGTGAACATCCTTGGAAACTTGGCTCTCCATTGCCATTTTTGTCATTCAATTTGTATTGATGAGCGGCGTCATAGAGGCCAAACTGTGGGCGGTAGAATAGCAAATTTAACGTTAAATTAAAATCTTATCATTTTGACCAACATAGCAAGTTAAGACGAAAGTCCCACTATTTTTGCCTAATTACGCACTTAAATGGCGACTCTGCGCATGATTATTTGTAGGACGTACCTACAATCAGATACACCGAATCGAAATTATCTTCGGTTCGGCCATAAGCTAAAATGATCGGCCCGATTGGTGAATCGACACCTGCGAAAACAGAACCCGCGGTGTACATTGGCGCTTCATCAATACTCAAATCATTGTTCGACCAAACACCACCATGCTCAATGGATGCACCCACGTAGAATGGTGATTCAAAGAGGCCGAAGTCATTTTCAAACCACTTATAACGATAAATAAGGCTGGTGTACGCCAAGTTCTGACCAATCATACTGTTCCTTGGAATACCTGATAGGTTTAAGAAGCCACCAAGCTCTTTGGGATCAATAGGGAAAATCGAATTTTTGCTCTCTACAATACCGTAATCGAGCTTTGCGACTAAAGTATGCTTCTCGATACTCTTTGCTGCCATTAAATTAGCCGAAAACTCATAAACCGTATCGCTCTCAGACGTCAACTCTGTTTCGTTAATCGAGCTATCATTCTGAAAGTCATCATGAGAAACAAGGTATTCTAAATCAACAAAATAACCTTCAGTTGGCAAGCTGAAGTTATCCAAAGTATCCAATCGATAATTGATAAATCCACCAATACGCGTGTAACCACCATTACCTAACGAAGGTAAAGAAGCCACCTCAACATCCCCATCAGTATAACGAACACCAAACTTCAGCTCTTGCCATAAGGTAGGTTGATAGCCTAACGCTAATTCACCGACATACTCGCTATAGGTCATTGGAAAGTAGTCTTTCGTTACGTCCAGTGTCGGCTCTTCAATATCGTCAATATCTACCGGTAGATTTCTGTTTTCCTTGCTATAAACAACCGATGCAGAAGTGAACAATTTTTGACTCGAAAAGAATGGCGAGTAGAGTTCGGCCTCAATTCGTTTATCCGTACCCATCTCGATATTGGTTCTTAACTCTGCACCGTGCGAGTTGATATCGGTAAAGTTGGCGGAGACACCGATCGAGTACTGGCTAGTAGTAGAGAAATCATCTTCAAGAAAGAAACGAAAGTTGAGGTAGTTTGGCCCCCAAGACTTTTCATCCACATTCACCGTAAGTTGCTCTTCACCGTCAACATTATCAAACTCATAAGTGACCAACTCAAATCTATCCAGTGCATAGAGGTCTTGCACTTTAGATTCAATTTCACTGGTCTTTAAGATCTTACCGGAATCTAGGTTTAAACGGTTTTCGATCAGCTTATCGGAATAGTGGGTATTGTTATTGATAACAACTCGGTCAACGACGGTCTTATCGCCGTGCTTCAGCTGTCTGCGTGCTTTTTGTTTGTCCTCGATATAA
The DNA here is from genome assembly GCF_000272105.2 of Vibrio splendidus 12E03. Taxonomy (GTDB): domain Bacteria; phylum Pseudomonadota; class Gammaproteobacteria; order Enterobacterales; family Vibrionaceae; genus Vibrio; species Vibrio splendidus_I. The sequence continues at coordinate 52,896 of NZ_AJZD02000137.1, forward strand.
TGCTGATAATCGGCATTTGAGAGCGATAGCTTAGAAAGTTCATCAGTATGCTGCTTAGCAGCTTCATAACCCGCGAGGAAAGCCGATGGCATTTTATCAAATTCTGTCGTCTCCATTTCCCCAACATCTGGGCGCAGGAAGACATCATCGTCTGTGAGTGTTTCAGCTTGCTCTTGGGTGCTGCGTTGAACAAGATAATTAGAGAGTTGGTCAGCTGCGGCTAGAAAATTCGTGAAATCATCTTTGCCTTTGTAGTTGGTACTAATATCCACCGCAATGACGATGTCTGCACCCATCGCTCTGGCTACGTCGACGGGCATATTATTGGTGACACCACCATCAACCAGCATTCGACCATCTAGCTCATAAGGGGGAAGCGCTCCGGGAACTGACATACTGGCCATCATGGCATCAACAAGGTGACCATGGTCGATGACCACCTCTTCAAGTTCGATAATGTCGGTTGCGACGGAACGGTATGGAATCGCAAGATGGTCGAAAGAATCGAATGAGGATAGATTACCTGTGGTCTCACGCAGAATACGTAACATATTCTGGCCTTGCACCACCCCTTTCCTTGCTTTGATTTCGCCCCAACCTAAGCCGAGATCGGTGTTCAGTTGGTAGCGGTCTTCATATTCTTTGTCACGTACACGGCGATCACTACGGTTAACGCGATCACGATAACCGCGATTCCAATCGACCGTATAAATAAAGCTCTCGATCTCGTCTGCGCTCATCCCTGTCGCATAAAGACCACCAACGTATGAGCCCATACTGGTACCGGTAATATAATCAACCGGGATTTGCATCTCTTCTAGAGCTTTAAGCACACCAATGTGAGCTGCACCTTTTGCCCCACCACCAGCAAGAACGACAGCAACGGTTGGTCTTTTATGAGCTTGTTCAGCCTGCTGAGATTGATCAACCTGTGTCGCGGTAGATGCAAACAGCTGAAAACTGATTACAGTACCCACAATGCCTAAGCCGCTCACTATCCAACGAGAAATCATTCTTTAAACTATCCTTGTCATTCTTTTCTGTTATGACTTTACCACTGAAAAAGCTTCTTTAGCCACTGTTTTGGTTGACTTTCACAGCCCTTTTTAATGTTTCCATTCTCATCCCAAACAGGCAGTTTCACCGCACCATCACAGTCAAACTCTAAAGCCCCTTCAGAAGTTCGAGTAAAACTGGCCGTCGTAATCCCATTCGGCCAAGGCAGTAATAATTGCTCCGGAGTTCTATGTTTAAGATAATCGGCATAGACACGTAACGCACCACTTGAGCCCGTTAGTTTAGTCGGCTTATTATCATCGCGCCCTAGCCAGATGGTGGTGACTTCACGGCCATCAACCCCAACAAACCAACTGTCTCGACTGTCATTACTGGTGCCCGTTTTACCTGCTAACCCTGCCCAAGCAAACTGGCCTTGTAGGAAACGACCCGTACCTTCCGATACACCACGCTTCATCGCATAAGTTGTTAACCAAGCAGCTTGCTGATCAACACTTTGCGATACGCGAGGGATTGATTGATATAAAACCTCGCCATCATTATCAACCACAGAACGAAGAGCAGACAAAGGTGCGATACGACCAGAGTTGGTAATGGTTTGGTACATCTGCGCTACTTGGAACGGAGTCAGTGAGAACGAACCCAAAAACATCGACGGCACTGGGCGTATCTCATTTTTATCGACACCCAGCTTTTCAATCGTATCCGAGACGCTATCAATGCCTAACTGCATGCCCAAACGAACGGTAGGTACGTTGTAAGACTTAGAAAGCGCCACATACAAGGGCACATCTCCGCGGAACTTACGATCGAAGTTTCTTGGGCTCCATACGCTGCCTTTACTGCCTTTCAAGCTCAGTGGCGTGTCCTTCAGTGTTGTCGCCAACGTGTACTTTTGGGGTTGTTCTAAGGCGGTTAAGTAGATTGCAGGCTTAACCAAAGAACCAATAGGACGACTCGCGTTCAAGGCACGGTTAAAGCCATCGTAGCCAGTACGCTTACCACCGACCATCGCTCGGATTTCACCGGTATTTCTATCCACGGCAATAGCCGCAGCTTCCCGTTTGT